>JAUNIW010000002.1 GCA_030523245.1 Pseudomonadota bacterium
GTTCCCCGTTTCTTGACTTTTTACAGATTTTCCGTTATTGCTGGGATAGTTTTTAAGGAGAGCAAATGGTAAAATTTATCTCGGCAGCCGAAGCCGCGCAATTTTTTAAAAACGATTTAAGCGTTATGATAGGCGGCTTTTTAAAATGCGGTTCACCTACGGCCGTTATTGTTGAATTGTGAAAAACAAACATCCAAAATCTGACTCTTATCGGCAATGATACATCTCTGCCCGATTCCGACCGCGGAAAACTGATTTCTGCCCGCAAAGTCAAAAAAGCCATTGTTTCCCATATCGGTACAAATCCGGAAACGGTAGCTCAGATGAATGCCGGTACATTAGAAGTCGAACTCGCACCGCAAGGCTCTCTGGCCGAACGTATCCGCGCCGGCGGTGCCGGTTTAGGCGGTATTCTGACACCGACAGGCATCGGTACGGACGTTGAAAAAGGTAAGCAGATTATTCACCTCAACGACCGTGATTATATTTTGGAAACTCCGCTGAGAGCAAATATTGCCCTGATTTATGCGACCAATGCCGACCATTTCGGTAATTTGTCTTATTTTGGTTCTACCCGCAATTTTAATGTCGTTATGGCAACAGCCGCCGATATCGTCATTGCCGAAGTTGATTATCTGCATAACGAGCCGTTAAATCCGAACAATGTCATTGTTCCGGGAATTGCCGTTGATTATATTGTGGCCAAGGAAATTGTGAAATGATTCTGTCAAAAGATGAAATACAGGAAGTTATTGCCAAACGTGTGGCGCAAGAATTTCATAACAACGATGTCATTACGCTCGGTATCGGCCTGCCGACGAAAGCTGTTACTTATCTGCCTGATAATATTCAAATTGTGGTTCAGTCGGAAAACGGTGTTTTGGGTGTTGGCGCTTATCCGCATGAATCGGTTAAAGACGAGCGGATTACCAATGCCGGCGGTATCGGAGTAACAATCAATCCGGGCGGCTGCTTTATTGACAGCCTGACTTCATTCGGACTTATGCGCGGCGGACACATTGATATTACCGTATTGGGGGCTCTGCAGGTCGATCAGGAAGGTAATCTTGCCAATTGGTGCATTCCCGGAAAGTTTACGCCCGGAATGGGCGGTGCCATGGATTTGGTCGTCGGTACAAAAAAACTGATTATTGCCATGGAACATACTTCTAAAGGTATGCCGAAAATTTTGAAAAAATGCACCCTGCCTCTGACGGCTGCCCATAAAGTTAATCTGATTATCACGGAAAAAGGCGTATTTGAAGTGACACCGAACGGTCTTCTTTTACGTGAAATCAGTCCGTATTCGTCGCTTGAAGATATCCAAAGCACCACAGAAGCCGACTTTACACTTGCCCTTACCAAACCCTGCCAAACTCTGTAAAATAGCTTCTTACAGACATTTAAATCATTTCGGAAAATCATATATATAACCTTGAAGTACAACAAGGAGAAAAAATATGACACAACCAAATTTATTTCAGTCGGTGAAATCATTTATTGACAATCTGGCGGCTAAGGGCGGAAAACCTCTTTATGAACTCACGCCACAAGAAGCGCGTCAGGTACTGCTGGATACCCAAAAATCCACCGCTTTACCGGAAATTAAGGCAGAAATTAAAGAAATTTCCATCCCGCTGGATAAGCACCGGCAGATGAAAGTTATTATTGCCCGTCCGCTACAATACCGCGGCCGGCTGCCGATAATTTTTTATATTCACGGCGGTGGCTGGGTAATGGGGGATGAAGTAACGCATAACAGGCTTATCCGTAAACTGGCCAACGATGTTTCCGCTGCTGTCGTTTTTCCGGTTTATACCCAATCTCCCGAAGCTCAATATCCGCAGACAACAAATGATTTATTTTTTGTTTTGCAGCATATTGTTCAACATGCCGAAGAATATGAGCTGGACGGTGAAAGACTGGCCGTAGCCGGAGACAGCGTGGGCGGAAATATGGCTGCCGTGATGACACTGATGGCCAAACGCAATAACAATATACCGAATATCCTGCTGCAGGTTCTGCTTTATCCGGTAACCGATGCAAACTTTGATACCGAATCTTATCAAAAATTTGCCGAAGGACCATGGCTGACTAAAAAGGCCATGCAATGGTTCTGGCAGCAATATGCACCCCGTGCCGAAAGCCGGCGGGAAATTTTTGCTTCCCCGCTGCAAGCTTCCGTTGTCGATTTGGAAGAACTGCCGCCGGCTGTTGTGATTACAGATGAAAATGATGTATTGCGTGATGAAGGCGAAGCTTATGCCCGTAAACTGGATCAGGCCGGCGTCGTCGTCAGTGCCATACGCATAAACGGCACTATTCACGACTTTTTGATGCTGAATGCTCTGGCTGAAACAGAACAGACACATGAGGCATTTCAAATTGCCGTCCGAGCCTTAAAAGATGCGCTGGGCTGATTTTTCCTGATGCCTTTCCTGCCGGTACCCCTTAACGGAACCGGCAGATTTTTTTGCAAGTGTTTACTTATCGGCTTTTCCGAACTTTGCAGCATAATCCGCTGCCGAACGGCCATATTGGTCTTTCAAAGATATATCAGCTCCCTGCTGCATCAGAATCTCGGAAAGCTGTGCATATAATTTATTTTTTTGTAAAGCCAGACGTATCAGCAGTGTTTCTCCGTTACCGTTTTGCGCATTGATATCCAAACCATATTGGGTTAACAAAGCCAATATTTTTGAAAATCTCGACAACAACTCGTCTTCCGGCATAGTCCCGTTTTTATTAACCGCTTCCAATAAATAGTGAACGGCAATATTCCCGTCATTATCTCTGGTCTGCATGGCAATTCCCTGCGACAAAAGGCTTTGCACCAACGGCTCATTCAGATTTTCGACGGCATTCATCAACAGAGTTCGATTATCCGGCAATACGACAGATGTATTCGCACCGTTTTGCAACAGCAACTCCGTTATCTCCGCCTGTTCCGCCGTCAGATTGACCAGATAATCATGTGCCGGTAATCCGGCAGCAGCTCCGTGTGCCAACAAATTCCGCACCAATCCGACATTGTTATTCCGGACGGCAAAATCCAGAGGTGTTAATCCCGAAGTATTTGCCTCGTTCAAATCCGGATTAAGTTTTTCCAGTTCTTCCAGCCATTCCAGAGGATAATTTTTTTCCATAAATTCAAACAACAATGTTTTACCCGCATTGTTTTTCAACTGCGGATTAAATTTAAGCGCTACAAGTTTTTGCCATAAAGCAAAATTTTTATGTTCCGCTGCCTGCCATATATAATCCGGATTGGCATTCAACCATGCTGTGTTAACATACGACAGAAGAATCTCCTCCAGTTCCGGTGCCACCTTGTTTTCCGGTAAAAGCAGCACCTGCAGCGGCACCTCGCCATTGGCATCCGCTTTATCAACACCTCCCATTTTTTCAAAAACCTCGCGCAGCAGATTCCATTTTTCTTTGGCCGCAAGAATACGCCATAACGGCTGTTTTTCTTTACCGACATTATGATAAACATCAACATCTTTGCCGTAAATCTGCCGGATAAAACTTTCATCAACCGGATTTTCGATAACATAAGTAGCCGCACTTTCCCCCGACGAATCGGCTAAGTTTACATCGGCACCGCTTTGCAACAGCTTTTCCACCAAGGCACTGTTATTTTGCGCCAAAGCTTTCAACAGAATAACCTCACCGGCCGCATCTTTTTGGTTGACATTTACACCGGCTTTCAGGAGCTTGTCGATAATTTCGTCATCGGCCTGATTGACAACGGCCCAAAACAGAAGATTTTTACCATCCGGCAGCAAAATATGCGGATTGGCCTGATATTGCAACAATAAATCTACCAACCGTCCGTTATTGTTCCGCACGGCCATAAGCAAAGGCGTACTACCGTCCTCTGCCGGCGTTTCAACTGCGGCACCGGCTTTCAGCAATTCTTCAATAACAGCCAGCCGCACTTTTTCCTGTACAGCCTGCGCAACGACAGAACCTCCGGCCGTTTTCTTTACATCGGCGTTTTTCAAAAGCAGGTATTTGACCATATCCAGATTGTTTAAGCGTATCGCTTCCTGCAGTGCCGTTCCACCGCGCGGATTTTCTTCGTTAATATGCTCCGGTGTGGCAAAATTTTGTAAGATTTCGGCCGGTGCTGATAAATTGACGGCATATCCTAACGGGGTCAATCCGAAAAACAGCCGGCGGCTATATTCCTGATATTTACTCTTGCTTTCTCGGGCATAAGCTTTGGTGTCATCCAAAGAAACATTATACATTTTCATATTCTTTTCCAAGTCGCGCAGAATATCAGGATTTTCTAAATTTATGCCAAACCACAAAACAGGATACCACATATTTTTTTGCGAATAAAACCTGCCGAGCTTGTTGCCTTTGAAAGCAGAGGAAATATCCCCGAACTCGCTGTCTTTGGCGAGATTCATTACTGACAATTCCATACCGTCAACGAAATATTTTACGGAAAGCAAATTGCCGTTTTGATCGTAATAACGGCCAATCCCCTCCAGTTTATCGTTTTTATAGGTTTCTGCCGACTGCCGCTGTCCGTTAGGGAAAAACTTTTCGCTCAATCCGTTTTTCATATCATTCAGATAAGTCGCTTTGTTGGCAATCTTTTTATCCGGATAATAGGCCACACCCACACCGTTTTTTACATCATTTTCGTAAGGTATTTCGATGACACTGCCATCCTTATTATAGTGGCGCGATATCCCGTCTTTTTTGTCCTCAAGATAATTGATTTCATCGGTCATATATTCTTTGTTGTATTTCTTGCTCAATCCCGTTTTTTTGCCATTTACATAATTATTTTCTTCCTGAAGCATATTTTCGACAATAATATGTTCCACGCCGTTTTTCAGACCGTCTTTATAATTTTCGATTCTGGTTTGATTGCCTTCTTCGTCAAAATAAGCCGTTTTACCGTCCAGTTTGCCGTTGATATAGTTGTTTTGCTGACGAGGTTTACCACTGATATAATAAAGAACTTCAATGCCATTCAGAACATCATCTTTATAGGTTCTTTTGGATTTAGGATTACCGTTTTCATAAAAATAGATTTCTTCACCTTCTTTTTTTCCTTGCCGGTAGGTTTCTTCAAATTCAATTTTTCCGTCTTCAAAATACGAGGTTATAACGCCATTACGTAAGCCGTTACGGTAAAAATAAGAAACAGTCCGCCCTTCATCATCTTTTTTCTGCACGGCGCCGGTAAACAGACTACCGTCTTTATTATAGACAATCTCTTTGTTGTCTTTGGTTGAAAAAAACAAATCAGCCGCATCCGTTATTTTTATTTCCGCCGATTTCTGATTTTGCGGCAATGTCTCTGCAAAACCGAATTCCGGTATAACACAAACTGACAAAGCAAGCAGTACTCCGAGATATTTCATTGGCACCCCTCAAAAACGTTTTTTATAAAAATATCACGAGGTTATCCAAAAATCAACGGCTAAAGGCTATTTGCACAACAACAAAAACCTTCCGTCCGGTCAGGACGAAAGGTTTTCTTTATGATGTTTCTTAAGATATAAAAATCTCAGCTCAAAAGCTCAATGCTTCCCGCAGCTATACGACCGCGGTCATTATACAGCTCATAGCCCACGCGCTGCCCTTCATACAAGCGGCGCAGTCCTTTTTCTTCTAATTTCGTAATGTGTACAAAAACATCTTTTCCGCCGGCGGAAGGCTGAATAAAACCATAGCCTTTACGGGTATTAAACCATTTTACAGTTCCTACAGACATTGTTACTCCTCATTTGTTTATTAAGCTCAGGGTAAAGAATCATCTTTACCATTTTTTGAAGTAATCCTTATCTTGTCAGGTTCAAGGGACTGTACTGAAATTCAGATGAAAAAATGAACATTTTTTTCTATAGCATCAATTTGTTCTGCCAGAAAAGCCATATCTTCCGCATTTCTTTCCGCTGTTTTAGCATATTGTTTCATAACGGTCACAATAGCCTCAGCATACTTATTTTCATTCTCGGCAATCCGGCGCAGATAAAAAACAGCTGCCCTGAAAATCTCTTTTTTATCCGAAAATAACTGACGTGCCACATCCACATAAGGCGGATACTCCAGAATTTTGGCCTCGTCTTCGCGGGCTTCCAGATATTTTTTTTGCAAAACGGCAGCTTGTGCAGATGATATCTGTTTATGGCCTGATGAGGCGCTGCCGCCGATTATCATGTGCCAAATATTTTGTAAAAAAGATTTTTTAGACATCTGCTTTCTCCTATAGCGGTAATGTAACACAGATTTTAGAAAAGTGAAGAGATTTTTAAGAAAAGTATTTGACAAGTAAAAAAATTTGGCTTATTACTAGCTCGTTATAAAAAAAGATTGCTTCATCGTCTAATGGTAGGACAGCGGATTCTGACTCCGTCAATCTTGGTTCGAGTCCAGGTGAAGCAGCCAACTTTGACGAAAGCCTGCGGAGAGGATATTCTCCACAGGTTTTCTTTTTATAAAAATAAGGGGCGACTTTTGTCGTCCCTTATTTTTATACCATTCCTCAATCAGTTTACACTTTCGGTTGCTTCCTGCTTTGTTTCTTTTACATAAGACTTGAGCTCGCAAGCATATTCTTTCAGAGAACTCTGCAGGATGGCCCAGTACTGTTCACGAGAAAGATTCCACTTCTGTGCATACTTGAAAATCAACTTGTATGCTGCTGTCTTTTCACAGGAATATCTCATCTCCTTATTCAGAATATACAAGAAAGCTTTCATTGAAGGCTTCCAATTTTTTATATACTCAATTTGGAGAGGTTCTATACGGTCCATAGAAAACAGATATACCTCCGCCTCCGGCTGAAGCTTGTATCTTATTGCGAGGGTGGGATCTTTCCCAATTAGCTGAATCTGCGCGACGGCTTCCATTAAATCGGAAGTATATTCAAGCAAATCAGAATCCAGCTTTGACATCTCCGACACAGGAATTGCTCTTGAGTTCACAAGCAGATACAACGCCTTTTTTGCGACATTCTTATTCCATTCTTTAAACGGGAATTGATTCCGCAAAAAGCTTGAAGCGCCAAATTCAATCAGCTTTTCCTGAAGTTTTGGCAGGTACTGCAAACCATATCCGTTGTTGATAATCATCAGTGCTCTGACGTTATCAGCTGATTTAGCGTTGTCAACCAGCAAAGCAAACAACTCACTAAATGCTTCCGGATAAAGTTTGGTCTGTAAATTGTCTATGTAAGACCAGATACAGTTATATACCCGCTCATCTTTTAGTCTGCCGGCACCGATAAACAGCCATGTATAGGCATCAGCCCAGTCTTCCAGATTTCCGCAAAACGAACCTGCCTGCAGCGTCTTCACCTCATGACCTCCCAAATGTTTCTGCACCAGCGGAAACATCTTACAAAAGTATGTTTGAAAAGACGGATACGAAGCCACATTATCCCGCACTTTGGCATACAGTTCCGGAAAATTCTCCTTCATATAAGGCATCATTTCCGAAATATCTTCCTTTGTTCTAAAAGCCTGATTGAAAAAAAGGATAAACCTCTTATTTCCGATTTCACCCAAATTTTCAGGCGCAATCCTGGTCAGTTCTTTCATAAACAGAGGTGCCAATGAAGGCTTGGTACATGCCAATACTTCAGCAGACTTCCAGCCTTCGCAGTCAACCGAAGCCGCTTCATTTTTCTTAATACCGAGAATTTCATACGGTTCAAGCTTAAGAAAAACCGAAGGCGCTGCTTTAACCAACTCGACCCCGAATCGTTTCAGCAACTCAAGCTTTACCTGAGATACAGGAATATAATACCTCATCGCCCGAGCAATCAGTCCGATATCATTTTTTTCCACAATGATATCAAACTCTTCGGCGCAGAAGATGTCTGGCAACAGACTGTAATTTCCTCTTTGAAAAAGAGTTTTCCTCGTCCCGTAACTCCAACACCGTGCCTGCAGGTCTTGTTCATCAAAACCCAGCTTGGCTATCAGCCTGAGCTGCTTGTTGACACTGGGCAGATACAATGTAGCATGGCTACGGGACTTTAAGGTGAAATACTTTACCGCAATTTGCGGAAAAAGCGTTCTCAACACAGCGGCATAAATCCGCACAAATAAATTTGCTTTCATTAGAAAAAAATTTAAATAAATAAAATACATTAAGAAGATTTTCCCCTTAAAGGTCCGCCAGATTAAAGTCCTAAACCTCAAAGCTTCCTCAAAGTAATAAACTCTGAAAAACGGCATTCAAAATTTGTAGAAACAATAATTTGGTAAACATTGTTATTATACCACACTTTTTATTTATTTCAAACTATATTTATCGGGAAAAAATCTTATTTATTATAAAATCAGACAGTCCCGTAACTTAAATTTTTTCCGCCGGTTCTTTACATTTTGTTTTTTCCACCTTATATTTTATGCAGAAAATCAATTTTCGTTCATATAAAGGAGAAAAAATTATGGATAAAAAAGAAAAGTCCGAAGCCGTAACGGCTGAAAAAAAAGAAAAACACTGTTGTGACAAAGATTGTACCTGCGGCTGTCAGGAAGGTAAAGAATGCACCTGTGGTAACGGTTGCAAATGCGGCTGTTCCTGTTGCTGCAAAAAAACTGCAGTTAAACTGATTTGTGCGCTGCTTCTCTTTTTAGCAGGTATGGGCTTCCACTCTTTATTGCAATGCGGTGTCCGTTGTCCGGTTAAAGGCCCGCACCCGATGCCTGTACGCGCCATGCCTGTGCCTCCGACACCTGTTCCGGCTTATTCTGATGCCCAAGGCGGAAACATCATTATTATCAACACCGGTGATACAGACAATACCGAACATTTTTTAGGCAAACATGCCGATAAAAAATTCGGCTGCCATGAAAAAAAGCATCATCACAAAAAACACCATTCGGATAAAATGAAAGATGATAAAACAAAAGCAGACAGAATGCGTCCGGAAGTCAATATGCCTGTTATGCAGGAACCGGACAGAATGGCTCCGTTACACAGTTCTGCCGCTGTTAAATAAAACAATATGTTTTAATCTCAACTCCCCTTACGGGGAGTTTTTTTGTCTTTCGGTCAGCGTTCCAGCTTTTTATAACGAATACGGTGCGGATTGCAGGCATCTTCTCCTAATCGGGCTTTTTTATCTTTTTCATAATCTTCAAAGTTGCCTTCAAACCATTCGACATGGCCGTTATCCTCATAGGCCAGAATATGTGTTGCCAGACGATCCAAAAACCACCGGTCATGTGATGTAACCA
The DNA here is from genome assembly GCA_030523245.1 of Pseudomonadota bacterium. Taxonomy (GTDB): domain Bacteria; phylum Pseudomonadota; class Alphaproteobacteria; order RF32; family CAG-239; genus RUG410. Next base: position 9,222 of record JAUNIW010000002.1, read on the forward strand.
GTACACATCCCGGATAATTGTTAATCCCCTCTTCCAAAGAACGCAGTGTATCAACATCCAAATCATTGGTCGGTTCATCAAGCAAAATCACATTAGCACCTTTGCGTAGCATCTTTGCCAGATGGACACGATTGCGTTCGCCGCCGGAGAGCTGTCCGACTTTTTTCTGCTGGTCGGCGCCCTTGAAATTAAATTGACCGACATAAGCGCGTGACGACACTTCATTTTTGCCTAACTGAATCATATCCAGGCCATCGGAAATTTCTTCCCATATATTTTTATCCGGATTAAGTTCGTCACGGGACTGGTCTACATAGCCCAAATCTACAGAATCACCGATACGGATTTCTCCCGAATCCGGCTTTTCCTGTCCGGTAATCATGCGAAACAGCGTTGTTTTACCGGCACCGTTTGGCCCGATAATACCGACAATAGCCCCCTTCGGGATTTTGAAAGACAAATCATCAATCAAAACTTTGTCACCAAATGCTTTACTGATATGGCTGGCCTCAATAACCAAATCCCCCAGACGTTCCGTCATCGGAATATTGATATGAGCCGTGCTGATTTTTTCACGGCCGGCCTGTGACAGCAATTCGTCATATGCATTGATACGCGCTTTGGACTTAGCCTGACGTGCTTTCGGATTTTTGTGAATCCATTCCAGTTCCAAGGCCAGAGTACGCTGACGGGCATTTTCTTCACGAGCTTCCTGCGCCAGACGTTTTTCCTTTTGCTCCAGCCATGATGTATAGTTTCCTTCATACGGAATTCCCTGACCGCGGTCAAGTTCCAAAATCCAGCCGGTAACATTGTCCAGAAAATAGCGGTCGTGTGTTACCATAACCACCGTACCGTTATAGTCTTTCAGATGATGTTCCAGCCAGGCAACCGATTCGGCATCCAGATGATTGGTCGGCTCATCAAGCAACAATAAATCCGGTTTTTGCAACAACAGACGGCATAGGGCCACACGGCGTTTTTCACCGCCGGAAAGTTTTGTCACGTCGGCTTCAGCCGGCGGACAGCGCAGGGCATCCATTGCAATTTGTACGGTACGTTCGATTTCCCAACCGCCGCAGGCATCGATTTTTTCTTGTAATTCAGCCTGTTCTTCAATCAGGGCATTCATCTCATCATCTGTCATCGGTTCGGCAAATTTGGCAGAAACTTCTTCAAAACGCTGCAATAATTTTTGCGTTTCACCCAAACCGTCCATCACATTCTGCATTACATTTTTGCCGGCATCCAGCTTCGGTTCCTGTTCCAGATAGCCGATTTTAACCCCGTCGGCAGCCCAGGCTTCGCCGCTGAAGTCCTTATCAATACCGGCCATAATTTTTAAAAGAGTTGATTTACCGGCACCGTTGACACCCAATACACCGATTTTGGCTCCCGGAAAAAAAGAAAGTGTTATATTTTTAAATAACTCTCTTCCCCCCGGCAGAACCTTGGTTAAATTTTGCATTACAAAAATGTATTGGTACGAAGCCATTATATTCTCCTTTTATTTAAACTGATTGGCATAGCGGCCGTAATTAGAATCATGAAATTCGATTTTCGGTCTATTCTGCTTACTTTTTTCAGCCTTGGCAAGAGCTTTTTTATAGGTTGCCAGTGCTTTTTCATAAATTTCCGGATCTTTTTTATAAAGACTGGAAGCATCATACAATTTTCGCGGTTTCAGAAGCGTGCCGTCATATAATTTGATTTTACCGTCGGCATAAAGGACACTCTTGAAAATTTTCTGACGGTTAAAATTATAAACAATCTGGTCACATCCTTCATAATTGTTGGCAAAAATCTGGGACATAGCGTCAATTTTTGTTTCATTATAAGCAATCATTGCTTCTCTTTGAAGTTTGTCATTAGGTGATTTAGTAACCAGCAGCGCCCGTGCCAGAAGTTCGTATTGCTGATATTTACGCGCGCGGCAGGCCAGTCCCTGCCCTGCAACATCACCCAGCTGGCGCATTTCATCCAGATAGGATATTTCCGCAGCAGTTGCCCCGCTTATCCAAATGCCCAAAGCCAGAAAGGTCAATAACAATTTTTTCATCAGCCAATTCCTTATAAAAAAGTTTGTTTTTTAATATGATATAAGAATAAAAAATAAAAGATACCTTAATTTTATGCATATCCGCAAAAAAATTGGTTGACATTTGGCAATAAATAGCTTATTTTGCGCTCAAAATGTTTTGTAAAGGATAAAAAAAATGAAATGTTTCAGTTCGTTAAAATCTAAAAAAGAACGTGATAAGGACTGTAAAGTTGTTCGCCGCAAAGGCCGCGTTTATGTTATCAACAAAAAGAACCCGAAGCTGAAAGCTCGTCAGGGTTAATTGAGTACTATCCCAAAGGCTTCCGTCAGGAAGCTTTTTTTATGCCGTAAAAAAAGATTTTTTGCAAAAGAAAAAGCACAGGTTATAAAACCGGTGCTTTTTTCTTAAGATTCACCCTCTATTTCTTAGAGGTGGAAACAACTTCATGCAAGGCGCGAATACGCTGTACCATCTCGGGATTTTGCCAATGAACGGAACAAAGACGACGGCATTCTGCATCAAACTCTTCCGCAAATTGTGCCTTGCGGTACTGCTGACACATAACGTTAATATAGAGTGGCACCTTTTCGCTTTTACTATCTACGATTTTCATAACGGCACCACCTATTTTGTAGGCTTTCAAATCTTTGCGAAAAGATGCGGCAACTTTGTTACGTTCCTCCGGAGTCGACTGTTTTACGACCGCCATGAAGTTGCTATAAACATTTTTTTCCATAAATAAAAATAATTTAATAAAAATTTAGAAAACAAAGTTATCTTAAACTAAATTTGTCTAAAATGCAATACAAAATTTAGAAAAAAATATTTTCATATTGACAAGTCATAAATTTTGTGCGAATTATGTTGCAGTTTATGGTGCTGCGCCCCTAGCTCAGCAGGATAGAGCAACAGCCTTCTAAGCTGTGGGTCGGGCGTTCGAATCGCCCGGGGCGCGCCAATAGAACTTTGAAACCGCCTTTAACGGCGTTTTTTTTCTGGATATATACTCCCTTTTATTTTCATTGTTTCAAATTTTTTGAACTTTTTAAATTTTAATTCGTTATCCTTTATGTAAACGGAAACTGATGAGGTTAATATGGATAAACTGGATCAACTGTTACTGGAAGCAAAACCGCTTTATCTGAAAAGAAAACAAAACCGGCGGATTATCTCCGGTGTTGCTTTGAGCACCTATTGCGCAGTATTTCTCTGCCTGACTGCTTATCAGCAGCCGGCTTTTGATAATGACGATTTTGCAACCTATTACACAGCGTTGTACGAACCCCTGAATGATGATTACTTTCAGCTGGATATCAACCCGAACAATTATTTTTTGCTTGATGAAAACAGAAAGGCTATCTGATGGAATTTTTAACACGCTGTCTCTGCCGGCGAATCGTGCGTCGTACTGTCTATAAATATCTGTGCCGCTCTGATGAAGATTTGGAACAAGAGATTTATATTCATCTCTGGGAAAAAAGATACGCCTATCACGAACAAGAAAAGCTGTCAGCCTGGATGCGGACGGTCAGTGAAAACTTCTGTAAAGACTATCTGCGGCGAAAAAGCCAAAAATATCAGCGTCTGACCGATTATGACACAGATAATCAAACGGAAACCATAAGCACTGATAAGGATCCCGAATATTACTGGATTGAAAAATGCCGGAGAAAACTCGTTTTAAATGCAGTTGACCAACTGCCCGAAAAAATGCGTAAAGCCCTTGTATTGGTTGAATTTGAAGGATTGAGTTACGATGCTGCCGCCAAAAAACTGGGCATTACAACGGGAACTCTTAAATCAAGAATCCATAATGCAAAACAAAAATTGCAACAACAACTCAATTATTTAATTTGTTAATGAAAGGAATGTTTTAAATGAATAACTTAACTAAAAAAGACTTTTTGCTTATCGGCTGTTCTTTTGCCGCCGGTATGTTCATCATGGGAGCTGCCAGCCTGTTTTACAGATGTCAGGCACCGCAGAATTTCCGCCCTGTCCCGCCGGTTGCCCTAGAACAACAACCTATGCCGGAACCACGCATTGAACACCACGATAACCGATATACGGAAGATGACAGAAGTTTTGAACGCCGTCACGAAAACAGACACCGCAGACCTCGTCATCCGGACATGTTTCATTCCAAACATACTCCGGAACATCTGGATAAAATTCTTAATCTGAGTGCAGAACAAAAAGCACAAATTGAAGAATTCCGCAAACAAGACATGGCCGAATTTGAGATAATTTCGAATAAAATGAAAGAGTTGAGAAATCAAGCCGGTAAAATACGCCAAAGAGGGAAAGCCCGTTTTGAAAGTATTTTAACAGATGAACAAAAGACTGTTCTTCAACAAATACACGAACGTTTTGCGCCAAAACCGAATCCTGACGATAAAAACATCCGTCCTCATCATTTCGGGAAAAAAGCTGCCCGTATGATGCCGAACGGTAAAAAAGATATCCGACCGGCACAAATTCCGCAAACAGAAGAACCGGAAAAATAGATATCTGCCGGTATCTTCAAAAAAATAAAGCCGTCTTATAACGGCTTTATTTTTTAACTTTTACAACGTTCAGATATCCATTGTATCCAGCAGTTCTCGCGTATATGACCGCAGTTCGCCGCTGTTCATCAGACTGAGCTTTATATTGGCACGTTGCAAATCGGCATTTGTACCGCAATCAAAACGCAACCCTTTGCACAACACGCCATAAATCGGCATACCTCGCAAAGCAGCTAAATTCAAAGCATCTGTCAGATTGATTTCGCCGTTTGTCCCTTTGGTAACCTCCGGAAGAATGTCCATAACTTCGTTTGGAATGACATAAGGTCCCATAGAAGCATAATTTGACGGCACTTCTTCCAACTTTGGTTTTTCAATCAAACCGGTAGCCCGTACCACATTACCTTCGCGTTTGGCTCCCACCAATGCGCCGTAGCGTACCATTTCCTGCCGCGGGCATTCCATGATATTCTCGACAATACCACCCTTTTGTTCATATACCTCACACAGTTGTTTCAACACACCGTCACCATGCAGATTGATATAAACATCATCAACCCACATAACAGCAAAATCGCGCTTGCCGATAACATCTTTAGCCATCAGTATAGCATGACCGTTGCCTTTCGGTTCGCTCTGGCGGGCAAACGAAAACTTCATTCCTTCCGGAATGATTTCCTTCACCTTTTCCAATAAATCAAGCTTATTTTTTTCTTTCAGATGCGCTTCCAATTCCGGTGCCGGCGCATAATATTTTTCAAACATATGCTTACAGGCATCATCACTGTAAATGAAAACAATTTCCTTAATTCCGGCTTCGGCACAACTGTCTACGGCATACTGAATTACCGGAATGTTATCTAATGTCATAAAGCCTTTATGCAGTACCTTTGTTGTCGGCAGATTTCTGGTTGACAAACCGGCCACCGGCAAAACACAAACTTCTGGTCTTCTATTCATTTTCCATCTCCATAATTATTTTTTGTAGAATAGATGTAGCACGAGAAAAGGAATTCGACAACCAAAACCGCATATTATTTCACAATTATTCTGCCGGACGGCTTCTGTACGGCTCCCTCAACCTCTTTAAGCAGCTTGTTTTTATTTTCTTTAACGATTGTTCCGGCATTTTCTTTTTCATAAGATTTTTTAATTGTGCCGCTGGCTCCCTTATCTATCGTATCTTCGGTTATTTTCCGCAAGGTCGGACGGTTTTCGGTTTCCGGACTGATTGTTACTTCCAGCTCCGGAGCCCCTTTATCTATATTGTTTTTCGGTACTTCAACAACCGGCTGTTTCGGTTCGCCGCTTTTAATAATTGGAGATTCCTCGACCGGACTCTTCGTATCATTCAGAAGATTTTTAGCATTTTCGGCCGCTATCGCTTCTTCTTTCTGTTTTTGCAGCGCCTGCTGCTCATCATAAATTTTTTGCTGGGCATTTATAATCTGCTGTAATTCATCATCCGTTTTTTTATAAACATCTTCCATTGCCGTATATTTGTCTGTCAGCTCTTTCAGTTCTTTTTTCAGACTTTCGGTCAGATTTTCCAGTGCGGATGTATTATTCATAATACCGTCGGCTTCTCCGCTTTGACGAACAAATGTATCAACCTGCATGCGGATATTATCGTTTAATTCTCCGATTTGCGTCTGATAGTCTTTAAGCACCCTGCTCTCTGTCATCTTCTGAGAACCGCCGATGGACAACAAAACATCAAATTTATCCTGCAACAACTGACGATATTGCTGCATCAAGGCCGAAGATTTATCATAAACGGAAGCCCCTTCCGCAGAAATTCTCTGATATCGGGCTGCCACATCTTCCCGATGATGTGAAATACCGTCTTTTTCCATGGCAGATAATTCAGTCTGCAATGCCGCGCAATCATTATTGATTTGGTTGACATCATTCTCCGTAAACTCGGCCAAGTGGGCTTTTCCCTGCATATTATCAACCTGTCGGTTAATTTCGTTCAGCCGTGACAGCATGCTGCGGTACCAAGCCATCTGTACCTCATCATCACTCTTGGACAGATAACCTTCCATAATCGGAATGATTCTGTTACCGTATTCAGAAATTGCCGAAACTTCATGTTGTGCTGCTTCCATCTTGGCATTTAATTCCTTTGCTCTGGCAGCTTTTTCGGCTTGCTTTGCCGCTTCGACTTCTTCCCAATGAGCATCATATTTATTGACAATGTCTTCAATGTTAATGTCCAGCGCCGGCTTGTTAATCATTCCGGACAGAGTAAAACTGAAAGGCGGAATTTCCGGTAAGTTTGTCATGGTTACGGCAAAAGTATTATTCATTTTCCATTCTGACAAATTGGTTGAACCGCTGACATTTATGTTTGCCATATTATTCTGCATGGTCACGGTGTCATAAGTCAGATTTCCCCGTTCGGCCGTTACACCGCCGGATATCACCGGAAAGTCTGTCTCGCCCGATTGCAGATTATCCCGTATTTTCTGGAATAATCCTTTAGAATATTTGCGGCCGGTCAGACTATTCTGAATCTGGGCAAAATCCAATCCCGATATAGAAACATCCGAGGCTTCAAAGCGCAGCATTCCCGTATAATTTGTTACAAATTCTTCCAGTGAAGAAGCCGGCATATTAAAGTCTGATACCACAGACATTTTTCCTTGTAAAAACTGATAAGTTTTGCCGCCGGTTCCTTTTAAATCTATGTTATCGGCTTTCAGATGTCCTTTCATCTGCGGTGATTTTTCATAACTTATTTGCAAATTACCCGAAATTCCGACACCATTCAGAATCGCAGAAATATCATTTAACTGCAAAACACTGCCTGAATTCAGAACATGTAATTTCAAATTATTGAAAACTTTATCCTGATATACTGCCTTGGTTGTCGTCAGGTCTATATCCAGTATGAGTTTTCGATACATATCAAAAACAAAAACATTTTTATTTAAATCCGGCCGCGGCAGAAAGTAATTTTCCTGCGTCCGCGCCATAGCCGGCATATTTGTATTTGTCTGAACCTCTACAACATTTTCAAGATTAAAGTCGTCTCCCGTCACCTTAGCCGTTATGCGATAATTATTTTTATCCTGCGCAAAAACAATTTCTCCCTGATAATTTGCCAAACCGAGCGTGCAGGAGGCATTATCAAATTTCCAGTCATCCACGATTCCGTTTATATTTCCGGCACAGCTGAATGCACTGCGCGTGTTAGCATTGTTTCGGATATTTCCGCCCAGATTATTTACCAGTTCGCCAAAGTTAATGGTTTTGACATCTATCTGACCGTTAAAACCGAATTTTTCTTCCTGTTTAACTTCACCGGTATAATTCAAGCGGTTCTCATCGGCAGAAATTTTGACATCCAACATACCGGCATGTAAATTTCCCTGATATTTTCCCACAGCCTGAAAAGTACCTGTTCCAAAAATTTTCCAATTAGGCCAAGGCAGTTGCAAACGTTCATTTACCTCTTTCATTTTTTGCGACTGGAAATTAAAATTGATTTCGTCAATATTTAAATCCAGACTTCCTAAATGACTCAGCAGGGCATTCAGTTTTATTTTACTTTCAAGCGCGCCTTCCGCTGAAAAATTTTCAATCTTAAGCGAACTGTCTGCTGCTGTTGCCGCCAACACGGCATTGGATATCTGCGTTCCGCGGAAAGTCATTTTATCTGCCCGCAGACCGGCATGAACATTCAGCCATTTTAAAAAGCTCAGATGTCTGATATCTTCTCTGATGTTATCCATAAAGGTTTGTGCCGTTTCATTTTTGGGCAGATAATTATCCAAATTCAGAGAATCCGCTGCCAGCTGCAATTCATAAACATTGCCGTTGGGGCGGAATGTTACACCGGCAACACCGGAAATATTCATTTTATCCATGGCAAATTTGATATCATTGGCCGAAACCGCTGAATTATTACCGCTTAAATTAAATGAAACCAAAGCATTGCGGTATGAGCCCTGAACATACGATTTTGCATAAATCCCCAAACTGTTTAAGAAAGCCAGAAAATCTTTGCTGTCTACAGATGCCTTCAAGAAATACTGCGGCGCTTTTTTCTCTTCTACCAGACTGCCGCTCATGGTCAAAACCGTATTGCCCGTACATGCCGCATAGAACTCATCCAGAGAAAGCGTGTTATCCATCCAGCTGCCCTTCAGACTGACACTTTCCCATGCCCCCTCCTTTTCATCATTCAAAACAACGCGTTCCGAGCTGATATCCGCCATAATGTTCAAATCAAAATCCGGCTGATAGATACTGCCGTTTTCTGCAAATTTCCGGTATTTGGCTTTCAGAACGGATAACAGCGGCCGCAAATCCAAATTAACCAACTGATACTTGACATCTATTGTTCTTTTTTGACCGGCCGCGGCTAGAAGCGGAATAGTCACACTGCCTGAACCTTCTATAAAATTGTCATATTTTATAATAAAGCTGGACAATTTTATTTGTTCGCTGTCCGTTTCAACCCCTACAGAAAATTGCAGCGGCACATTATACTGTTCGTCCAAAACTTTTACATCGGACAACACATTGGCAAAATCTGCCGTTTGCTTTGAACCACCGCTGAAGTCTCCCTTATAAGCCTGTTCATTCGGCATATAAACGCCGTCAAAGCGTAAAAAACTTTCGGATTTCGGGTGGGTTATGGCAAAATTAACGGGAATATCAGCCAAACCGGAAAAACTGCCCAAACTGACAGCCACTCCGAAATGATCCTGATTTTTAACAAAATTACCATCCAGACGATACGGTCCGGCAAGCGTTTCCGCCTGAATATCGGCATTCAGCTGGGATAAATCAAACTTTAAGCCGGAAACGGCATTTTCATAATGCAGCAAAGCGTTTTGCACGCTCAGACTTTGAAGTCTTATATTCAGGGCATCTTCGGTCAGGGACCGTGCGCCGTTTTTCCAGTTTATTTCTCCTTTATCATTCTCATTTATCCAGATTTCAGCACCGATTAAATATAACGAGCGGATATCAGGAGCCCCTTTCAAAAGCGAACGGAGAGAAACTTTTGTATCCAGATTGTCTATGGTCGCCAGCACTTCGGACGAATTACTCGGATTGATAATTTTAACATTTTTGGCATTGAGTGCAGGTTCAGGCAAAATTTGGACACTTATCGGACCGGAAAATTCTATTTTTTTGCCGGTTACCTCAAAAAATTTATCGGCAATCTCCTGCCGGTAGGTATTCCAGTCGACCGTTGAAACATACGCCGTCAAACCACCGACAGCCAGCACGCAAATCCCTAAAAATATCAAAATTACTTTTTTGACCAACGCTTTTCTCCTCACGGATATAAAGATAAACTTGACTTTTAATGTATCTTATCCCTAGAATAAATCAATATTTTTTTCAAATACGGGGTAAAAATATGGAAAATACGCAAAAACTGTTTGAACTGGCCTGTTCCTGCCGTCTGAACGCCTATACGCCTTATTCGCATTTTAAGGTTGGCGCGGCTCTCTTAAGCGGAAATCATAAATTTTTCTGCGGCTGTAATGTTGAAAATGCCTCATATCCCTGCGGAACCTGTGCCGAAGCCGGCGCCATTTCGGCCATGGCTGCCGCCGGTGAAACCAAAATTCTTGAAATTCTGATTGTGGCCGATACGCCGCAAATTCTGCCCTGCGGCAACTGCCTGCAAAAAATTTTGGAATTCGGTGATGACAATACCCTTGTGCACAGTGCAGACTTAAACGGTTCCATAAAAACTTTTCGTTTGTATGATTTAATTCCTCATTTTTTCAAAGCGGGAGATATAAAAAATGCTGACTAATTCCCTGAAATATATCCAAAACAAACTTAACGGTCTTATTCCGGATACGGCTCTTATTCTGGGGTCCGGTCTGGACGGTGTCAGCAAAGCCATTAAAGACCCGGTCTGTCTGAATTATGCCGATATTCCCGATTTTCCACAGACAACGGTTGCCGGTCATAAAGGGCGTTTTGCCGTTGGTTCCATCGGCAGTCATACCGTTATTTGTATGGAAGGACGTTTTCATCTTTATGAGGGAATCGCCCCACAGTTGATTTCTGAAATTATCAGTCTGCTGGCTGCACTGGGTGTCAAGAAAATGATTATTACCAATGCTGCCGGTTCCCTGACGACCGATATGCCGGCCGGCAGTCTTATGCTGATTAAAGATCATATCAATTTCAGCGGGCGCAATCCGCTTATCGGCCCGCATGACGAACCGTATTTTCCGGATATGAGCAATGCTTATGATTCCTCTTGCCGGCAGGATATAAAAAAACTGGCGGCACAAATGCAGATTGAACTCTTTGAAGGCGTTTATCTGATGGCTCTGGGGCCAAATTATGAAACTCCAAGCGAAGTAAGACTTTTCCGCATGTTCGGTGCCGATGCCGTCGGGATGTCCACAGTACCGGAAGTTATTGCCGCAGTCCACAAAAATATCAAAGTCCTTGCCTTTTCCGTTATTTCTAATCTGGGGACGGGATTAACCACAGAAGTTCAAAACCATAATGATGTCTTGGCTCAAGTGGAAAAATCTTCCCAAAAACTGGAAAAACTGATAAAAACATATTTACAACAATCATAAGGAGTCCGCCATGTTACCTCAGGAAATTATTCGCAGCAAACGCAATAAGGAAGTTCTCAAACCGGAAGAAATTCAGGAATTTATTCAAGGCATGGCTGCCGGCAGTGTTGCCGATGTTCAGGTTGCCGCTTTCACCATGGCAGCTTTTCTGAACGGTCTGAACAGTCAGGAAACAACAGCTTTGACTCTTGCTATGCGCGACTCCGGCGATATTTTAAACTGGAATGATTTTGATAAACCGATTGTCGACAAGCACTCCAGCGGCGGTGTCGGCGACAAAGTCAGCTTAATGCTGGCACCTCTTTTGGCTTGTTGTGATGTATATGTGCCAATGATTGCCGGTCGCGGATTGGGACACACCGGCGGTACCATAGATAAACTTGAAGCTATTGCCGGCTACAATACTCAGGCCGATATAAATTTGTTTAAAAAAACTGTTAAGGAAGTCGGATGCGCCATTATCGGCCAAACGGCAAATCTGGCGCCGGCCGATAAAAAAATTTACGCCATTCGTGATGTCTGCAGTACCGTAGAATCAATCCCGTTGATTACGGCTTCCATTCTTTCCAAGAAACTGGCTGCCGGCCTGCAATATCTCGTTATGGACTTAAAATGCGGCAATGGCGCTTTTATGGGGAATTATGATGATGCCAAAGCACTGGCGCAGTCCATTGTTAATGTTGCAGCGGCTGCAGGCACGCAGACCCGCGCCGTTTTGACGGATATGAATCAGGTTTTGGGCGGAGCTGCCGGTAATGCCGTTGAAGTTATGGAAGCTTTGGATTATCTGACAAATAAAAACGTTAATTCCCGTTTAGATACCGTTACCAAAGAGCTGGGTGCAGAATTGCTGTTGCAATGCGGCCGCTGCCGAACTCTGGCCGAAGCTCATCAGCTGTTGGAGAATGTCCATTCTTCCGGCGCGGCAGCAGAAAAGTTCGGACAAATGGCTGCTGCTCTGGGTGCCTCCGGCTCCTTTATCGAAAATCCGCAAAAATATATGCCGCGGGCCAGATTGCAAAAACCGGTTTTAGCTGAAACAGACGGCTATGTCTGTGCCATGGATACCCGCGCTATCGGTCTCAGCATTATCAAATTACACGGCGGCCGCACCGTTCCGGGGCAAAAACTTGATTTATCCACCGGATATACGGAATTTGCGCAAATCGGAGATAAAATCGAAGCTGGATATACGCCGCTCGCCATGGTTCATTATAATAATGAAGAAGAATTTGAAATTGCCAAAGCCGATATTCTGGCTGCAGTACAAATTCGGGATAAACAACCGCCGGTTCATAACCCGATTTTGATGAAAATATAAAAAATCTTCATATCAAAAAAAGGCAGCTGTTATGAAAACAACTGCCTTTTAAATCATGCGTCAAGCTTTGCCAAGATATCCAGCAACAGATAGAAGTGGAAATTACACGGCTGATATCTGTAATAGTTTCTCAGTACCGCGTATTTTTTACGCTCGGCCAAAGAGAACAACATATCCTCCTTCACCTGATGCCTGCTTATCAATAACTTAATTTCTTTTTCATTATTGCGTTCAAGAACTTTCTCAACAAATTCTTCGGATACCTCAAACCAGACAATCAGCTTGCATATTTCAGCTGAAACACCTCGTTTCAGAATATCCATCTGATACTTTGAGAGCAAATCACGAGAAGTCCATCCCCGATTGTAACTGCATGTCATCAGTTCAATGACCTCATCTGCCCTGCCACGGTTTAACACACTTTGGAAAATCTGCTCCGTTGGTTCTATATTATAGATGGCTTTGATAATTATCTCTTTGCAATCCAGATTCAGCAGGTACACGAAGTTTTTCTCAGAAATGCACTTTCTCTTCTTTGTTAATAAACATTCTATTAACTCAAGATTATTGCTATAAATAATTGTATCAATATCCTGAGGTGTTAAACACACTGACGTATACGGCGGCTTCCCCGTACAAAGCGGTACATGGCAGATAAGCTTTTCAATACTGGCTGTATTTCCGCTTTCACAAATCGCCGTAACGCTTGCCTGAGTTTCCAATCCGAAATTCAGCAGAAACTCCATTTCCGAGCTGTTATTCCGCGCAATAATTGCCTCCTCTGATGCTTTATCCAGATGCAGGTCCTTTTGCTGCAGCAAGAGTTTTATTTCCTCCGTCCGGCCACGCTGAATTATCTTTTTAACAATTTTAGGCATCGGAACATGATGAGATAAAAACGCATTCATTTCTTCGGCATTATCTCGCAAAAACAGAGCCTCTTCCGCTTCCGGTAACAGAAAAGAAGTTTTTTTGAGCCGCTTCATAATCTTTTGATGATTACCTTTGTTTATTAAAGTCAAATCATCCTCTTTAAATAATCTTTCAAACATAATGATAATTTTAGTTAATAATAGAATTTATGCGCATTTTATAACATAATGGAAATATTTTGTCAAGTTTCGGCTCTATCTGCCGTATTGCGCCTCATCCAGACGAATCATACATTCCAACGCATCTCCGTACGTTACTACCGACTGCCGGCAGGAAATAACCGGTTTTATACTAGCGGGTTGGATTGTCTGTTTGGCGCACGAATTCAAGATAAGCATCTGGCAGAGGACGATTATAGCAATCATCTTCCTGACGCAATGCTTTCGTCTTGAGTTTGGCAATCTGCCGGTTTGCTTTTTGTTGTCTGTCATTATAGGCCTCCAGTTTTTCGGTTAAATCCTTTTTACTCTGTTGCAACAAGATATTTTGCTGCTGCAGCTGCTGATTTTTTTCTTCACTTTTTTGCAAAGAAAAATGCTGCCAGCACACATATCCTGCCAGCAGCACACATAAAACTAAAATACTTCTCATCACGAAATCCCTGCCAGTAATAACATAAAAGCCTGAGCCACATTTTCGGCGTATTCGGGACGCCATAATGAAACGGCGGCCACTACCAGCAGCGCCACAATCAATAAAGCTGTTTTCCGCCGGTGCAGCCGACAACCTCTTTTTTCTTTTGATTTTTTCATAACTCCTCCGTAAAAAATACAAAAAAAGAGCGAAAATCTTCGCTCCCGTTTTTAATCCCTGATGCAAAATATTCTTTATGAATACACTTTTGCATCATGACTTTTTATAGCATTTTTTAGTCACCCTGTCAAGAAGTCATAAAAATTATTCAATCAAATCAAACAGATACGAAACATTATCCGACTTTTGAATTTTCAACAAAGTGAAAACCGCGCAATAATTCGCCGATAGCCATCAACTTTTTGCCCTGCCGTTGAATAAGCCTTATATCCAATGCCCCGTCCGCGCAGGCTATAAGCAATTCTTTACCGGCTTTAAGAATCGAACCGGCCGGACCGTAAGCCTCAACCTTATGCGCCTCCAACACCTTAAAACGCTCGCCGTTATATTCAAAAAACATTGCCGGATACGGATTAAAAGCACGAATCTTACGGCATAAAACTTCAGTTTTCTGATTAAAATCAAGTTTGCATTCAGCTTTATCAACCTTGGCCGCATAACAAGCCCCTTCCTGCGGTTGCGGTTGCGGCACAAAAGTTTTTATATCAGACAGAACCCGAGATATTAAATCAGCTCCCAGCAAAGCAAGCTTATCGTGTAATTCTCCGCCGGTTGTTGAGGCTGTCACTTCAACCTCCCCTTTCAGCAACATAGCGCCGGTATCCAGCCCTTCTGCTACCTGCATTATGGTCACACCGCTTTTTTTGTCACCGGCTTCAACAGCACGCTGAATCGGAGCGGCTCCCCGCCACCGCGGCAGCAAAGAAGCATGCAAATTCAAACAGCCGAACGGATAAGCCTCCAACACAGGCAGCGGCAAAATAAGCCCATAGGCCGCCACCACCGCTACATCCGCTTTTAGTCCGGCAAATTCTTTTTGTGCTTCGGCGTTACGCAATGTTTTGGGTGTACGAACTTCTATGCCGTTCGCTTCAGCCACAAGATGTACCGGTGTCTTGTTCAGTTTATTACCACGACCGCAAATTTTTGGTTCACGGGTATAAACACACACAACATCATGTTCTTTTATCAGCCGTTCCAGAGCCGGCACTGCAAAGTCCGGCGTTCCCATAAAGACAATTTTCATCAGTCGTTTATTCCCATACGACCATAGTTGACTTCTACTTTATAATCTTTTGCATAATCGTGCAGCAGGGCATCTGCCATTTCCTGAGCCATTTCTGCCTGCAAAGCCATGTTCAAAAAGTCTTTGTCTTCTTTGGTCAGAGCCGATGAATCATCGTAAACTTTATTGGTTTCAACAAAAAGATAATCATCGCCGTGCTGAATTGTTTCCGTTTCTTCCTGAGCTGAAGAAAACAGTATTTTCATATCATTGAAATTCAAGTCGGCAAATGTTTCACCGCGTGTAATCGGCATTGTTTTTAATAATGGCAGATGATAACGTGCAGCAACATCTTTCAGGGAATCGCCGGCTTCCAAATCATGGCTGATATTATCGGCCAGCTCCTGCGTTACCGAAACCTTTTCACTATCCAGCCACAGTTTTGTGATTTTATCGACCACTTCGTTTTCCGGCTGAATATGCGATTCATGAATTTTTTCGACTTCTACGATAATCAGACCGTCATCACCTTCTATTGTCTGGCTGACTTCGCCGGCATTATAAGAGAATACCGCATCAATAACTTCTCTGTTTTTCAACAGTTCGGCTGTTTGAGAATCGGCATTATCCGCATCACCTTCTTCATCCACGTTTTTAACATTTATCAGAGAAACACCGAAATCATCGGCAATATTCTGCAAAGACTGTCCGCCGCCGATTTCATCTTCCAGTCTGGCCATCAGTTCATAACTGCCGTCATAAGCCTGTTCTTCCTGAATGATTTTTCTGATTTGATCCTCAGCCTGCTGACGCGGCATTATATTTGCCGGAATAACTTCGGTTACTTTCAGAATCTGCCAACCGCCGTTAATTTTTTCCGGTTTTGAAATCTGGCCTTTTTGCAAAGAGAAAACCACGTCCGCCAGTTCATCCGACAAATCCGATTTGGCAACGGCACCAAAATCCGTATCTTCGTCACTTTGACCGTTTTCACGGGCAACCGTCAGAAAATCGGCTGAAGCCAGTTTTTCCGCAGCGGCTTTTGCACTTGCCTCATCTTCAAATGCCAACTGCAAAACATGGCGTTTTTCCGGCTGTTCATAATCTTCAATATGCTCTTTATAATAAGCATTGACCTCATCATCCGAAACTTTTATGCTTTTTTCAATTGTTTCCAGCGGCAACGACAGAATTTTAACATCCCGCTTTTCAGGAACACGAAATTCTTCATTGAAATCCTCATAATACTGGTCCAATTCTTCTTTACTCGGTTTACGGTCAATCTTGGCATCGTTGCTGACCAGTTTTATATATTTAAAAGTACGGCGCTGTCCCAGTACTTTTTGCATCTGCTGCTGCAAAACCTGCGGCACGTTAAAACCTTCGACTTGAGATTCCAGCAAAATTCTGCGGCCGATGTTACGTTTAATTTCGGCAACCAAGTCCTGTTCGCTCAGATTATTACGATTCAGATACCATTTGTACATTTCACGGTCAAATTTACCGTTGTTCATAAACTGTGGTGATATCTGAATAATCTGACTGACAAGATTATCCGTCACGTCCACATTATATTTTTTCATCGTATTGGTCAAAAGCAATTCGTCCAGTTTCAGTTTGGCCAGTGCTGCTGTTATTTCCGCCTTACGGTTTTCAACCTCTTCCGGCGTCAGAGAATCGGAATCCTTCAATTTGGATAATTCCTTTTGCAGTAAATAATTAAATTCGCTCTGACTGATTTCCAAATCATCAACTTTAATAACCGGTTTGTTGCTGTTAGCCGTATTGATATATCCCGACACACCAAATAAAGACATAAAACTCAGCGCGGTTATGGTTAAAATAACTTTCGTAAACACGCTGTTGTGCATTTTTGAAAACGTACTAATCATTTTTTTCCCTAATAAATTAAGTTATTTTTTTGCCATTATATGGAAATAAAATATTTATTCAATTTTAAAATTAAATTATGCAACATAATAAAATAGTGGCTAAAACACTTTTTTTGCTGGAAAAAAATTTTTTACTATGTTACAAAATGTCCAGTTTTAAATGAATTTTATAAAGGATATGAAAATGGCCAGAAAAAAACTGATTGCCGGCAATTGGAAAATGAACTGCCTTTTGGAAGAAGGAACTCAGCTTGCCAAAGGAATTGCCGCTCAAGTTAAACAAAATAAATTTGATTGTGACTTTTTGATTTGTCCGCCTTTTACCCTGCTCGGCTTTGTAAAAAAATGTCTGCGCGGCACTAAAATTGCCTTGGGCGCACAAGATGTACATTTTGCCGAAAAAGGTGCTCATACCGGTGATATCAGTCCGCTGATGCTGACGGATTTGGGCTGTTCTTATGCCATTATCGGCCACTCGGAAAGACGCGTTGACCATTTTGAATCCAATGAACTGATACAAAAGAAAGCTGTTGCCGCACATAAAGCCGGCCTGAATACGGTTATCTGTATCGGTGAAACAGGTGCCGAACGTGACGAAGGCAAAACAATTAAAGTTTGTCAGGATGAAATTTTTGGTTCGGTTCCGGATGATGCAACGGCTAAAAATACCGTTATTGCTTATGAACCGATTTGGGCTATCGGCACGGGAAAAACTCCAACAGCTGCCGATGTGGAAGAAGTTCATGCGGCTATCCGTAAAGCGCTTGCCAAAAAATTAGGAAAAGCAACGGCAAATAAAATGCGCATCCTTTACGGCGGTTCCGTTAAACCGTCAAATGCAGCCGAACTCTTGGCATTGCCTGATGTTGACGGTGCTCTTATCGGCGGCGCCAGCCTGAAAGTCGAAGATTTTATCGGCATTGCTAAAAATGCCTGCTCTAAATAGTATGGAAGGATAAATAAATGGGTACCGTATTGTTAGTTTTACAATTGATTGTTGCCATTTTTCTGGTTGTTGTTATTTTAATGCAGCGCTCCAACGGCGGTGCTTTGAGCGGCCTTGGCGGTGATAACGGTGTGGGCAGTATCTTAAGCGCCCGCGGCAAAGGAAACATCTTAACAAGAATTACAGCTGTTCTGGCAACTCTGTTTTTTGTCCTGAGTATGGCTCTGTCTATTTATTACAGCCGTATGGAAGTTAAATCTTCTTCTATTTTGGATAAGACTTCCGCAGCCCAGACCGAACAGATTCCGGCAGATGATACACCGGCAGAAGAAACTCCTGCCGAACCGGAAGTTCCCGTAGCTGAGTAACGTTTAATGAAATATCCAATTAACATAAAGACACTTTTTTGCTAAAGTGTCTTTATCCCTTTTTATAAGAAAAATTTTTATTGATAACCCTTTGTAAGGAATGAATAATGTCTGAAATAAAAGTTAATCCGAAATCAAAATTTATCTTTATTACCGGCGGTGTCGTATCTTCTCTCGGCAAAGGTCTGGCCTCGGCTTCTCTGGCCGCTATTTTGCAGGCCAGAGGCTATAAAGTCAGAATGCGCAAACTTGACCCGTATCTGAACGTTGACCCCGGTACAATGAATCCTTGCCAGCATGGCGAAGTTTTTGTGACTGATGACGGTACAGAAGCTGATTTGGATTTGGGACATTATGAACGTTTTTCCGGCGTACCGGCCAAACGTACCGACAGTATTACCACCGGCAAAATTTACCAGCGCGTTATAGAAAAAGAACGGCACGGTTTTTATCTCGGTTCAACCATTCAGGTTATTCCGCATGTTACCAATGAAATTAAAGAATTTATTTTATCCGACATTACAGACGAAGATTTTGTTTTATGCGAGATTGGCGGTACGGTCGGCGACATTGAAGGACAACCATATCTGGAAACAATCCGTCAGGTCGCCTATGAACTGGGGCGGGAACGCACCATGTTTATCCATGTAACGCTGCTGCCGTTTATCCCGACGGCCGGCGAGTTAAAAACAAAACCGACGCAACACTCGGTTAAAAAACTTCAGGAATACGGTATCCAGCCGGATATGATTCTCTGCCGCACCCAGATGGCTATTCCGGAAAATGAAAAACGTAAGCTGGCTTTATTCTGCAATATTAAAGAAGAAAACGTTATTACGGCGCTTGATGCTTCCAGTATTTATCAGGTTCCGCTGGCTTATTCGGCTCAGGGTATGGACAGACAGGTCTGTAAACATTTCGGCCTGCCGTATGAACAACCGGCCGATTTGAGCAGATGGCAGCATATTGTTGACATTCTCAAAGCGCCGGAAGGCGAAGTCCGTATTGCCGTCGTCGGCAAATATATGATGCTGCTTGAAGCTTATAAATCTTTGCATGAAGCTTTAATTCACGGCGGTATCGCCAATAAATACAAAGTAAAAATCAAGTGGGTTGATTCCGAAGAACTGGAAAATAAAAATCCGTCCGAAATCTTAAATGATGTCAGTGCCATACTGGTTCCGGGCGGTTTTGGTCTGCGCGGCACACAGGGCATGATAAACGCCATTCAGTATGCACGTGAAAATAATCTGCCGTTTTTGGGTATCTGCTTTGGTATGCAAATGGCCGTTATTGAAACGATGCGTAATCTTTGCGGCATTAAAAACGCCAACACGACCGAACTGGATGAACATTGCGAACCGGTTATCGGCCTGATGACCGAATGGGATAAAGACGGTGCCAAGCAAATCCGCCACAAAGACGGTGATTTGGGCGGAACAATGCGTCTGGGCGCCTATGAGTGTGTTCTGGCTCCGCAGTCCAAAGCAGCACAGATTTACGGTACCGCGAAAATATCCGAACGTCACCGCCACCGTTATGAAATGAATATCAAATATAAAGATATGCTGCAAAAAGCAGGCATGGCCGTTGTCGGCACTTCTCCAGACGGCAATCTGCCGGAAATTGTGGAAAGAACGGATCATCCGTGGTTTATCGGTGTGCAATTCCATCCGGAATTAAAATCACGCCCGTTTGCCCCTCACCCGTTGTTTGTGTCGTTTGTCAGGGCTGCTATCAATAATTCGCGTCTGGTGTAGGAGTATAATATGAAAATAGCAATTATCGGAACCGGCTATGTCGGCCTTCCTTCGGGTGTCGGCTTTGCGGAACAGGGAAATCAGGTTACCTGCATTGATAAAAATGTCGAAAAAATTACTAAACTGCAAAACGGTCAGCTTACACTTTTTGAAAACGGGTTGGAAGAACTCTATAAAAGCAATATGGCTGCCGGACGTCTTAAATTTACAACCTCCATGCAAGAAGGCGTAACTGATGCGGATATCGTGATTCTGGCTGTCGGTACCCCGCCGCATCCTGTTACAAAAGAAGCCGATTTACAATATATTGAAGCTGCTACGCGGGAGTTAGCCCTTTATTTGAACGGTTACACCGTTGTGGCGACAAAATCAACCGTACCGGTCGGAACCGGAGATAAAATAGAAGATATTATCCGCTCGGTAAATCCGGCTGCTGATGCAGACGTCATTTCTCTACCCGAATTTTTGCGCGAGGGCTTTGCCATTCACGATTTCTTTGCGCCGGACCGGATTATTGCCGGTACCGATTCCCTGCGGGCCAAACAGCTGATTTCCAAGCTTTACGAACCATTTAAAGAAGCCAAGCTGCTGTTTATCAGCCGTCGTTCGAGCGAAACCGTAAAATACGCGTCTAACGCCTTTTTAGCGGTTAAAATCAATTACATCAACGAAATGGCAAATTTCTGTGAAAAGGCCGGTGCAAATATTGATGAAGTCGCAACCGGTATGGGGTTGGACAGCCGTATCGGTGCCAAGTTTCTCAAAGCCGGTCCGGGGTATGGCGGCAGCTGCTTTCCGAAAGATACCAACGCCATGGCCTTTATGGCGCGGCAGATTGGTATCAATATGCCGTTGATTGAAACAACTATTACCGAAAATGAAAACCGTTATAAACTTATGGCTCAGCGTATCCTGAAAGCTGCCGGTAAAAAAGAAGCCGTTATCGGCGTTTTGGGACTGGCGTTCAAAGACGGTACCGATGACTGCCGGACCAGTCCTGCCATCCATATTATTGAAGCCTTGCTGCAATATCCGGTACGCATTACGGCTTATGACCCTAAAGCCATGCCTTCGGCTCAAAAACTGCTCGGCGACAAAATTTCTTATGCCGCCGACGCCTATGCTGCCGTTAAAGAAGCCGATGTTATCGCCGTTTTAACCGAATGGAAAGATTTCCGCCTTTTGGATATGAACAGATTAGCAGCTCTGACAAAACAAAAAGTCATTATGGACTGCCGCAATCTTTTGGAACCGACGACGGTCCGGCAGGCCGGATTTACCTATTATTGCGTCGGACAAAAAGACTGATTTTTCTAAAGGCAGAGATTAAATCTCTGCCTTTTATCTGAAAAACAATCCCATACAGACCGTTCGATTTGTATCGTATATTTTGCCTTCGTTGCAATATTTTTTTGCAATATCAAAACTCATCATATTTTCACCATGCTCCGCACAAATAAAATAAGATTTTGAATCTTTGACCGCGCCGGAACAACTCGTTCCGCTTTGTTTTACGCCGGCAGCACCATTTAAAAAATTATGCGCCAGACCTATCGACACCCCGTATAAACCATTCGCATTATTTCCCCAGTTTTTAGTGGTTAAATCAACACATTGTCTTTCGGTCAAACCACATATACGTAAACCAAATATCGAGCCGTCCTCTGATGCAGCTAACAACACCGAGGTATTTTTGCCCAATGGTAATTGATAATTATTTTCAGGATATATTCCGGCCTGCAGCGCGTTGCCACTGGTTAATCCGGTGTACGTTCTCTGTTGTATATAAAGAGTTTGTACATTCGTTACGATTTGGGTTAAATAGTCTATGGTTTTTATTATTTTAAACCTTTCCATTGCCTTGGAATAACCGGCAATTCCGCCAACAGAAAGCACGCCGATAATTGCCAGTACGCCAAGCATTTCTATCATACTGCGACCATTTTGATTATTTGTCATCACAACTTCCTTATCTAATTAAGCACAAAAAATGCCGCCGCAAAGGCAGCTGGAAGTTGGTAACTAATTTTCACGAAATAGTGTAGCATATTCGCTATGAAACATAGCACATTTTGCTACCTTCCAGCTCTTGGCCAGAAGGTATGTCTATTTAACGTCTAAAACATACAGACGCGTGAAAATGAGGCTACCACACCCCAGACAGACTATTGCCCGCCTGTCTGCAAATTTAACGAAAAAAATGATAAATGTAAAGATTTATTTATAAGAAACAGAAGTTCTGTAATGGCTGCGGGTAATAGCCATAGCCAACGCATCCGAGGAATCGTTATTTTTCGGCTTACACCCCGGAAGCAAAATTCTGACCATTGTTTCAACCTGTTTTTTGTCAGCATGCCCCACACCGACCAGCGCCTTTTTGACTTTGGTCGGGTCAAATTCATACAGGGGCAGATGATAATGGCCGGCTGCTAAAATAACAACACCGCGAGCCATACTCAACTTTAAAGAAGTTTCCGGATTAGAATTTAAAAAAGTTTTTTCTATGGCGGCTTCGACAGGATGATATGTTTCAATTACCTCGCTCAGGGTATTAAAAATAATATCAAGCCGCTCTTCAACCGGCATTTTCGGACTGGTCGGAATAAAACCGTCTGCAACATATTGCAGACGGTTTGCATTTACTTCTATAATTCCCCACCCCGTGGAGGACAAGCTTGGATCAAGACCCAAAATACGCATTATTCCTCACCGGAAAGCTGAGCCATCACATCTTCGGAAATTTCGGCATTGTGGTATACATGCTGAACATCTTCATCGTCTTCCAGAGCATCAATAAACTCTAAGAATTTACGGGCGCTTTCAACATCGTTAATGTCCACTTTTACAGTCGGTTTCCAATCCAGACGGGAAGCCGAAGGCGTACCGTATTTGCTTTCCAATGCACCTGTAACCGTTGCCAAATCATCCGGCAAAGTTTCAATCTCATGGTAATTTTCATCAGAAACAACTTCATTGGCACCGGCCTCCAAAGCAGCTTCAAACATTTCATCAGCCGAAGCGACTGCAGCCGGATACTGAATATAGCCGATGCGCTCAAAATTGAACACCACCGAACCGCTTTCACCCATAACACCGCCGCGTTTACCGAAAATCGTGCGGACATTACCGGCCGTCCGGTTTTTATTGTCGGTCAAAGCTTCGACAATAACAGCGACTTTTCCTGACGAAAAGCCTTCATAGCGCATTGTCACGAAATCTGCACCGCCGGCAACTGTTGTTGCTTTGGCAATAGCGCGTTCAATATTGTCTTTCGGCATACTTTCCGCGCGGGCAGCCTGTATGGCCAAGCGCAGACGAGGATTTTTATCCGGTTCCGGCAAACCGCTTTTTGCTGCAACCGTTATTTCACGCGCCAGCTTGGCAAAAACCCGTGCTTTTTTAGCATCTTGTGCGCCTTTTCTGTACATAATATTTTTAAATTGGGAATGTCCTGACATTCTTAATCTCCTCAAAAACTTGATTCTTTATGGCATTTTTTATAACTTAACGGCATAAATTTTCAAGTTTTTTTTGTAAAAAAGCACAAATTATTGATTATCTTCGGCCAATTCGACTTTTGTCAGCAAAAAGTCCGGTGTCCGACGACCGAAAGTATGGAATTTCCGCATCAGACTCAATGCCTCGTTATCTTTAATATTTTTATCTTTTTTATCCGCATATTTATGCTGTTCCGAACGATTATTTTTTTCTGCCCGCGGCCGGCGTTCGGTTTTATCTGTCGTATTTTTTACCGGTTCTTGCTCCGGAACTTCAGTTGTTTGCGGCTGTTTGTCTTCTGCCTTTTCTACAGCGGCCGGTTCATTTTGCACGGCTTCCTGCTCTTTATTTTTATCCACTTTGATTTCAGCCGGTGTTTTCAGGATTTTATCCAGAATATCCTGCGTTTCTTTTGAACGACGGTTGGTAAAGACGATATTTTGTTTATCCGCCGGCAGAACTTCCAAGATTTGTTCCAGATTTTTAAGCTGGTGCAGTTTTTTAATCAGATTGATATCATCAACAACCAAAATATTCGTTTTGGATAAATCAACTTTATCTTCTTTTACCAAATCCAACAACAGGCTCGGCGAAGCTATAATAACATTGGCTTCATCATCCGCATTTTCTTCATTATCCGTCAGAGTTGTTTCGTTAATTTCATGATATTTGTTAAACACGGCAAAACGGTCAGATACAATAACCGATTGTTTTGAATTGGCCGTGATAACCAAAATATTCTGCGCTTCATGGCGGGCAATAATATCTATCAGCGGAAAAACATACGAACACGTTTTACCACAGCCGGCCGGCGCAATGGCAAACACGTCTTTTCCCTCCAGAACGGACGGAATAACATCTGCCTGAACTGTCGTCGGGGCTGTAATTCCCGCTTCTTGGATTGCTTTGATTGTTGTTTCGCTTAAACCGAGTTCTTTAAAATCCATTTTATCCTCATTTATCTGTTATACTTCAGGAACTGAAACTTTTGTTTGTTTTTCCGGCGGCACAGGTGTCTGTTCCGAACGATCAATCTTTTGACCGGCCAGAACGGCTTTGATTTCGTCTCCGGTTAAGGTTTCATATTCCATTAAAGCTTGTGCCAGTGTTTCCAGCTCTTTGTCGTTTTCTTTTAAAATGCGTTGAGCTTCATTGTAGGCTTCGCTGATAAAACGTTTGATTTCCGCATCAACCAGACGAGCCGTTTCTTCACTCATATTTTTATTTTTGGTTACGGAGCGCCCCAAAAAGACCTCATCGGAATTTTCGGCATACATCACCGGACCGAGAACGTCACTCATTCCCCATTCGGTAACCATGGCTCGTGCCAGATTTGTCGCGGCGGCAATGTCTCCGGAAGCGCCGGAAGTTACTTTGCCGTAACCAAATTTCAGTTCCTCGCTTACTCGTCCGCCCATGCAGATAATCAAACGCGACAGCATTTTGGCACGCGTGTAGGAATACTGGTCTTTTTCCGGCAACTGCTGCACCATACCCAAGGCTCGTCCGCGCGGAATAATCGTGGCTTTGTGAATAGGATCGGTTTCTTGAACATGAAGTGAACAAATAGCATGTCCGGCTTCATGATAAGCCGTCAATTTCTTCTCCTGTTCATCCATGGCCATTGATTTACGCTCACTTCCCATCAAAACCTTGTCTTTAGCCTTATCAAAGTCTTCTGCCGTCACTTTGCGCTTGTTGCAGCGGGCTGCCAGCAAAGCAGCTTCATTCACAAGATTGGCCAAATCGGCTCCAGAAAATCCCGGTGTGCCACGGGCCACAACCGACAGATTAACATCCCGAGCCAAAGGTACTTTCTGAACATGAACTTTCAGAATCTCCTCACGGCCTTTGACATCAGGATTGCTGACGGTTACCTGACGGTCAAAACGTCCCGGTCTGAGCAGTGCCGGATCCAAAACATCCGGACGGTTGGTTGCCGCAATCAGAATAACATTTTCGTTCGGCTCAAAGCCGTCCATTTCTACCAACAGCTGATTCAGTGTCTGCTCGCGTTCATCGTTACCCCCGCCTAATCCGGCACCACGGTGACGACCGACGGCATCAATTTCATCAATAAACAACAGACACGGCGCATTTTTTTTAGCCTGAGCAAACATATCTCTGACACGTGACGCCCCGACGCCGACAAACATTTCGACAAAGTCCGAACCGGAAATCGAAAAAAACGGAACATTGGCTTCGCCGGCAACAGCTTTTGCCAGCAGTGTTTTACCTGTTCCCGGAGGGCCTACCAGCAAAACCCCCTTCGGAATTTTACCGCCCAAACGCTGAAACTTTTGCGGGTCTTTCAAAAAGTCGATAATTTCTTCCAGTTCCTGTTTGGATTCATCGGCACCGGCCACGTCTTTAAACGTAACCCGTTTGGTATTTTCTATCAGGCGCGCACGGGATTTACCAAAGCTCATGGCCTTGTTGTTTCCGGCATTGGCCTGGCGCATAAAGAAAATCCAGACGCCGACCAATAAAATCATCGGGAACCAGGAAATAATGATACTCCAGAAGGTATCGCCCGATGTATCCTGCGGTTTGGCATCGACTTTCACATTATTTTCCAAAAGCGTATCGACGGTTGACGGACTGAAAGGCGCGTAAGTAACATATTTTTTACCGTCATTGGCCACACTGTAAATTTCGGCACCGGACATTGTCACACCGGAAATACGATTGCTCTTTACTTCATTCATAAAATCGGAAAATGCCAGTTTTTCATAATTAGCCGAGAAATCTTTATTTTCCATAAAGCTCATCATAATTGAAAGCATTACAAAGGCTAACAGCCAGATAATCGCATTTTTGCCAAATTTCATTTGTTTTTCCTAATTTATAATAAGTTGTTGTTCAATATATAGGTTGAAAAAACAGAAAACTCAAGTTTTTTCTCCGTTAACCGCCATTATATGTTATTTGTACGGATTTAGAAATTGCGGCTTTTGAAGACACCGTCTTCATACCCTTGTATCGTTTTGCAATTCTCTGCCATATTCAGCCTTTTTAAAGACAATCCGACATAGCGGCGTTCTCTTTCAATTCCCAAAAAATGCCTGTCCAGCTTTTTGGCAACCACCGCCGTCGTTCCCGAACCTAAAAACGGATCAAAAACCAAATCACCTTTGTTACTGGATGCCAAAATAAGTTTGGCTATCAGTTTTTCCGGTTTTTGAGTCGGATGTTCCGTATTTTCAGCCATTGACCAGAAAGGAATCGTAATATCCGTCCATACGTTAGACGGTGCCGTAAGACGGACTTTTGTTCCGCCCTCTTCATGCCAGTCCTTGGGATTCCCCTTGGCATCTCGGTACGGTGCCAAAACCGGACGCTGAACTTTGACGCTGTCCAGATTAAAAGTGTATGTATCCGATTTGGTAAAAAACCATATATCTTCCAGACAATTCTTCCAGTTATCTGTAGCAGCGCGTCCCTTTTCGCGCTCCCATGATATCCGGTTCTGCAATTTAAAATACCTTCCGGCAACTTCCGGTATAACTATGGAACTTTTCCAATCCGAACAGATATAAATGCTGGCATTCGGCTTGAGAATCCGCACAACACGGGACAACCAATGATTAAACCATTTTCTGTACTCAGACAGGCTCATCTGTTTGAATGTCGTTTTACCAAAACTTTTTGTCAGGTTATACGGCGGATCTACAATCATCAGGTCAACAAAATTATCCGGAATATAACTGAAAACTTTCAGCGCATCCTGCCAGACAATTTTATCTGTCAGGTCTATACCTTTTTTGCGAGGCGAAACTTTCACGGCCGTTTTAGCATAGCGAATTTCTTCCCGACGGGTTAAATTAAGTGTTTTATTTCTGGGTGCTAATCTTTTCACTGTTCTTCACCAAACAAAGAATCTACCAACCTGGTAATGTTTTCCACTGCTTTATGGGCATCTGCCCCGTTTGCTTTTACCGTAATCCGGCTACCGCGCGAAGCAGCCAGCATCATCAATCCCAAAATAGATGAACCGTCCACTTCCTGCCCGTCTTTTTCCACAAACACTTCCGCATCCAGGTCAGCAATACATTTAACAAAAGAGGCTGCCGCTCTCGCGTGCAAACCTTTAAGATTTTTTATTTCCAAAACAACCGAAGCATCACTCATTTGCTGTTTCCATTTAAAAGTTGTGAAGCAACGTTAATATATTTCTTGCCGGCTTCCTGCGCACAAATAACACATTCGGACAACGGCATATTACTGCGTGCCGTAGCCAGCTTTATCAGCATCGGCAAATTGGCACCCGCAATCACATCAAAATTGCCGTGACCTATAACCGACATAGCCAAATTTGACGGCGTTCCGCCAAACATATCCGTCAAAAGAAGAACGCCGCTGCCGTCATCGACGCTTTTTGCTTTTTGCAAAATTTCCTGACGGCGCTCATCCACATCATCATCCGGACCGATGCAGACACATTCTACTTTTTCCTGATGTCCCACAACATGTTCCATTGCCGCCACAAATTCGCGGGCCAGATTGCCATGGGTTACAAAAACCAAACCTATCATTTTGCTACACCGCCGGTCCAGATTTTTACCGCGCCGAAAGATTTCAAAACCTCATCTTTGCTTTTGGCCTTAAACAATTCATCCGCACGGGTGCGACGGCCTTTGAATTCGATTTCTTCGACATTTTCAACCGGTACGCCATATACGCGTTCTACCATATCCGCCTTCATTTCAACAATCATCACAAACTCGGCTTCGGCCAATACGCCTTTGGTTTCGGAATCAACATTATCCAATATAATGGCCCGACGTTCATCGCGCTTCAGCAATGCCGTTTTTTTACCGTCAAATTCCAGCAAAGGTTCCTGCGGCGCGCCGTCGCGTGCATCAATAAATATAGCCAACTCGCCGTATTTATTTTCTATTATTTCAAAGAAATCCTGCTTTTCCATAAGCGTATAATATTGATTTTCCATAATATTTCCTCAAAAAATTTATTTATATCCGTTATTCTATTATACTTTTTCCAAAAAGTAAATCTTAACTTTTCAGGTTGTTAACGGACTTCGCCGTTTTTTTGCAGAGAAGCTTGCAAAAGCTTTTTCATTTCCGCCGCATAGGAACGTTTCGGCTTTGGTGCATCTTTATCTTTTTCGGCTTTGATGTTTCGCATTTTGATTTCCGTCAAACGGGCGGTCTGCCCCGATTTTTTCAAAATCAGCTCAGCCGTAGCGTTTTTGGAAAGATTTTTTTTACCCACATCACGCGCATCCGACATTTTTATCTGATTTACCTTACGATTATTGGTGGTTTTGTTGATTTTTTTGATACCTTCCACCACTTGTCCGACTTCTCTTTGGGTAATTTTACCTTTTATACCGACTTTTTCGGTAATATTTTTTTCCAGAGACTCCAGACGCAGACGCCGCGGATTATAAATTGCATCCTGCATCTGCATGGTCATTTCGGCCGTACTCATTCTGGAAATTCCGGCACGGTTTGACAGCGTATCCGACTGCTGCAACGCATTCATTTTTCCGGCATATTCTTCCTGACGCACCGTTTCGGTATGATTACGCTGCTCGACACGGCCGCGTTCGGCCGGCGATAAGGCGCTTACCAGAGAATTATCATTGTTGGAAGCATCATCGGCGCTCAATTGCAATTCAAAAAAAGCCCTCAGGGCATCTTCATCCATGGTGCCGTCATCTTCCTCTTCATCATACCGGTTGCGCACTCTTTTGCGCAGGCTCTTCATGGCCGGCGACAATTCACTGAGTTTTGCTTTTCCTTCTTTAGCCTGATAACGGTTAGCCTCTTGGGCATCAATGCGCAGCGACAGCCTCTCGGCCGGTACACTTCCTTTTTTGTTCCAGTCTAAACCGGCATTATCCGTTTTATTTTCCTGTGTTTCATCCATTTTTGCATCCTTAAATATATTTTATACTTTACATCAAAGATTGCAACCCTATTTTACCGTATAGGTCACCATAACCGAACCGTCATAAAAAATCAGAGGAGAAACGGCCAGATTTTTATTATCGTCCCGCAGCAGACTGAAATGTCTTCCTGCCATAATGTTCTCCATTATACTTTTTTTAAATGCCGGCCAGTCATCTACGTTGGAAAAGAACAATTTCTGCAAACCGATAACTTCGTCAAGTTTCGGCTCATCCTGCAGCTTGTCAAATTCCAAACTCCAAAGTTTTAAATAAGACTTGTTATAAAATTTCAACCGTTGATTCGGTTCAAAAATAATAACCGAATCGTTCAGGTTATCCAAAATATTTTGCTGCATAGACGTTAAGTCATTCAGCCGCCGCATTGTCGCCAAACGATCGGAAACATCTTCAAATGCAAAAATCACACCGTTCGGATGCGGTGTACGCAAGCGGCGGATAGTCCGGCCGTCAGGCAAATGCAGTAAATCTTCTTTTGTTTCCAGTAACCCGCTGAAAACGGTCATCTCCTCCTGCTTATAGTTTTTTACATCCGGAACCGGCGGCAGCATTTTACTTTCGCGAATCGTTTCCAAAAACTGTAAATATGACGGTGCTTTTTCCAAAAAATCATTATCCAGATGCCATAAGTTTTTGAATGAAGTATTATAAAAATATAACTTTGACCTGTCGTCAAAAATAGCAAATGCCGTTCCCAGGGCTCCCAAAATTTCCAGATGGTTATTCTGATTTATTTTAAAATTCCGTTTGGCTTTTTCCAAGGCCGTATTATCAACCAAATACCCAACTGTTCCGATTTTATCCAGCGAATCTCCCGTATAATAAGGATTTTCCCGCAACTCAAAATTAAAAAGACGGCCGCCGCGGACAATATTTACGCCTTTTTTCTGCTGTTTTTTGCTTTTTTGCGCCGCAGCCGCCAATGCTGCAGCCACTACCTCGCCTTTACCGTTACGGATTTCAAGACCGTTGGTCAGAACCTCCGTCTTATTTTGGGCGCCGGCAAACTCCAGATATTTTTTATTTACAGCCACAAGATTCAGATTTTCATCTCTGAGCCAGAGAGGATAGTCCAAACCATCAATCATCTGTTCCAGCTGCTTACGCGAATCCTCCACTGCCATTTTTTCGGCAGCCAAATCGGCAATCTT
Source organism: Pseudomonadota bacterium (assembly GCA_030523245.1). Classification (GTDB taxonomy): domain Bacteria; phylum Pseudomonadota; class Alphaproteobacteria; order RF32; family CAG-239; genus RUG410. The sequence goes on from JAUNIW010000002.1 coordinate 39,969, forward strand.
GGATGTTTCCGCGGTTACATCCCTAAACCAGACAATATCACAATACAAATTATTATCTGCCCCGTTAATACGACTGCCGTAAACACAGATATACCTTTCACTGTTTTTGAGGCGCAGCATATCTTCAAAACGTTTTCCCTCATGTTGCAACAGACTGACATATTTTTTTAACAGGCGGGCGTCTTCTTTATAAAAAGCTTCGCATACCTGTTCAAAAGATGCCGCTGTCCCGTCTTTCAGCGCCAGCAGCACAGCCAGACGGCGCGAACATTTTTCTTTAATGCCTTTTTGCGGGTCTTTTACCTTCTGGTCAGGGTAAACAAAAGAAAAAGAACCGTCCTTTGCCGAATACAGAATCTCGTTACAGCGTTCTCTGTCCCGCCGGATAAAATAAATTCTGTGCTTATATTTATATATTTTTATCTGCAGGACTCCTACGACACCCAGCATTATAAAAACCAGAAGCAAACTCAAAAAAACAATATCACGCAGCAGTTCAGCATCCATTACAGAATCTTCTTTACAAAAAAAATGTTTGTTTTATTACTTTTTTTATAGTAAAGAAATGCAAATAAATAGGCAATTTATTTTTTAAAAAGGTTGATAACTATGTTAACTTTGGCTTTTGATACCACGGCCGACTGCTGTAATATTGCTTTGCTGCGTGATAATATCGTCATTGAAAAATTTTCGGCAGAGATGGATTTCGGTCAGGCGGAAACGCTGCTGCCGCAAATTCAAAATCTGTTGCAAAAACAGAATCTGACCTTTGCAGACATCACGCTTCTGGCTGTCTGTACGGGACCGGGATCATTTACGGGTGTTCGTTCTTCAATAGCGGCAGCGCGGGCTTTCGGGCTGGCCCGGCCGGAGTTAAACCTTACGGGCGTTTCGGCATTTGAAGCTTATGCTCATTCGCTGGATATGTCCGAGCTTTCCGAATATAATGCCGTTATTATCGAAACAAAACGTGATGATTTTTATTTCCAGCTGTTCAGCGGCAGACTGGAAAAACTGAGTGACGCACAGGCTTTGCCTTATGAAGAAATTATCAGTCTGCTGAAAGGAAAAACCGTGACACTTATCGGCAACGGGGTAGAACGTTTTCTGGACAAGCCCAGCGGATTGGTTTTGCACGCCATCCGCATGGACAAGGCTGCATCCGTAACCGATTTGGCCGCCTGCGCCATCCAAAAATTCAACCGTAAAAAGCTGAATTTTCCCAAACCGCTGTATTTACGTGCACCCGATGTTTGTGTAAAACCATAAAAATTATATGGATATATCAAAAATAAAAGTGTATTTAACTAGAAAATATTTCGTTTGTAATTGTAATGTGAGGAAAAAGTGACTAGATCAGAATTAATTGAAAGAATTGCCGCAAAAATGCCTAATCTGACAATCAGAGACATTGATAATATCGTCTGCGTGATTTTTGATAAATTAACAACGGCTTTGGCTGACGGTAACCGTGTTGAAATCCGTGGTTTTGGAGCTTTTTCGGTCAGAGACAGAGATCCGAGAATCGCAATTAACCCGAAAAATAAAACACGTGTCAATGTTCCGGCTAAAAAGATTGTCCATTTTAAAACCGGCAAAGAATTACACGACAGGCTGAACGCAAAATAATTTCAGCCTTCCTTTAAAGGAGGATGCCATGAAACTATTACATTATCTTTTTGAAATTCCGATTATTCTTATTGCGATATGGGGAATTTACAATGCACAGATTGCTGATGACGGCCTTGTTTTTTCACTGTGGCCGCTTGAAAGTGAAGTTCTTGTCAATACCAGACTTCTGCTCTTCGTTTTTTTAGTTTATGGCTACCTCTGGGGGAAGGTCAATTCATGGTTTTCCGCAGCACCGATGCGTCGTGAGCTGAGATTGCAGCGTAAAACAAATAAAGCTCTCAACAAAGAACATGAAAAACTGAATGAAACCGTCAGCGGTCTCAAACAAAATATTGCCGGCTTGGAACAAAAGGCAAAAGCCAGCGCGGAAGCAGCGCAAAATACCGGTGAACGTAAGATAAAACTTTGGACAGATTCCATAAAGAATCTGTTTGCACGAAAGGATAACAAATGAACTGGCTGACAGAAATCGTCCGTCCGAAAATTAAAAAGACAACGCCTAAAGAAATTGCCGATAATTTGTGGGTACGCTGTCCGAATTGCAATCAGATGCTTTTTTCCAAAGAACTGAAAGATTCGCACTATGTCTGTACAGCCTGCGGACACCACCTGCGTTTATATGTCGAAAAGCGTTTTAAACTGCTGTTTGACAATGAACAATATACTTTGGTTCCGTTGCCGGTTGTGCAGGATGATCCGCTTAAGTTTAAAGATATTCAAAAATATACGGACCGTCTGAAAAGTAACCGTAAAAAAACCGGTTGTCAGGATGCCGTTCAGGTAGCACGCGGTACAATCGGCGGTATTGCCAGCATCGTGGCCGCTATGGATTTCTCATTTATGGGCGGCTCCATGGGACTGGCCGTGGGTGAAGGAATCGTTAAAGCTGCCAAACTGGCCCTGAAAGACAGACAGCCCCTGATTACCGTTACGGCGTCCGGCGGCGCGCGTATGCAGGAAGGCATGCTTTCACTGATGCAAATGGCCCGAACAACCGCAGCTATCAATGAACTGAAAGAAGCCGGTATTCCGTTTATCTCTATTCTGACAGACCCGACAACGGGCGGCGTTTCGGCATCATTTGCCATGCTGGGAGACGTAAACATGGCAGAAAAAGGATGTCTTATCGGTTTCGCCGGCCAGCGGGTTATTGAACAGACTATCCATGAAAAGCTGCCGGAAGGCTTCCAACGTGCCGAATATCTGCTGGAGCACGGTATGGTCGATATGGTGGTTGACCGTGCGCACATGAAAGAAGAATTGGTTAAAGTTTTAGGCATCTTAACCGCAAATCTTAATAAATAACTTTAATCTTTTTCATTTAAAAAGACAGTTTTAACTGTCTTTTTAATATTGACAAAATTTATACTAAATCATATAATATATCTGATTGATTATAATTTTTAAATTTTTATTATATGGATTTTAAAATCTTTAACAAAAGTGGTCTGGTACTAACGCAGCATCACGGTAAGTTTACCTTGAGCCAAGGTGTACCTCAAATTGATAAGGTTGTACTCATCCCCTTTCCTTTTGCTCAGGATATCAAGTATATTCGGGTAGAAGAAAAGTTCGGCTTAATTTTTACGCCGGACAAGGTTTACAATCTGGACGGTGTTGCTCTGGGTAATTTTCCGAGCAGCGAGGCTTATCCGGTTGAGATAATCAAATATCGCAACTCTTATCTGCTGACAGCCAAGAATCAAAACGGTTGTCAGGTTGCTTTGTACGATGGTTTCAGTTTCGTCTGGAACTATGAAGTTACTGACGTGAAATACTCCAAACAGTTTATCGCGCTTAAATTCCCCAAATTCTGGTGCGTTTATCGCATAAACGGTGAGGAAATGGTCATGCACAAACTTCCGGCAGAATATGATATTCAGCTCGGATTTGACTTGTTGGTTTACGGCAGTGCCGGCAATTACACGCTTCTTGATCCGGTATCCGGCAGGACTTTGTGTGACAAACAGGTACAAATTTTGTGCAGTTCGGCCCGAAAATTTGCTATCTGCATCAGCCTTGCCAAACGCAGTGTTCAAGTTTATACCAACGACAACTGGGTATCGTTTGACGATGTAGACGAACCTCTGCTGATCTCGGATAAACACCAGCTTTTTGCTCTGCGCCGGAACAATAAGTATTTTATTTATCAGTTTGACTGCGTGCCTTTTCTGGCCGGTATTTACAAAGACGGTGTAGACTTTGTGGCTCAGGACGGAAACAGTCTGATGATTGTCAATAACAAAATTGCGAATTTTTACCGCATTTAAACAAAAATCCCGACTCAGATGAGCCGGGATTTTTGTGTTTTTACTACAAATCTACTGTATTTAGCCAAGACCACCGATAAACAAAACACCGCCGTTTTGCCGACGACGGTGTTCAAAAAGCATCTGAAAATAAAACGCTCAGGCCGTCTTTTTTTCTTCATGCTGATGTTTTACCAATTTTGGTTTTGTTCCGGACATAATAACCTTTTCATCAATCACTATCTCGGAAACATCCTTTTTATCCGGCAGTTCATACATCCATTCCAGAAGGATTTCTTCCATAATTGCCCGCAAGCCGCGTGCACCGGTTTTGCGCTCAATAGCCTTTTTTGCAATGGCACGCAAAGCATCTGCCGTTATTGTCAGCTTCACGTCATCCATACCGAATAATGACGTATACTGGCTGACCAGTGCATTTTTAGGCTCCGTCAGCACCCGAATCAATGCTTCCTCGCTCAAATCATCCAGAGTGGCAATAACCGGAACACGACCCGTAAATTCAGGTATCAATCCGTATTTGATTAAATCTTCGGGACGAACTTCTTTCAAAATCTGCCCGATAGTTTTTTCATCTTTTTCTACTTTTGCCCCGAAACCAATCGAATTTGCACTTTCCGTTCCGTGCTTTTCAATAATTTTTTCCAAACCGGCAAAAGCACCGCCGCAGATAAACAAAATATTTTTGGTATCTACATGCAGAAATTCCTGCTGCGGATGTTTGCGTCCGCCCTGCGGCGGCACATTGGCAACAGTTCCCTCAATGATTTTCAGCAAGGCCTGCTGCACGCCCTCACCCGATACATCACGGGTGATAGACGGCCCGTCTCCTTTTCGGGAAATCTTATCGATTTCATCAATATAAATAATGCCGCGCTGTGCCTTTTCTATATCATAGTTGGCATTTTGCACCAGCTTCAGGATAATGTTTTCGACATCTTCGCCGACATAACCCGCTTCAGTCAACGTGGTTGCATCGGCAATAGCAAACGGTACATTCAAAATCTTGGCCAAAGTCTGGGCCAACAACGTTTTGCCGCAGCCCGTCGAGCCAATCAGAATAACATTTGACTTTGTAATATCAACTTCGTCTTTTTTCGGATTATTCAGACGTTTATAATGATTATATACCGCTACGGACAAAACTTTTTTGGCATAATCCTGTCCGATAACATACTCATCCAGAAATTCTTTGATTTTAGACGGTGTCGGCAGGCTGTCCATCAATGTTTCGGCATTTTCCGCAGCCGGTGCCGGTTCAAGATTTTCTTCGTCTTCCATAATGGTATGACAAACATCTATACACTCGTTGCAGATATAGACGCCGCGGCCGGCTACCAGTTTTTTTACTTCCTTCTGGCTTTTACCGCAAAACGAGCAATGCAAAACTTCTTCATTGTCACTCATTTTTCACCTACTTTACTTCTTCACGATTGCTGATAATATGGTCAATCAGGCCAAAATCAAGCGCTTCTTTGGGAGTCATAAAATTATCCCTGTCCATCGCTTTTTCGATGACCGATATTTTCTGGCCGGTGTTTTGAGCATAAATGCTGTTCAGACGTTTGCGCAAATCCAAAATCAACTTTGCCTGAATTTCAATATCCGCAGCCTGACCTTTGGCACCGCCTGACGGCTGATGAATCATTATCTGGGCATTCGGCAGAGAATATCTTTTGCCCTTGGCGCCGCCTGCTAACAGAAAAGAGCCCATTGAACAAGCCTGACCGATGCAAATGGTTACAACATCGCATGAAATATACTGCATTGTATCATACATGGCCATCCCCGAGGTAACAACGCCCCCCGGCGAATTGATATAGAGAAATATATCTTTTTTAGGATTTTCCGCTTCCAAAAACAAAAGCTGCGCACAGACCAGAGCCGAAGTTTCATCGTTAACTTCTCCGGTCAAAAAAATAATCCGCTCTTTTAACAGGCGTGAGAAAATATCAAATGAGCGTTCACCTTTGGGCGTCTGCTCAATAACCATCGGAACCAAAGCTCCGGTTGGCAGAATCTTATCCATGTTCCATCCTTATTAAATATTGTTTTACCATTTATTAAACGCATTATTATTTAATTTTTTATAAATAAATAATATTTTTTACGGGTTTTCCAGTTGTCCGGTAATAAAATTTTATATCTTGACAAAATTATATACAAAATATATACTTTATATATCATTAAATTATTTTGTGCCGGCTGTGTCTTTGGCAAATACAGCAAAATCGGTCAAATGCCCAAAATTATTTTTTTATTATGCATAGAATTTATATCGACGAGTTTTTAGAGGAATGGCGCAAGGCGTATGATGACTGGGACGGCAAATTCAGTGCCAAACTCAGACAACCTCAAAGTATTGAAGATGAAGGGCGTTCCTATTGCTTTTTTATCTGGCATGGTCCGCATGTCATATTTGACAACACGGAACTTATCCCCGGTAAAACACTGGTAACCGGAACCGGTACAAGTCCGGAATTCCACACGCCGACGGATTTTTTGGAAAGTTTCGAATACACTGACCTTGACCCGATTACCCGTAAACGCACAAAAGCAGGCGAGCCTTACTATCATGCACTGACTTGTTTGAAAAACTGTATTTCAGAAAATGCTGCGTCAAAAGACTAAGCGTTTACCGATGAAAAAAATGCCTTTTATTTTTTATAAAAGGCATTTTTTGGTTATTAAAGACAACCGAGAGTTTCTTTGGCATATTTGGCATAATCTTTATAATATTGCCGCAGATTTTCTTCTACCATATAATTTACCGACCCTTTCGGATAGTTTCCTCTGCGGTCACGCTCTCCGGCCTTTTTACCGGTCAGAATTTCAATACCGTCATCGACTGTATCGATGGCATAGATAGAGAAACGTCCTTCTTCCACTGCCTGTACAATATCGGCACGCAGCATCAGATTATCGACATTCGTCCGCGGAATAATCACCCCTTGGGTTCCGGATAATCCTTCATACGAACAAACATCAAAAAATCCTTCGATTTTTTCGTTTACCCCGCCAATCGGCTGAATTTCACCGAATTGGTTAATTGAACCGGTAACGGCAATACTTTGTTTAATCGGAACACCTGTAATAGCCGAAACCATACAATAATATTCCGTTGATGACGCACTGTCTCCGTCAACCCCGCCGTAGGACTGTTCAAAAACAATGGAAGCCGACAAAGACAGCGGAGAATGTTTGGCAAAACGATTTGAAATCAATGACTTCAGAATCAAAACACCTTTAGTATGAATCGGTCCGCTCATCGAAATTTCGCGTTCAATATCCACAAAGTCGCCTTTACCGATACGTACCTGAGTGGTAATACGCGCCGGTTTACCAAAGGAATAGCGGCCAAAATCATAGACAACCAAACCGTTAATCTGACCGACCTTTTCGCCTTTGACATCCATTAAAATCGTTCCTTTGCCGATTTCTTCCAGCATGGATTTTTTAATCCTGTCAGAACGGTAAATCTGGGCTTCTATAGCTTGATCTATATGATTCTTACCGATTTGTTTGGAATTTGATACACGTGCCCAATAATCCGCCTCACGCAGCAAATCGCCGATAGATGAAATATGAGCGGTCAGTTTACAGGCATCATCGGCCATACGGGAAGCGTATTCTATAACTCTGGCCACCGCCTGTTTGTTCAGGGAACGCAGCTGTTTCTTTTTGGACAGCGAACCGATAAGTTTGGCATATTCCACTTCATTTTCGGCATTTCTATCCATAATCACGCCAAAATCAGCTTCTACCTTAAAGAAATCGCGAAAATCAGGGTCACGCTCACTGAGCAGTTCATATATCTCAAAATCACCGGTCAGAACAACTTTCACATCCAGCGGAATCGGCTCCGGATCCAGTGATATAGTCGTAAAACTTGTTTCTTCGGACGGCGCCTCAATCTTAATGCGTTTGGAAGCAATAGCCCGTTTCAGAGAATCCCATGCATACGGCTGCTCCAAAACTTTGCGCGCATCCAAAAGCAAAAAGCCGCCGTTAGCCTTGTGTAATGCGCCGGCCTTAATCAACGTAAAATCCGTCAGCAAAGCACCATACTGCTGAATCCGTTCGACTTTACCGACCAGATTGCCCTGTGTCGGATAGTCCAGCGTTACAATCGGCGCACCGGAATCCGGAACATTTTTGACGATGACATTGACTTTAAACTTGGCAAACTTATCTTCTTCCGGCTGTTTCATTCTACTCAGCAACTGATGCAGCGGATCTTCCTCCGCACCGGCTGCAGCCGCTTGTCTGTCACTGTCCGTCGGCACAAAATCATCTATATTATTCAGAATGTTATCCTGAATCTGTTTCAAAAAACGTGACGGCTGCTGGCTTTTGTATTTTTTGCGCAGCGCGTCAATCGGGTCTTTTACAGCAGAACGAACGAATTTTTCCCGCAAAACCGTAATTTCGTGCTTTTGTTTTTCTTCCCAGCGCGGTAAATCCTGTGTTGCGTTTTCAATTTCTTCCTGCATGGCATTCAAATCGTCCATGACAAGCTTTTTCTCATTTTCCGGCAACTGTTCAAACGCATCCGGACTGAGAACCTCACCGTCTTTCATAGGCGCCACAACCAATCCCATTTGCATATGCAGCAGAGAAACGCGTTTGCCTTTGGCTTTCTTCTGCAGAACATTGATGTATTCTTCTTTTTTGGCTTTATATTTCTGCCGGATAATTCCGAGAGCCGCTTTATATTCCTCCGACTCAATAATCTCCGGCAGCGAATCCGACAGTTCGTCAAGCAACTCATCAACGTCTTTGGCAAATTCGACAGCCTGACCGGCAGGAAAACTCATTGCTATAGGCTTATACGGCTCGTCAAAATTGTAAACATAAGCCCAGTCTTCCGGCGTCTTACGGTTTTTGGCTTCTTTTTCCAAGATACGTTTGACCAGACTGGTTTTTCCCGTGCCTTCCGGTCCCAGACAGAACAGATTGTAGCCGCGGGATTTTATATGTATCCCAAGTTCAACTGCATGAATGGCCCTATCCTGCCCCAGAGCGGATAAGCGTTCCTCAAGATCGGCCGTGGTATTGAAGTCAAACTTTGCCGGATCACATTTGCGATAAAGTTGGTCGGAAGTCAATTTTGTAATAGCCATTTTAATTTTTTCCTTTATGATTTATGTTAAAAAGATATTAAACCGAGAATTGCTAAAAGAGTGTAAATGTCAGAAAAATATTTTATCGCCGGCTTTGCCGTTTTGTTTATGGTTTTTATTATTGCCTTCTGTTGCGGCATATTTTTTTACTGGCGGCTGCAACATCTGAAAAAGCTGACACAGATTTCTGTTTTGCGCCGGCAGCAGCTTATGACGGAAAACCGTTTTTTTTCTACGGCTGTTTTAAATCAGGCCGTGAATCTGCTCTTTTTTTCATTTTCGACAGCTGCCCGAAATGCTCTTGTTCTTTTAGCCGGCGGCAGACCTCAAAAAGCCGCTTCGTTTTTAAAACATAAAAATATGGTATTATCCTGCCTTTTGGCCGCGCACTGCCAACCTTTGGAACCGATTTATCAAAAACTCGTCCGTCGCAGCAAAAAGGATAAAAGTCCTCAGCTTTTGTTGGCAGCCGTTCAAATTTCCCGTTTGCTCTATCACGAGGAAAATCTGCCTTTTTTATATAAACGGCTGTTTGCCGCAAAACATTTGTCCGCAGAAGAAAAAGCCTGTAAAGCTTATCTTTCGGCCTTTGCTTATATGCGCGAAGGAGATATGCTTTCGGCATCGGAACAGGCTTCGGCTGCCCTTAAAACATTTAAGCATTTACACTACTTGTTTGAAGAGGCGCAAACATATTTACTTACGGCCGAAATTTACCGCCTCAGTTGTGTTAATGATATTGCCCAGACGATGATTGAATCCGCTTTAAGAATTTTCACGGAATGCCGGTTATCTTTTTTTCAGGCCCAGACAACCGCTGTCTGGGGGCAGCTTTTGCTGTATGAAAATCGTCTTGCCGAAGCCGAGGACAAACTAAACAAAGCCCTCTCCTTTGCGCAAAACCGCCTTAAAGCAGATATTTTCAACCAGTTTTCTCTCCTGAAACTGGCTCAGAAATTACCGGAAGAAGCCTTAAAATACGCGCAGAAAGCCTTAAACCTGCACAAAAAAAACAGCAGCCGGCACGGCATGGCTTTCAGTCTGCAACTTTGCGGACATTTTGCTTTTGAAACGGAAAAATTCAAAAAAGCTGCCGATCTAGCCCGAAAGGCCGCCGCTCTTTATCTGGAACAACATAATTTTTCGGCATATATTGAATCTCTTTATCTGCAGGCACGCGCGTTAGCTCAAATCCGGCAATATGATAAAGCGGAAAAACTTTTACGTCTGTGTCTTGATGAAAACAAAAAGTCGGAAACCAACTTCCACATTGCAGATGTTTACAGTCTGCTCGGCCTTATCTTTTTGCAAAAAAACGATTTGGCACGTGCCAAAGCATTGCTGCACCAATCCCTGCGACTGGAACAAAACCATGAGCGTTGCAGCGGATTAGCCATTGACTATGCCAATCTGGCACTCATTGAAAATTTGTCCGGTAATCCGGCATCAGCCGACAACAACTTCCGGCTTGCGGTAGAATATGCCAAAAAAACCGGAGATGAACACCTGCTGCATATCATTCAACACAAAAAAAATTCCTGACAAAATTTCTTTACATTACCTGACGCTTTGTGTAGAGTGGAAAAAGCAAGTTGACGGATTATTTTATTATAGATAACCGTCACTATTACAAGGAATAAATGATGTTAAACCTGCAAACACTTTTCCAAGGTTCGCCAACAGAACCCGGTAATTTGAACAATCTTTTAGCATTGTTTGCCGCAAAATTTGATAAATTTCAAGCTTCCGTCATGCAAGAATTCGGGCCGAACGGTTTTTATATTCTGATTGCGTTTGCCTGTTTTATTGCCCTGATAGCTTTTATTTACATAAAATCAGTTCTTCAGACATTTCGTGTAACCGGCGGCGGTTCTTATGATGCCGGTTTATTCTATCAGGCCGTTTCCGGCAGCGGCTCCGGCTCTCTGGATCCAGATACGGACGAACCGGAAGATGTTTTGGAAGACAATCGTCCCAGACTGACCGTTCCCGATGCTGCCATGGAAAGTCTGCAAAATACATCTTCTTCCTCCGTTTCCGATGCGGATGTGCATGAAAACATGAAAAGTGCTGCTACCAAAAGTTTTTCGGCAAAACGCCGTGCAGCCCTGTTGGAAAAAGATCAGGAACTTTCGCGAGACCTTGTTATGTCTTCGGTGACAACGGATGATATTCTGCGACTGAAAGAACAGCTTAGACAACAAGCCGATAAAAATCAGGAAATACGTCTTGACTGGCAGAAAAATACAAATGAAGAACCTGATGTATTAGATAAAAAAACAACACTTTTTTTCCAACAGCCGAAAGAATCTCTGGAAGAACTCATAAGCCTTATTATCAATATGCTCGGCCGTGATGTTACACCGGAAAAAACGGCACAGGCCGTTTATCAGCGCAATCAGGGAAAAAACAGTGAAGAAGATATTATCCAGACAATTACGACCGTGCGTGATTTTATTGCTCTCTGCAATACCGGAAAATTTGATTCACTGCCGCAGCGCTCGGAACTGCCGGCCGAAAAAGATGCCCTTTACGAATGGGCTAACGGTGATAATTCTTCTTGCCTGTCCCTGCTGGAAAATCTGATTAAACAACAAATTGACAAGGCTGATACCCAGAACGGCATACTTAAAGAAATGTCCTATGCTCAGGCTGCCTCCTATGCTTGTATGTTTGGTACCATTGCCGCCCAGAACAATCCCGAACTTGCTCAAAATTCGTTTGAACTGGCCTTGGAACTTGCGCCGCAAAACATCAATGCCTGGAGCCGCTGTGGTGATATTTACTGGCAGCAGGGTGATTATGAAAAAGCTGTCTACGCCTATCAGACTGTAACCGAAAACGGTGATGAGGTACTCTACGCACCGCAGATTGCCAATGCCAATCACAAATTGTCCGAGTACTATATGCAGTTCGGCAAAAAAGAAAGTGCCGACAAGCTTGAAAGAAACAGCCGCAAATATTACGACGATTTCGGCATTACCAAAGATTTGACACCAAGAGAAACCGAAAATCTAAACTTTATTATCCAAAATCACCAGATAAACCTGCCGGTAGCCATCGGCAAGCTTTTACAATCCAGACAGCAGCAATATGCCTGAGATGTATTTTTTTGTTGATTAAAGGAATTAGTCTTGAAGAACATAAATCTTCATGCTATGAATAAAGTAGTTTTGATAATGCGTTATGGCAGGGAAAAATGAAAAATAAAAGTCTTATTATTGCAGTTGGTCTGGGTGTATTGTTTCTTATTGCCCTGAAGTTTAATTTACTGCCGACCTTCGGCAGCAAAGACAAAAGCGAAGCACCTTCGTCCTTTAATGTCAGAGATGTGGCTGACGGTGTGCAGAGAAATTACTTTGATAACGGTACCGTAAAATCCGAAACACCTTACAAAGACAATAAAATCCACGGTATTGTTACTACCTTTTATACAAATGGCGCCGTTCGTTCCGAAGACTCTTATGTTGCCGGAAAACAAGAAGGCGAGTCCAAAACATATTATCCAAACGGTACTGTCAGAAAAACGGCTGATTATAAAGATAATGCTCTGAACGGCATGGTCAAAAATTATAATGAAGACGGCTCGCTTGCCAGTGTTGCCGAATTTAAAAATAATCAGCAGGTCGGCACCGAAACCCGTTATTATGAAAACGGTAAACCGGCTTATACGGTTACTTATAACGAAAATGGTGTTATTGACGGTAAATTTATCCAATATTACGAAAGCGGCAAAGTTTCTTCCGAAACACCGTATATTAACGGCAAAGCCGAAGGCCTGGAACAGATATATTTTAAATCCGGTGAAATAAAAGAAATTAACTCCTATATTAACAATAAATATGACGGCAAACAAAAAGTTTATTATGAAAACGGTTCTCTGAATGCCGAATTTGATTACAAAGACGGTATCGTTACCGGTGAAGCCAAAACATATTATCAAAACGGAACTGTCAACGAATCCGTCTCTTATGCCGACAACCTGCGCAACGGTTCTTATAAAAGATATTATGAAAACGGAAAGCCGGCTCTGGAAGCTCAATACAGCGAGGATGAACCAAACGGAGAAATGAAGGCTTATTACAGAAACGGCAATCCGTCCGTTATTTTACCGTATAAATACAGCGTCTTGGACGGACAGGCTCAGTCCTTTTATGAAGACGGAACAAAAAAATCTATCACAACATTTAAACACGGAAAACTTGACGGACATGATATCGCCTTTTATCCTAACGGTAATATCAAATATGACAGAACTTATCAGGACGGTGTTTTGAACGGACAGGCTATTGAATACTATGAAAATAAAGATATTCGAAAAACCTCGACTTATCGTCAGGGTAAACTTGACGGTACGGTTACCCTTTATGACCACGGCGGTAAAAAATCCGCAGAAGTATTTATGAAAGACAATAAAGTTGCCGGTAAACTTCTCCTTTATAAAGCCAACGGCAAAAGCATCGATCAGGAATTGGATTATACCAGCGGAAAACTTGAAGGAAACCTTGTCAAACGAGATGACTTTGGTAATAAAGTATCCGAATCTCTCTACAAAAACGGAAAATTTGCAGGGACGGGAATCGGTTATTACAACAACGGCACCGTTAAATACAGACTTGAGGCCGCCAAGCAGGCCGGCAGTTCGGCAGACCAGACTTCTGGCGAATTTACGGGTACGATGACGCTCTATTATGAAAGCGGCAATAAAATGTCTGAAATACCATACATCAACGGTATACAACAAGGTACAATTAAAACATATTTTGATGCCAACGGCGCTTTAAACGAAAATGTCACGATGGCCGGCGGCAAGCGCAACGGTATTTATCAGGAATATGACAGAAACGGCCGTCTGATTTCGGAAGCCGTTTATAAAGATGATGAATTAAACGGCATCCAAAAGCTTTATTATGAAAACGGACAACCTATGGCTCAGATTCCATATTTTAAGGGGATTGTATCCGGTGAAGCAATATCTTTTGACCGGCAGGGACATAAACAGCTGGTTACAAAATTTGAAAACGGACTACCGAACGGGCTGCAAACTGCCTATTATCCTGACGGTAAAGTAAAATATACAAAAACCTACAAAAACGGTGTATGGAACGGAAAATCATATAAAGAATATGATGAAAGCGGACTGCTTCTGTATGAAATTCGTGACAGCGGCTATGAAATCAGTTATTTGAAAAATAACGGTTCCGGTAATATGATAACCATGCCTGAGGAAGAAAAGAAGAAATTATCCCAGCGTATCGACACAACTAAAGCTGATACACTTGTTGCCGGTCAGATTAAATCGGTTCATCAGAAAGAACAATGAGAAAAATGCCATGACTGATGCCGAATTACATAAACGCTTAATTGCTATCGAAATGGCACTGGACAACCAGCAGAAGGCATTGGATGACCTGAGTGATGTTGTCGTTAAACAAGGCAAAATTATTGATACGCTGACAGCTCAAAATGCCCTGCTTAAGAGTATGCTGTCACAGGATATTGTTAAACCGCAGAGCGAAGAAACACCTCCGCCGCACTATTAAAAAGGAGAACAGACATGCGCGTTGTGATTAAACCTACATACGAAGATATGTCCTCATGGGCAGCAGATTATGTTGTTTACCGGATTAACAAACATAAACCAACCCCTAAAAAACCTTTTGTTTTAGGACTGCCGTCCGGTTCTACGCCTTTGGGAATGTTTGCAGGTTTGGCTCAGGCTTATAAAGAAGGACGGGTTTCGTTCGAAAACGTCATATTTTTCGGAACCTGCGAATATGTCGGTGTCGGTGCCGGTGATGAACACGGTTTCCAATATTCTTTATGGGATAAATTTTTAAAATTTGTAAACGTCAAAAAAGAGCATGTTCATTTTTTAAACGGATTAACAACAAACTTTTCTAAAGAATGCGCATCTTATGAAAAAGCACTTAAAGACTGCGGCGGCGTTCATTTATTTATCGGCGGTGTGGGAGAAGACGGTCACATCGCCTTAAACGAGCCTTATTCATCACTAGGCTCCCGCACCCGTGCCAAACTTTTAACCCAGAGTACTTTGCGGGCTAATTCGCGTTTCTTCGGTAATGATATCAGCAAAGTGCCGACTGTCGCCCTGACGATTGGCATTGAAACGATGATGGAAGCGGAGGAAGTTTTAATTCTGGCTTCCGGTCCGCAAAAAGCTCAGGCCCTGCATCATGCCATAGAAGGCAGCATTACCCATGTTTGGCCCATCAGCATTTTACAGCAACATAAACATGGCATTATTGCCTGTGATGAAGCCGCAACAAAACAACTTTCTCAGGAAACGGTACAATACTTCAGGGAAATTGAAAAAAACAGTTTTTCTTAATAAAAACCGTTCAGTAATATCTGATACCGGCAGTTTTATAACTGCCGGTATCTTTGCGTTTTAATATCCGGAAACAACCGGCACAAAGCGGCAGTATTTCATAATTTGCTGCAAAGCATCTTCCGGATTATCCAAAATAATCTTATGTCCGTTAATTTCGCAGATATTTTCTTTATCATCGTACAGACAATAAGGAGTGGCAAATGTCTGTCCGTATATGGTACTGTCATCTATATGTACACAGATATTTTCACGGCGGCAATATTCGGCTTTGGCTTTGTTCCATAATTCGTCAGCAACACGAAAAGAACCGTCAGCAAAATATGTTATCTGCCCTTTTTTTTCATAATAATCATAAATACACCATAGTTTGGTGTAAGGAATCTTATATTGTTTCAGATATGTATTGATTGTTTCGTACGGACCGCCGCTTATGATATAAACATCCATATTTTTATTGAGTGCAGTCTGGCAGAACAGCCGGAAAAACAACGGCCTTGTATTGATAACACCATGAAAATCTATGCCTATTTTACATTTCATCGCTTTATTGATTGTCGCCAAAATTTTTTGCATACCATTCTTTCAAAGAGTTGGGGCTAAACATGGACAAGGAATTTATATCAACTTTTGCATTATCGGCAGAACCGTTGATTTTATAATTAGCGGCAAAAATGGTTCCGTCCTTACTGGCCAGCAAGTTGCCGACAACCGGAATTTTTCCCAAAAAGCGGTTGATACTGTAAGCCGGCGCAATCACACCATACATTTTGATATCATCCGTGGCACGGTTATATGTTCCGTTGGTGGTAATACCAACGACATTACCTTCAGCTTTAGCTTGTTTCAAAGTCAGAATTTTATATTGATATTCAAAAGGCGCATTGAAATGAGTAAACGTTAAACCGTCACCTTTCAGCAAATCAAGCATTCCGGTAAAAGAAGCCACACTCAGAAGCTTGGCGACAACCGGTGCGTTCTGAATGCTGAAATCACGTACCTGCATATGTCCGATAAACTTTTTGTCTGCTTGGCGGCGCGCTTCGATTTTCATGGTTCCGCCCACCATATTTTCATACAGACGCAGTACTTTAAGCGTACTGCCGGCATTGTTGCTGTCTATGGATAAATAGTGTTCCTTATTGCCTTTCGGAATATAATCCAGTTTCAGTTTGATTGACTTGTCTATACCATAGTTTCCGACCATGTGCAATTCATCCATACCTTTGCCATGACGGATTTTAACACTGCCTGCAAAGTTTTGAATCGGCGTTGTATCATTTGTCCACAAACTGTTAACCGTCATAAAAATATCCGTATTATTGGCTTTTTCCAGCCCGTCATCATCATTATTCTGTACCGGTAATTTTTTATTCTTACTGCTTTTCTTTTCCTTGCTTTTCTGCTGGTTAAAGAATGGTGATAAATCATAACTCAAACCGGAAATATCAATTTTCAGCTGCGGCATATCGGTATCGGTCAGGCTCACTCTGGCACGGGCTGATGTTTTCGGCCCTTTGATTTGGTTGATATCAACCGATTTGACACGGCCGCTCGGATACATACTCAGATTTCCGGCAATATTAAAACCTGATTTATGCAGATTGATATTTTTTACAGACTGAATCTTGTCTTTGAACAGGGTAATATCGGCACTGGCCGAAGCTGCATGATTCATTGCTTTGACAAACCCCAGATAGGCAAAGTCTATTGCCGTATTTTTCAAATCAGCCTTCAACTTAATGAAAATCTCATCATTTTCCTGCACGGTAATATCCGCATCAACCATGGCATACCCTTCGATATTCGGCGCCTGCAGCACACTCCAGTCCAGTCCCAGTGTTTTTTTTGCAGCATCATCAAGTTTGAAAGATATATTACACTTACTTTTATAATTTTTCTCGGCAAATTTTTCATTTACGGTCAATTTTACCGGTAAAGAATCGTAATTGGCCTCACCGCTCAAATTCCAGCCTTCCGAATTGACCAGCAGTGTCATACTTGAAGCGGATAAAATATGGTTTGGAATAAAGCTGCTGTTAGAAACATCATGTAAATCAGCCTTAACATCTACCTTTATATCTTTGCCGTCCAAATCCTGTTTCAGTTCAAAATCTATTTTCAGCTGAACATCAACCGTACCGTTAATGCTCTGCGGATCGACACCCATGCCGGCAGCAATATTCAACGGCGGATTATTGATTAAATTCAGCGCATCGGTAATACTGGAATTCCCGATTAAATTTATAGAAATAAAATTGTCATACTTGTCCAAATCATAAATATTGACATTACCGCCGGTAAGAATAACACCGTCACTGACACCTTTGTCAACATCGATAGAAATGTTTTGCATACTGAATTTGGCACGACCGTAGACATTATGAACATCAGGCATACCGTCCAGATAGTGTAAATTTCCGTCTTCCAAATCAGCCGTTCCGCTCAAATTCAGCAATCCGAAAGATTTTGTTTCATTATCGTAGCCAAAATTAAACACAAAGTCTGCATTTTTTGCTATACCGCCGGTTAAGCCGTCTTTGCACCACTGCCAAGCCGGTTCGGCCAGATATCTCGGCCAAAACCGCGACAGATACTCCAGCGGAAACTGATTGATTTTCGCCGTAAATTCAGCCGTCACGCCTTCTAAAGAGTGTTCAAGATAATAGTTTTCCAGACCTCTGGCCAAAAAGCTAATCTGCGCTGTCTGCCCGCCCATTTTAAAGTCTGCATTTTTGATATTCAATTCATCAAAACCACCGGTCAATTCTCCGGCTAAAACCATTTCATCAATTTCATAATTATATTTTTCATTATTGTCAAAAGCAATATAACCGTGTCCTCCGTCCAGCTCAAAATTGATTTTCCGAACGGCGTCACTCAGATAAGCAGCGGCATTTTCCGGATGTTCCAAAATTTCGGAAACATCAATAACCGTATCAACCTTACCGTTTACCGGAACATTAACCTGAAAAGCCGGAGAATTCTCCGCTGTCTGAGAATCCAGACTATTCATCATATCCGCTAAAATCAAATCCGAAAAATAAATCTCCAAATCCAGCTTATCGCTGGCCGCATGGTACTCACTTTCAAAGCCGACCGATGCAATTTTATCATTGAGATTAACCAAGGCATCGGCATTAACTTCCAGATTTACCAGATTACGGCTGAATTCAAAATTTAAATCGGAAAGTATCCATTTACGTCCCAGATTTACTTCGTGAAATTCAACTTCCGCACCTTTGATATTGATGTTGTTCACATAACTTTCCGGATATACCTTTTCTTCTGAATTATAGTTATTCAGAAATTCCTTGAATTTTTCTACATAGAAAGCCAGTTTTCTTTTATTGACTTCGTTAATATGCTCTTTTTCCACCCCGTAGTCGGCAAAAATATAAACAGTCGGATTATCAAGGCTGACATCGCTCGGCGCAATAATTCCTTTAAGCAGTGCCCGCAAACTGAATGAAAGATAGAGTTTGGGCGCACTTATGGCAAAAGTTCCGTCATTTTTTTTCAGATTAACATCTTCGGCCGTCACACGCAGCGGCTGTATAGAACGAACAAATTCCAGATTAACTTTGCCTAAACTGAAATTATAATCACTCTCGTTATAGTTCAATGCCTGAATAATATACGGTTTAAGATACGGAACAGAAATGGGACCTTTGTACAGTGTCCACATAAACAACAGCAGCACAATAAACATTCCGACCATGAAAAAATCCATGGTTCTTCTG
The DNA here is from genome assembly GCA_030523245.1 of Pseudomonadota bacterium. Lineage (GTDB taxonomy): Bacteria > Pseudomonadota > Alphaproteobacteria > RF32 > CAG-239 > RUG410. The sequence goes on from JAUNIW010000002.1 coordinate 59,086, forward strand.
AAGATGAGTAATTGTGGCGAGTTCTTCTTCATTCCTTTTCCTAAATTTTCGGCTTTTATGCCGACTGTGTTTCCCCTTGGATTTTTTGCGCCAGAGCGGCAGACAAAAACAAATCAATATCCCCGTCCAAAACACCTTTAACATCAGCAGTTTCAGCCTCGGTGCGCAAATCCTTAATCAGACGATACGGCTGCAAAACATAGGAGCGAATCTGATATCCCCAGCCATTATCTCCCTGATTATCACGCACTTCCTGAGCCTTATCGGCACGCTTTTGCATTTCTCTTTCATATAAGCGCGCCCTCAGCATTTTCCAACAGTTATCACGGTTTTGGAACTGTGAGCGCTGCGTTTGGCTGGAAACGACAATTCCCGTCGGAATATGGGTAATGCGGACCGCAGAATCCGTTTTGTTAATATGCTGGCCGCCGGCGCCGGATGCCCGATAAGTATCTATCCGACAATCCGCTTCATTGATTTCTATGTTAATATTATCGTCAACCACCGGATAAACCCCGATAGAGGCAAAACTGGTATGGCGGCGGGCTGCGCTGTCAAACGGTGAAATACGTACCAGCCGGTGTACCCCGCTTTCAGATTTCAACCAGCCGTATGCGTTATGTCCGCTGATTTTAATGGTAGCCGATTTTATTCCGGCCACTTCGCCTTCGGTTTCTTCAATATATTCAACTTTATAATGATGTGTTTCAGCCCAGCGCGTGTACATACGCAACAGCATCTGAGCCCAATCCATGGCTTCGGTACCACCGCTGCCGGCATGGACTTCCAAATACGTATCGTTGCCATCAGCTTCTCCTGACAACAAAGCTTCCAACTCCGCACGTTTAACTGATGTCTGCAAGTTTTCCAGATTTTGTTGCAATTCGGTCAGCATCGCCTCATCATTTTCACTTTCGGCAAAGTCCACCATTTCCGCATAGTCATCAAGTGTCTGGACATAGCCTTCATACGCATCCAGTGCGGCCTCAAGCGTATTTTTTTCACTCATCAGTTTCTGAGCTTTTTCCTGATTATCCCAAAGATTGGGATTGGCAGACAAAGCCTCCAGTTCCTCCCGACGCTGTACAGCATTGTCATAGTCAAAGAGACCTCCTCAGCAACTGCAAAGATTGCTTAATTTCGTTAATGATGTTGTAAAATTCGGCACGCATTAGTATTCGCCTCCCATTTGTATTGCTCCGTCATCGTTTTCCGGTCCGGCAATACTTTCATCGCCGCCACCGATAACACGCTGTCTGTCATTAAACTCAAAATCAGGTTTAAGAGCTTCGATAATTACCGTAGAATCTCCCGGAGATGCCGGCTTTCCTGTCTGCGGATTAACCCGAACCAGCTTAATTCCTTCCGGTATACGGAAATTTGTATCCGGTTCATTTTTCAGGGCTTCTGCCATAAAATCATAAAAGACAGGTAATGCGGCACGGGCACCGGTTTCGGCTCGTCCCAAACTGATTGGTTCATCATATCCGACATATACACCGGCCACCAAATCCGGTGTAAATCCGACAAACCAAGCATCTTTTGTTTCATTCGTTGTTCCGGTTTTGCCGGCAACGTGACGATGTAATCCGTTCAAACGCGCACCGGTTCCGCGAACAGCCACACCTTCCAGAATAGAAGTCATCTGATAAGCCGACAACGGGTCGACAACCTGCTCACGCACGACCTTAAAATCCGGAACAGACTGACCATTCCATTTATCGGCATTGCAATCGGGACAAGGCGTTTGTTCATGACGGTAAATCGTCCGCCCTTTGCGATCCTGAATACGCTCAATCATATACGGCGGCACTTTTTTTCCTCCGTTAACAATCACGGCATAAGCAGCGACCATACTGATAACACGCGTATCGGCAGCCCCCAGTGATGATGACAAAAACGGTGCCAGATGGTCATTAACACCTATACGTTTGGACAAAGCCACAACTTTATCCATACCGATATCCTGCGCCAGACGGACGGTCATCAGGTTTTTGGAAAGCTCCACGCCGCGACGCAATGTCATCAGTCCGTAAAACTTTTTAGAGAAATTAACAGGTTTCCATTTTGGCATTCCCTCGCCCTGATCCAAAACAAAAGGCGCATCCAGAATCAAATCCGTCGGCGAGTATCCCAGCTCCAAAGCAGATAAATATACAAAAGGCTTGAAAGTGGAACCGGTTTGCCGATATGCCTGAGTTGCCCGATTAAACTGTGACTTGGCAAAAGAAAAACCGCCGACCAAAGCCAAAACTTTTCCCGTATGCGGATCCATAACCGCCATACCGCCTTCTACTTCCGGAATTTGGCGCAGATTATAAGTGTTTTTATTTTTTTCCTGCGTCTTTTCAACATAAATAACATCACCTTTATGCAAAACCTGTTCGACTGAAGAAGGTACCGGACCTAAATTTTCACCTTTTACCGCATGCCGTGCCCACATAAGCAGTGACAACGGAATTTCACCTTCCTGACCGTTTTCGGTTTCTATTTCGGCTTTATCCTTTGTAACTTTTAAAACAACAGCCTTCTGCCAACTGTCTTCGGCACCGCCTGTTAATTTTGTTTCCTGCAGGTTCTTTTTGTAATCGCCGTCAATTTTTATTTGGGCGGTTGCACCACGCCAGCCGTGACGGCGGTCATACTCAATCAGACCTTTGCGCAAAGCTTTTGTAGCAATTTCCTGCAAACGCGGGTCTATGGTTGTCCGGACAATCAAACCGCCCTGATATAAAGCTTCATCACCAAAATTACGACTGATTGTACGACGGACTTCCTCACTGTAATATTCCGTATCCTTTAAAAATCCGCTTTTTCGCTCAACAACTTTTAACGGACGCGAACTGGCTTCTTTTGCTTCTTCCTCCGTGACATAACCGTCTTCTTCCATACGGGAAATAACCCAGTTGCGACGTGCCACGGCGGCATCATAATGCGTCTGCGGATTATAATTGTTCGGTCCTTTCGGCAAAGCGGCTAGATAGGCAATTTCAGCAAGAGTCAGTTCATCCAAAGACTTTGCAAAATAATTCATTGCGGCAGCTGCCACACCGTACGCCCGATTACCCAGATAAATTTCATTCAGATATAATTCCAAAATATGTTCTTTAGAAAAAGCCTTATCTATACGGCGGGCCAAAATTGCTTCTTTTATTTTTCGCGTATATGATAATTCCGAACTCAGCAAAAAGTTTTTTGCCACTTGTTGTGTTATGGTCGAAGCACCTGCCGGACGACGTCCCGTTCCGATTTTTTTCAAATTGCCTACAACGGCGCGCACAATCCCCAGATAGTCAATACCGGAATGCGTATAAAAATGTTTATCTTCGGCGGCAATAAACGCATTTTTTACTTTATCGGGAATCTTTTCAATCGGAACGAACAAACGCTTTTCAGCCGCATATTCCATCATAACCTGTCCGTCACCGGCAAATAATCTGGTTGTTACCGGCGGTTCATAAGTTTCAAGCTGACGATAATCCGGAATCGTTATGTTGATTTTTGTTATGCCGTAGATAATTCCGATGGCAAGAATAATCAAAAAAAACAAAGCCATACTGGCTAAATATGATAGAACTCTAAGCATTTACTCTCACTTCAGCGTATTAAAATTTATTGAAAATTTATTACAATATCAAAAAAATGCAATAAAAATATCATCTTTTACAGCTGTTATATCAATTAGAAGCTATTTCAGGATCATTAAAATATTTATCAATCGCATTAGCTGCGGAATTCGCTAATTTTTTACGATATGCCTGTGTTTTTAAATTGGCTTCTTCCGTTTTGTTGGACAAGTATCCCATTTCCAGCAAAGCTGACGGAATATCCGGCGCTTTAAGTACGGCAAATCCGGCAAAACGATGTGTATTTTTGACCAGACTGACGCATTTGGCCATTTCGTTAACCAGATAAGCGGCATATTTTGACGATTTATTCCGGCTGTCCGTTTGCGACAAAGAAATAAGAATATCATTTACTTCCTTTGTGTTACCGCCCAAATCGACACCGCCGATAATATCCGCTTTATTTTCACGCTCGGCCAAAGCAGCAGCTTCGGCATCGGAGGCTCTGTCCGACAACGTATAAACTGAAAGTCCTTTTGCCTGACGATTTCTGGCACTGTCCGCATGCAAAGACATAAATAAATCAGCTTTATATTTTTGGGCAATTTTTATACGTTGACGTAACGGTATAAAAACATCCGTGCTGCGGGTAAGATATACCGTATATCCCTTGCGTTGCAATATTTCCTTGAGTTCTTTTCCCATAGCCAGCGTAATATTTTTTTCGTATGTCTTTCCATAAGCTCCGATAGCACCGGGGTCTTTTCCGCCATGTCCCGGATCCAGAACAATAATACGTTTACGCTTTGCCGCCTTGCCGGAAGTATTGTTATCCTGACTGCCGAAGTTAAACCAGCCGCTGTCAGATTTATTATCCTGCGGCACAAACTTGGTATCATTTGTTACAATATGTTTATTACCGATATTATCTTTAAAATTTTGTGCCGAAGCCAGTTTGGCATCAACTACAAAACGCCACGGCTTACCGCTCTGCGGCGGCAGCGTGAAAGCTTTTTTGATTATCACCGGTCTGGCCAGCTCCAAAACAATGCGTTTGTTATTGCCGTCCAATTTACCGATACGTGTTTTGGAAATAATCTGATTACCGGCTCCCGTAAACACCTTATTGATGGACGCGTCATCCAAATCAACGACCAGACGTTTGGGTTCGTCAAGCAAAAATACACGGTAGTTTACGCTCTTATCCATATCAAAAACGATGCGCACGCCGTCTGACTGATTGCCAATACGAAAATCATTGACATTAACAGCCGTCCAGCCGGACGCCGGCATCAGGAATAATGCACAAAAAAAAGCGAAAACAACGCTTATTATTTTTCTATATAGATACCGCATAAACAAAATCCGATATTTTCCTCCCGCTTAAATTATAAAATTTACTTATTACCAATATGTTAAAATCTGTGATTATTTTTTAAAAAATTTATTGTTTTTTTAATTTTATTCTTTATGCTGTTTATGTTTTCCGGTTGGAAACGGTCTTTAATCTGAGAGTTTTTATATTGACATAAAAGACTGTCTTCAGCAGTAACGGAAACCAGGAATTAGGGTTAGATAAGATTTCCGCCGTTTTCAAATAAGCAAGAAGAACAAGGGAAAACTCCGGAAAGAAAATAGAAAATGCAGCCTGTGCCGGATTATCGAAACGGCAATAGTGGTATTGTGTATTTTACAAACGGCAGCTTGCCTGCTTTTATCAAGCCCGGCGGAGAAACGGCTTTATCTAAAGCCATGCAATGGGATTATGTATAATGACTAAAAGAATGTTAATTGACGATACACAACCGGAAGAAACCCGTGTTGTGATTGTTGACGGAAATAAAGTTGAAGATGTTGAATTTGAATCTTCTTCACGCAAACAAATCAAAGGTAATATTTATACCGCAAAGGTAATTCGCATCGAACCATCTTTGCAGGCTGCTTTTATTGATTACGGCGGCAACAAACACGGTTTTTTGGCGTTTAATGAAATTCATCCCGATTACTATAATGTATCGGAAGATGTCTTGAAAGAAGTCAATGCGGAAGTTGACGAAATTATCAATAATAAAATTCAGTATCTGAAAGAACGCGAAGCTGAAAAAGCCCGTTATAAAGCAGAAAAAGAGGCTCTTGAAGCTCAGCGCCGGCTGGAAGCCGAACAGGCTCGGGAAGTAGAAGAAGCCCAGCTGGAACCGGCTCAAAATGTTATTCCGGAAAATGATGATTATTTAAATCAGAATACACCGGAAACGGATACCGCCGTTAAAACAGAATCGGCTGAAGAATCTCCGGCAGAAAACCTGACCACCGGAGAAACTCCGGCTGAAAATATTACGGATATGCCGGAAGAAACAACTCGGGAAGCCGAAGAAACAACACCGGAAATGCCTTCTGAAACAAATAATACGGAAGAACCGGCAGCTGAAGAAAAAGATGAAACGGAAGCTCCGAAAAAGCGCCGCCGCTATACCCGCCGGCCGCGGAAAAAGTCCGATGAAACCAAAACTCTGGCCGATGCAACCGGTACCGATGACGAATCCATTGAAGAAGACTGTGTCGATGACGATGATGACGATGTAGACGGCGAACCGAATGAATATAATTTTGAACTGCAGCGTAAACTCTTGCGTGCCCGCAAACTGTTTCACCGCAGCACCATTCAGGATGTTATCAAAGAAGGACAGACGCTGCTTATTCAGGTTGTTAAAGAAGAACGCGGCAATAAAGGCGCAGCCTGCACAACCTACATTTCACTTGCCGGACGTTACTGCGTCCTGATGCCGAATCGTATTAAAAGCGGCGGTGTTTCCCGTAAAATTACAAATGCCAATGACCGTAAACGTCTGAAAGGCATTATCAAAGAACTGCCGTTGAATCCGGATATGTCACTGATTGTCCGCACCGCCGGTGAAGACAAGACAAAAGCCGATATCGTGCGTGACTACAACTATCTTATCCGGACTTGGAACGCTATCCGTTACAGCGCTTTACGCAATCAGCCGCCGGCTATCATTTATGAAGAAGGCAACCTGATTAAACGGGCGCTGCGCGATATGTATACTAAAGATATTTCCGAAGTTATTATTGATGGTGACGCCGCTTATCAGACTGCCAGAAACTTTGTAAAAATCCTGTCACCGCACAATCTGAAAAACATCAAATGCCGCCGCTCGGGCGAAGCACCCGTGTTCCAGCGTTTTCAGATTGAAGCCCAACTTGATAAACTGCATAATCCGGTTGTTCAGCTCGAATCCGGCGGTTATCTGGTTATCAATCCGACAGAAGCTCTTGTATCAATTGATGTTAACTCCGGACGCGCCACAAAAGAAAAAGATATTGAAGAAACTGCGCTCAAGACAAATCTGGAAGCAGCCGATGAAATTGCAAAACAATTAAAAATGCGTGATTTGGCCGGTCTGGTTGTCGTAGACTTTATTGATATGTATGAGCCGCAGAATAATCTGGCCGTTGAAAAACGCATGAAAGAAGCTATGAAAGATGACCGTGCCCGTATTCAGATTGCCAAAATGAGTATTTTCGGATTATTGGAAATCTCGCGGCAGCGTATGCATTCTTCTTTCATGGAAAGCAATTATGAAACATGCCCGTATTGCCACGGACACGGCGTTGTCCGGACGATTGAATCCGGCGCAACACTCATTCTGCGCGCACTGGAAGGTGAAGGCGCCCGTAACCGTGATGTCAAAGTGACTGTTACCGTTCCGGCAGAAACCGCCGCATACTTGCTTAACCAAAAACGCCGAAAACTGGCTGCATTGGAAGAACAATACGCTATCTGCATTATTGTTGCCGGCGATGCCTCGATGAAAGATGTTTCCGACTTCAAAATCGAACGGGAAAAACTACCGAATCCGACTGCCGGCAAAGAAGCTGCCGCAACTTGTTATGAAGCTAATAATATCGAAACGAACGACGAACTGTTTGATGAGGATGACGGCTCAGATACAACCGAAAACGGCAACGAAGACGGACGCCGCTTACGCCGCAACGGGCGCAGCCGCCGTTTCCGCCGCGACAGACGCAATTTTGACCGTGATGAAAGAAATACACAGCCGCAGCCGGTTGAGGAACCCAAACCGGAGAAAAAATCATGGTGGAAAAAACTAATCGGCTGATCCGGCATATTTTTGTTCTGCTGTTTATAAGTCTTTGCGCCGGAATTCCTTTGAATAAGGCGCAAGGGCTTACGCTTATTTCGGATACCGAAACAGAAAATTATCTGACCCAGATTGCCAAACCGCTCTTTAAAGCCGCCGGTGTAAATTTTAATCAGAACAATATTTTTATTGTCAGTGATAATTCCTTAAACGCTTTTGTCAGTGACGGGAATTATCTGTTTGTTAACACCGGAACTTTGCTTAATATTGATGACAGCAATGAACTTGCCGGTATTCTGGCACACGAAATCGGGCATATTCTGGGCGGACATATCGTGCGTCAGAAACTTAAAATGGAAAATATGCAGTATGTTATGCTGGGTTCCATGCTGGCTGCCGGTGCCGCTGCTGTTTCTACCGGCCGCGGTGATGCGGCTATGGCTGTGATTTTAGGCTCGCAAAGTTCGGCTCTTAACAGCATGTTGAACTATCAGATTGAAGAAGAACGCAGTGCTGATGAAAGTGCTGTCAAACTTTTGGCCCGAACAAAACAATCAACAGCCGGCCTGCAGCGTTTTATGCGGAAAATCAAACAGCAAAATACCCTGAGCGGTATTGAAGAAAACGCCTATTTTCGCACACACCCGATGACAAGCGAACGTATCAGCCATTTTACCGAAGCCGCCAAAAAAAATTCTTTTACACCTAAAAATTCTTTAGATAAAAATCTGGCTATGGTTAAAGCGAAATTAGCCGCTTTTATGCTCAATGAAACAAAAGTCCGGCGTTTATATCCGTCAACACAAACAACACTGCCGGCACGTTATGCCCATGCTGTTTTTGCTTTCCGCCAAGGCAATACTCAGAAGGCGCTGACAGAAATTGATGCTCTGTTACAAGAACAGCCGAATAATCCTTACTTTCATGAATTAAAAGGACAATTTTTGTTTGAAAGCGGTCAAACCGGAAAAAGTGTCGTTTCTTATGAAAAAGCCCTGAAACTGTTGCCGAATTCACCGCTCTTACAAATCAGTCTGGCTCATGCCCTGCTGGAAAGTTCTGCCGAAGAAAAACAAGCACGCCGAGCAGCCGGTCTGTTGCAACAATCTCTTATCAGCGCACCTTCAACAACAGCCTGGCAGCTACTTGCCCGTGCTTATGACTTATGCGGTGAAACGGCTGCATCTTATTATGCCGCTGCCGAATTCAATTACGGTATCGGCAATCTGGAAGGAGCGCAAAAACAGATAGAACGGGCAAAAAAGGCCTCTCCGGCAAAATCTGTTTTACTTAAACTAAATGATTTATCCGAACGTGTCAAAGCCGAGATAAAAGAACAACACGCGTTTTAATCTGACCTGAATAATCTGTTACGGCTAAAAAAATACCTCTTGTTTTCAAGAGGTATTTTTCTAAAGCAGAGATGCTTACCAAACGTAACGAATATTACCGCCGACACCCCAGGCACTATATGATGAACCAAAGGTATAGTTACCAAAAGCACCAAGAGAGAAGTTTTCGATAATTTCCGCATCAGCGCCAACTTCAATCCGGCCCAGTGTCTCATTTTCAACCGTATCGTCAAAGCTGGTGTTATTGATTTTAACCGAACTGCCGTTGGCAATCGTCTGAATGACCGACGGTTTAATATATCCCGTTGTCGGCAGCTGATGCTCGTTATTGAACTGGTATTCATATTTGATACCGGCTTCAAGTTCAATATCATGCATGGCATCATAGCTCACTTCTTTGCCCGTAGAATCTTTTGCATCGTCAAACTTAATATAATCATAAGTTGCCTTAATTGACGGCGTCAAAACTGAGCGTTTGCTTGAACGGATATCATATCCAAGTTCTGCCTGAACACCGATATTTAAACCGTCGACAGAGGCTGTAACACCATTATCGGCTTTAACGTCCACGCTTTGCTGACCGCCATAAACAGCACCGCTCATAAACAGATCACCAAAGTACTGACGATAATAAGCACCGCCCAAAATGCTGGTAATATCTAATTTACTGCCGTAGTGAGATTTCAAATCTCCTTCACCCTTACCGCTGTTTTCATAAGAACCGTCACGATAAGAACCAAAGATTCCGAATTGGCTGGAAATGCTGAACTGATGGTCAAAACCAAAATCAACACCATACATTGTTACATCCGTTTCGACCGGTTTGTCGAACGTACCCGAACGATATACCGGTGTTGCCCAGACTCTGTTCATTCCGCCTAAATCTTTGAAGTTACATATTCTGTAATTGCAACCGTCCTGATAGCAATCACACGTACCTTTGCTTATACGCCCGACATTAAACAGCAACGAGCGGCTTTGTTCCATTGCGGCGCGAGGCAAATCGACAAAGGCCAGAATTTCAGGATTGTAGTATTCCGAACGATAGAGGTACCAATCCTCTCTCGTCTCAAGATTATCATATCCGTGGTCATGTCCGATACCGATTTCGTACAAGCTGCTGCCGGCCGTGGTTACAAACTTATAATCTTCCAAAGACTGGTCAGCTGATGTTTGTGCAAAATAAATCTTATCATCAATACCCAACGATATATCCTGACCATCTTCTATATCAATATTGGTTGTACCGGAAATGATATTGTTAATGACAATTCTGTCTGATTTGAGGTTCGGATTGTCTATATTGATACGAATTGTACCGTCTGCACTTTTCAACGTGTTAATAGTTACATCCGAGATAACCCCGTCACTTAAATTCAGTAAACCGGCGTTATCAAAAGTATTTGCCAAATTAACATTTGGTTTTTCTTCGCTGGCTTTATAGTTAACTACAGATGCTGCTGCCAAATCAAAATCATTGTTTGTCAGTGTATCCGCCGTATCCAAACTCAAAGAAGCACCGGAAGACAGATTGATGACGTTATTGCTCAAAGTCAGCACCGGATCGTAGCCGATATATCCGGTTGACCCCATATTCAACTGAGTACCGGCAACTTCATATTTTCCGGTTCCGCCCCAAGTTGAATTGAGAATTATCTGGGTTGCCGAATTATTGACGACTGTCGGTCTGATACCGCTTAAGGCTATAACAACCGGAGCCGGCGAATCGCCTGTAATTTTAATACTCCCTAAATTGTAAACATCATCACTTACCGTGTTGAAGACAATTTTTGAACTGTTGGCCAGCTGTATGTCTATATTGCTGTGTTCGGCATTATAAATAGCACCGCCCAAACCGCCACCGGCTTTATTATTATCAAACAACATGGTGGAATTTCCGTCCGTCAGTTTGGCCTTTAATATATTGCCATTGTAAATTGCACCACCCTGCTCCGCGCTATTCTTACTGAAATTGATTTCAGAAGTCAGCGTTCCGGATGTTGTCTGGAAAGACAATTCGCCCATGTTATAAACGGCACCGCCCTGATCCGCTTTGTTTTCAACAAAACTGATATCGCCTTTGTCACCAAGCTGGGCTAAAATATAGCCTTTGTCTTCTCCGGTTTCTCCGCTGTCTTCGTTTATATTCGGATGTCCCGAGTTGGAAATGCCGCCACCAAGTTTTGCGGAATTGTTCTGCACCAAAACAGAGTGTCCTCCTTCGGCATAAATTATGGTTCCGTTTTCATCACTGTACGTGAATAAGGCACCGCCTTCTTCGTCGGCCTTATTATTTTGGAAAATAATATTGCCATTCTCGGCCGCTATCCGTAAATACGACGTCTGCGAGGTTACCGAATTTTCAATATTGGCACCGCTTGCCGCATTAGATACGGCACCACCGTAGTCTGCCACATTATTGTTGAAAATAATATTTTGCCCGTCTGTATAAACATTCATCTGAGAATGGTTATCATTAGCCAATGCGCCGCCGAATGATACGCCTGTACCGGCTACCGCCTTATTACCATCAAATACAACATCTTTGTTTCTGGCAATGATTTCCATACGGGCAATTGTCGGATTAGTTCCCCGCCATGACTGGCTGTGAATTGCCCCGCCGACGGCTCCCGAACCGGAATGACTTACAGCCGTATTATCAAAAAACGAACTGTCTACAATCTGGCTCACAAAAGAGGCATCATCTGAGGTATTGTCAATTGCCCCGCCATAAGACGTATGCTTATCACTTTCCGCTGTATTACCGCTGAATGTTGCATTACTGATAACAATCTGTCCGTTATTGGAAATAGCGCCACCCGAAACAAAAACCGTATGTCCCCTGTAACTTTGGGCATCACTGTCTTCATAAGCTGTATTTTCCGTAAAGTCGGCATTATTAAAAGTTATCCTGCCTGTAAGCGCATTATACACAGCACCGCCTTTGGCAGCAACACCTTGTGCTTTATTAGACGTGAATGAAATGGTATCACGTTCGCTTTCCCGATTACTCATACTGCCTTCATTATAGACAGCACCGCCCCGAGCATAGCCGAATTCTTCGTAAGAGCCTTCTACTGATGTCGGAGAAAAAGCTTCTTCGGCATTGCTTATTACCATATTATTTTCAAATACTATCTCATCTTCCATCGCAAATTCTGCCATATTTGAGATGGCTCCGCCTACGGCGGTTTCTTCTGCCGTTACGCTGTTGTTTTCATAAATTTCACCATGCGAAATATAACGACCGTCGTTGTAAACAGCCCCTCCGGTGGCTTTCACTGAGTTTTCTATTTTGTTTCCGCTAAAGAAACTGTCTCGAGAATCAATGTTTCCCAAATTATAAATCGCGCCACCACGGGCTGAAGTTCCGCTCACATAGTTATTTATAAAGTTTGCTGTTGCTTTATCAGTATTTGTAATCTTCAGGTTATCGACCAAACCGGCAACATTTTCATTATAAATGGCGCCACCAAAAGCTGCCTCGCCAAAAGCACTGTTACCGTCAAAAATATCGCCTTCTGAAACCAGTGCACCGCTATTATAAATAGCGCCGCCCTCTGCGTACTTTGCTGTCACACCGTTAAATTGAGAAAGCAGAGTATTACTGTCCGTTGTTTTATTTCCGGCGTAATTTCCCGTATAACTATTGTTTTCGGATTTAAGATAGCCGACATCCATAGTACCGTCTGCTCTTGAAAGTGACGCATTAGCTATTGCACCGCCGAAAGCTTCATTGGCACTCATAACATAGTTTTGGCTAAAGGTGCTGCCACTGACAAAATTTTCCGTACTGGTGCCGTAATTATGGATAACACCGCCGACAGCCGTAGCATTTCCGTTGGTTGTTGTTGAAGAACTGACTGTATTATTGGAAAAGTCAACATTATGTACATTTAACACAACGATGGTTGAGCTTTCTTCATCACCGTTCTGAATAACACCGCCACCAGTTATATCAAGATTACCATTTGTATTATGGCGGTTTGAAATCGTTATTCTTTGCGGCAGTTCTTTTTTACCGCTGTCATATTTATATCCGATATAAACATCCTGATAATTCCACAACCAAGCACCAAGTTTACTGGTATCACCGCTATTCGTTGATGAATAAAGGGAATTGGTAAAACTCGTATCGACATACAAATGTCCAATAGTTTTATTTGCACCGATTTCATTTCCCATATCATTTTTGATATAGTTAATGGCACCGGTTAAGTCGCTTCCCTCACCGCTGCCGCTGGCATTGGCTATAGCATTATCCGCCGCAGCAGGAAAAGCCGCAAAAAGCGTACCGGCAAATACATTTAACAACAAACATTTTTTCAAAACACTGCGATATTGAGCGTTTAGTAAACCCCATGAATGGTTATTTGTTTTCGTCATAGACAGTCTCCTAACAATTTTGGGTTCAGTCTAATCCAAATTTTTTAAAAAACAGCTAATCAGCAAATTATTTTTTAGTCGGGTAAATATACAATCTGATTAAAGACATTTTCCAGAAAAAACAGGCTGATAAAACAAATTGTCAACGAAATCACCGGAGCTGCCACCCAGCCGACAATAATTTTACCCACGATAGCCCAGTTAATACCGCGGCCGCCTTTCAGCAGCCCTATTCCGACAATAGCACCGATAACGGCCTGCGTACTGGAAACCGGTACCAAAGGCAGAGCCGGCAGAGAATGCGCTTCCAGCCAATTATGCAGACTGACCGACGAAAACAGCAGTAAAACAATTGCTTGCGCCAAGACAACAATCCATGCGCTTATCGGTGTCATTTTCATCAGGTTATTACCGACCGTCATAATTACTTTTTTAGAATATGTCAAAATACCGACACTCACGGCTACAGCACCCAGAAAAAACAAAACCTGTTCCGGCGTAAACGTTCCGACATTTCCTATATGAATCGGCTTAAACGGGCAGGATTCAACAAACATTCCGACAGCGTTGGCTATATTATTGGCTCCTAAAGCATAGGCGCTGATTGCCGCCGTCACAACCAATCCGATACGGGTTATCTGGTCCTGCATCAGCAAATGCAAATGCGAATATTGCAATGTTTTTTTGAATAATCCGTACAGCAATACCGCGACCACGCCGGACAAAAGCGGACAAATCGTCCATGTCGAACAAATCTGTGCCAATACTTCCAGATCAGTCGGTTTTCCTGCATAAATATTCCACCCGATAATAGCACCGACCACCGCTTGTGACGAAGAAACCGTCAGTCCCGTTCTGGCCATGGAATAAACAGCCAGCGCCGCTGCCAAAGCCACCATAAAGGCTCCGGCCAAAGCATTTACCGCACCAAGGCTGCCCAGTGTCTGACTGGTACCGGAACCGCCATATACCGATCCCAAAATGATAAAAAAGCACGAAATTAAAGCAATGGTCGTAAAACGAACCATTTTGGAACCAACGGCCGTACCGAAAATATTTGACGCATCATTAGCCCCCAGCGACCATCCTAAAAACAAACCGCTGCTCAAATAAAATAAATAGCTCAGTTCCATCAGATATCCCGCTTAATTGTGAAAATTAACAAGGCGTCAATACAATCTTCTGCCTTATCCGCCACGTCAGCCACATCACCAATCAGCATATTCAGCTGGATTTTGTGCGCTAACTCCATATCCGAATCAAAAACGTTTTGTTTCAGTTTTGCCCACGTTTTATCGCTTTCATGTTCCAAAAAATAAACCTTTTGCGAATAGTCGCGAACCGTGGCAAAATCCCTGAAAAAAGCGCGGGAAGCAATAGCCATATTTTCGGCGCAATCGGAAACCTGATGCACCAAGACTTTGAAATCTTCCTGATATTGCAGCGGAATATCAGGCTGTTCAATATAAAATTTATGTGCCACTTCATCAAACTCATTGATAACTTTGTCAATATTTTCGACCAGCTGCAAAACATCGGCGCGTAAATCCGGAATCAGATTCTGGGCATATAAACTGCTTTCAATTTCCCGTCGTAAATCATCTGCCTGCGATTCAATATTCTTTATTTTTTTGCTGGCACGGCGGTAAGACGTACTCCGTTTTTCTTTTAGAAAAATAGCGAAAGCTTCTTTGAAATACATTGCGCTTTCGATGACTTTATCATGCATCAAATCAATTTTATGTTCCAGCTCTCTTGTGCCGGAAAACAATGAAATTTTCACATTAAACATTTTATTCTCCCTTGATACCCTTTTTCTACTCAGAAAAACTTCATTTGTCCATAATTATTTTGCAAAATTGAATTTTGCGCTTGCATATTAAAAAAAACATATTACTCTGAATTATGTTTAAACATCAATTATTGATAAGGATAATACGAATATGAAAAATTTTTCACTACTTCTCTCTACCGTTGCCGTCATTCTGGCAGCCGTATCTCTGGTTGTTTCTCTTAAAGGAAAACCTGCTGCCGAAAATAATATTGCCGAAGCTTTGAAAGCTGACCCGAAAATGGTTGTAGATGCTTTGCAGGCTTATCAGGTTCAGCAACAGGAAGAACAAAGAAAAGCTGCTGAAGAAGCACTCAGCGCTTATGCCGAAGACATCAATTCTTCTGCAAATTCTCCGTTTGTCGGTCCGGAAGATGCCGGTGTTGTTGTGGTTGAATTCTTTGATTTCTCTTGCCACTACTGCAAAAAACTGGCTCCGGCTTTGGAAAAAGTTATGGCTGATAACAAAGACGTTAAATTTGTTTTCAAACCGCTGGCTTTCGTAAATCCGCAGGTTTCTCATTATCAGGCTCAGGCTGCTCTGGCTGCTCATAATCAGGGAAAATTCCAAGAATTTTATAAAGCCGTTATGGAAGCTGAAGGCAGAATGACCAAAGAAAGCATTGATGAAATTGCCAAAGGTTTGAATCTGGACTTAGATAAATACAAAGCTGATACCACTTCAGACGACACAAACAATAAATTGTCTGAAATCGGTGATTTGGCCCGTAAGATTCAAGTTAACGGTGTTCCGACGGTTCTTATCAACGGTAAACACATTCAGACTATGAGCGCCGACGATTTGCAGGAAGCAATTAACAACGCAAAATAGTTTCTGCTTTTATGAAAAGACAGCTCCCGTTTTTGGGGAGCTGTCTTTTTTATCGAACGCCTAACTGTACTTGACATATTCTTATAAATAGGCTAAGACTTTATTCAACTTTAATTTTTTGATTATATGCTGATGACTGATACTGCGGCTGTGGCCATTTCTGTTGTTATTCCGATTTACAACGTGGAAAAATTCTTACCGCGGTGTTTAGACAGTGTTATTAAACAGACTTTTTCCAATATTGAAATTATTTGCATCAATGACGGCTCTACCGATAAAAGCGGGGCTGTTCTGGCCAAATTTGCCGCCAATGATGCACGATTCAGAATTATAACTCAGGAAAATCAGGGACTGTCGGCCTCCCGCAATAACGGTTTGGAAGTAGCCAGCGGAAATTATGTTTTCTTTTTGGATGCCGACGATTACCTGCATCCGCAAACTTTGGAAATTTTTTATCAGACCGCTCTGAAATCCGAATGTCCGGTCGTTATATCCCAAGATTTTTGTAAACTTGGCAAAGACCGCCTCAATACTAAAAACTATCAATCGGAAAACGTTCCTTTTGAAATCTGTAAAAAACCTCTGCCGGATTTATACAAGCACCGTCTGGTTTCGGCTGTTGTCTGGAATAAATTGTATCGTATCAGTGCGTTGCGCCGTTTTCGCTTTATCGAAGGTATTTATTTTGAAGACTGGCCGTTTACAACCTGCGTTTTTTCCAATATTGACAAGTTTGCCCTTATTAAAGAAAAACTTTATATGTATAACACAACATCGCCGTCCATTGTCCGCAGTTCATTTTCAATTAAAAAAATTCATGATTATATTCGGGGTATCCGGCATATTTACAACTATTTTACAGCTCAGGAAAAGGCTGCGCAATGGGAAATTGTCCGCAAAAAAAGAGTCAGCCGTTCTCTTAAAATGGTCTTGTCTAAAATTTTCAAAAATGCTGACAACCGCGATGATTTGGAAGCCTATTTCAAACAAGAATATCTTAAACTAAGAGATGAAGGTATCATTTCTTTCGGGGATTTAACTTTCAAAAGCAAAATCCGGCTGCTGCGTCTTATGTGGCACCAGCGCAAAAAATAGTTAATGTTTCAAATAAAATAAATCATACATCTTGGCAAAAATGATATTGGTGTACACAAATATCACCGTGCTGACCGTATAGCTTAACCAAAACCGCAAACCGAATAAATGATCTAATTTATCCCCCAAAGCCTGAGGAAATAACAGCATGGCCGAAATAATAACAAAGGACAGGTAATTACCTTTTGTTTTATTTCCGGCTTTCCTAAAAGAAGCATTATGTCCGCGCAGCGAAGATATCCAGGCCAGATAAGGCTTGCATATCAAATGCGGCGCCAGCAATGACATCATACCATAAACAACAAGAATATCAATAAAAGATGTTCCGATTTCCTGAGGATCAGACAGATTTTCTATAGCCGCCATATAACGCTCATAATAATTCAGATAGACATCATTAAAACCTAAAAACAGCGGCAGCATCGGCAAAAAAGCTATGATAAGGACAACGGCAAACATCAAAACCAAAGCTTTTGACGATGGTGCCATACTCCCCAGCAGAGTCCGACTCAAAATATACGGTTTCAGATGATAGTAATAACGATAAAAAGCACACCAGAAAATATAATAAGCAACAGCCCAGATAATGCTTAAAGGGTTGGCGATTCCACCGTCCAGAGATTTAAAAACCAACATAAACGCCAAATTGACGACAAAAACGCATAAAGTAAACAGCTTATTTTCTGCCATATAACGATTGGCCGACCGGATAAGCGGCAGAACATACATTTTTATCTGTGGATTTTTTTTTGGCGTCAGTCGAGGCATTTTTAGTCCTGTTTCAGCATATAGCCGCCATTTTCCGTCACAATCAGCCGCCGGCCGGTCGTTTCTTCCACTTTCTGGCGCAGGCGGTAAATATGGGTTTCAATGGTATGCGTTGTTACATCTTCATTATATTTCCAAACATTTCTCTGCAAATCATTTTTAGAAACATAATGTCCTGACATTTTGTACAGATATTTAATAATTTCAACTTCTTTTTCTGTCAGCTTAATAACTTTTCCGATTTTTAAATCGGCAATTTCTCTTTTATTGGGCCGGAGTTCATAGCCGTTAAATGTCAAATAGCCGTCTACCGAATTATCCAGTTTATTATTGGCTGCCCGCAAAACATCCAGAAAATTCATCAGAGAAAACGGTTTTTTGATATTTATATTCAGATTGTCGGCAGCAATTTCAAAATCGGCTGATAAAAAAATCATCGGCACAGACGGATATTTTTTTCTGAAATCTCCATAGACATCAATATTCTCATCAACAACCAGCAAATCCGGCATTTTATCCTTAAAGATAAAATCCGGTGCAAAACGCTGAACCTGCATTTTCAAGTCTTCCGAAAAATCGGTGTTATCCGAAATCAATAAAATATGTGCCATTATCGTTCCTAAAATTCTACTTCCAATCCGCTGATAAAAGCATAACCGCGGTTATTTTCTTCTTCCGTACGGCCGCCGCTGTATTCGGCATAAGCCGCTGCCAGATAGAGAGACATATATTTATGCACGGCAATTTTATTTGCCCAAGTCACGATTTTATCTTTATTATCCGTTTTATCCGCATCAGCCGCAAAATATGAAACGCCGGTTGTCCATGGTCCGAAAGCATAGCTTAAACCGACATTGAAAGCCTGACTGCGGCGGTATCCGTCAAAATAGTACGGCTGGCCTGCCGCAGCATTTAATTCATAATCACCGGACGTCGTAAAGCTTTTGCGGTACGAGCCGCCCAAAGTCCAACCTTTTCGGTAAACGCTTAAACCGGCCGAAACTTCCTGACTATTTTTATGGTTATAGGCATACCCGAGTGAACTTTCAACTTCAAAAGTACCGAATTCCTGATGATTATATAAGCCTGCCGCATAGGACGAACGGTTATCATACCGGCTGTGTTTATTGATAAGGCCGGCCTGTGAATAGCTGTCCGGCGTATAAGAAAAAGCGGCCTTTGTCTGATAGAATTCCGGCGTAACATAGCTGATTTTCGGCGCATCGGCATCTGTATTCAAATAAGTGGAATTAACCGTACGAAAGGATGCTGTCCGGCTGTGACGCTGCCAGTTCGGATTGGCAATAAAATCGACCACCGGCGAATTATTAACCCGAAAACTGCCGACTGCCGGCGCACCGACGGCTAATTGATAGGCTGCATTGTAAACCTGTCCCACGTTTATTTCACCATAAGGAGACAGCATTGTCACGTAAATATTTTCACCCCACCAGCCCTGATTGTAGTCTTCCACTTCCCGACCACCGGACGCCTGCAAATCCATTCCCAGTCTGACCGACATATCTTCCGAAAAGCGATAACCGGCCGACGTATAAATTTCTGCCGTGGCCGGCGTATGATTATGCTTATGTTGCGTACGATATTTTCCGGCATAGTCGCTGTATCCGTAAAAAGCATTTCCCATACCGGAAACATCATAGAAATACTCTCCGGCATAAACCGGAACCGATAACAGACAAAAAACGACGGTGGGCAGAAATTTTTTCATTTTATTTTCCTTAATCTTTTGATTTAATTTATGAATACTCGCTCTTTATGTCAATAAAAAATCATTATTTTTGTTCTTGAATAAAAATAAGCCTGTTTATAAATAAAAAAATAGTGCTTTTAAATTTTGTTTCCTTATATATAATAGGGAAGAGTTTTAAAATTTTGATTAAACGAAAGGAAAAATTTATGCAAAGACCCGTAATGTTGTTAGTTTTGGACGGCTGGGGCTACAGAAGCAAAACCACAGATGATAATGCTATTGAAATGGGCGAAACACCAAACTGGCATACCCTGCTCAAAACATGCCCGCACTGCTTTGTGGAAACATCGGGACTTGATGTCGGCCTGCCGGCAGGACAAATGGGAAATTCCGAAGTCGGACACATGAATTTGGGTGCCGGACGCGTTGTTATGCAGGATTTACCCAAAATTGACCAGTCCGGTCGTCGTTAACTTGGTCAATACCTTAAAAGCCAACGGCAAAACCTGCCATGTTATGGGGTTGATGTCGCCGGGCGGCGTTCATTCCCATCAGGCACATGTTGTCGCTCTGTGTGAAATTCTGAACCGCAACAATATCAATGTTTGTGTTCATGCCTTTTTGGACGGCCGTGACACACCGCCGACATCAGCCGAAAGTTTTCTGGCTGAATTCAGCGAATCAATCAAAGATATGCCGCATGTTAAACTCGCAACGCTGGCCGGACGTTTTTATGCCATGGACCGCGATAAACGCTGGGACAGAGTGGAACTGGCTTATAATAACATTGTTTCGGCTGACGGCAAACGTTATAATACCGCTGATGAAGCCATTAAAGTTTCTTATGCCGCCGGCGTTAATGATGAATTTGTTGTTCCGTGCGTTATCGGTGACTATCAGGGAGCCAACGACGGTGATGCTTTCTTAATGGCAAATTTCCGTGCAGACCGCGCCCGTGAAATTACTTATGCATTGGGAGATGATAAATTTGACGGCTTTGTCCGCCGGAAAATTGTTAAATTTTCAGAATGTGTCGGTATGGCCGAATATTCGGTTGACCATAACCGCTTTATGAAAACCATTTTTGCACCGGAACAGCTCAAAAATATCTTCGGCGAAGTTGTTTCTGCTCACGGTATGACACAACTGCGCATAGCCGAAACAGAAAAATACGCACATGTTACGTTTTTCTTTAACGGCGGCGAAGAACGGTTGTTCAAAGGTGAAGAACGAATCCTGATAAACAGTCCGAAAGTAACAACTTATGATCTTAAACCGGAAATGAGTGTTTATGAAGTAACCGACGCTTTGGTCAATGCTATCGAAAGCAAGAAGTTTGATACGATTATCTGCAACTTTGCCAACGGCGATATGGTCGGTCATACCGGCATTATGTCGGCAGCACTGCAAGCGGTTGCCGCTGTTGATAAATCGTTGGGTCGCGTCATGAAAGCTATTAAAGACGTCAACGGTGTTTTACTGGTCACTGCCGATCACGGCAACGTCGAAAAAATGCTTGATGAAAAAACCGGACAGCCTTATACGGCGCATACCGTCGGCAAAGTTCAGGCCGTTTTGTATAATGCTCCGGCTGATGTCAAAGGTATGACTGACGGAAAACTGGCTGATGTTTCGCCAACTCTTCTGGATTTGCTCGGGCTCGACAAACCGGCGGAAATGACCGGACATTCTTTGTTAAAAAAATAAAAAATCGGACTGGCTGACGTGCAAAAAATATTTTTAATTCTTGGACTGATTGCCTCTTTAGCTGCCGGACAAAAGGCTTATGCCGCACCGACAGCTAAAGTTTCGGCCACCGATATTGCCAAAATGGAAGCTGAAGCCCAACGCGTTTCCAAAAAACATAAAGAAATGCAACAAAAGGCTGATAAGCTGAAAGCAGAGTTGAAAAATGTCAATCAAAAAATGATTGCTGCCGCCAGAAAAATCCAAAACGGCGAAGACGAAATACGTAAAAAACAGGAAGAACTGGCTGTCTTGCAAAAATCCCTGAACGAATCCGAACAAAAGTTCAATTCGGAAAATGATATGCTGATTGAAACTCTTGCAGCCTTGCAAAATCTGGCTTTACGTCCGTCAGAAGCTGTCTTGGTACAGCCGCTTTCTCCGGTAGAAGTCATGCGCAGCAGTATTTTACTCCGCGGCAGCATCCATACACTGGAACGCCGCGCCAGCACTATCCGACAAAGCATTGAAGATATAAGCAATCAAAAAGAACAAATTGCCCTGCGTCTGCAGGATTTGGAAAAAGACAATAAAATGCTGGCACAACAACAAGCTGACATGAAGAAACTCTCTCAGCAAAAAAGCACTATGTACAGCCAGCTTTCCAGCAAAAGTCAGGAAGCCAAAAAAAAGGCTGATATGCTGGCCAGTCAGGCTCATAACCTCAGAGATTTGTTAGAGAAACTTGAAAAACAAAAAGAAATCAGCCGGCGGCAGATGGCTGAAAAGTCCCGTCTGGCCCGCGAACGCGCCGCGGATAATCTTCGAAAAGAAAATCACGGTCTGATTGACACGACGCAACAAGCTGACAACTATGCACCATTGCCGGAAAAAACCGTAACGGATTTCAGCAAAGCAAAAGGACGATTGTCCCGTCCGGCACGCGGTCCGCTGGTTACGGCATTTCATTCCGAATTGTCTAAAGGCGTCGTTTCCAACGGCATAGATATTAAAACTGCTGCCAAAGCACAAGTTATTGCGCCTTATGACGGCACCGTTATTTATGCCGGTTCTTTTAAAAATTTTGCCAATCTGGTTATTATTGACCATGGCAGCGGTTATACTTCACTGCTGAGCGGTCTGGGCGAAACCGACACCGAAGTCGGTCAGATGCTGTTGGCGGGCGAACCGGTCGGAACAATGCCGGACAGCAATAATAATAAACTACATATGGAAATTCGTAAAAATAATCATCCGGTTGATCCGAATGAATGGATTATGAAATAATAAAAGGAAGAAAAAATGTTTAGAAAAACCTTGATTGTTTACACTCTTATTTTAAGTCTTACCGTCAGCTGCGCTTCGGCCAAAGAAAAAGCCAAAACACCAGAACAGGTTAATACTTATGAACTTCTTAACCTGTTCGGAGAAGTGATGGAGCGCACTAAAATGTCCTATGTGGAAGAAGTAAGTGACAAAGAATTGATTGAGGCGGCAATCAATGGTATGCTGACTTCTCTTGACCCGCATTCCAGTTATCTGAATGAAGAAGATTTCAACTATATGAGTGAACAGACTAAAGGGAAATTCGGTGGTCTGGGTATAGAAATAACCATGGATAACGGCCTTGTCAAAATTATGTCTCCGATTGATGATACGCCGGCAGCCAAGGCCGGTTTAAAAGCCGGTGATTACATCACGGATATTAACGGTGAAACCGTTGTCGGACAAACCCTGAACGAAGTCGTTAACAAACTGCGCGGTAAAGTCGGCACCAGTGTAAAAATAACCGTCCGCCGTGTTAACGAAAAACCGTTTACGGTTACTTTAAAACGCGCTGAAATTAAAATTCAGTCGGTTAAAAGCTCTATAAAAAATGATGATGTACTCTACATCCGTATTTCTGCTTTTAACTCTGATGTTGACAAAGCGATTGAAAATGCTTTCAAAAATGCTCTGAAGAAAAATAAAAACAAATTATCCGGCATTGTTATAGATGTCCGCAATAATCCGGGCGGTTTACTGGATCAGGCCGTCAGCGTATCTGATTTGTTTTTGGAACAGGGAGAAATTGTTTCCACCCGCTCCCGCAATGTAGAAGATACCGTTAAATTTTCGGCCACGGCCGGAGATATTACCAATGGTTTGCCGATTGTTGTCTTAATTAACGAAGGTTCCGCTTCGGCTTCGGAAATTTTGGCCGGTGCCCTGCAAGATCATCACCGCGCTGTCGTTATCGGTGAAAAATCGTTTGGCAAGGGCTCGGTACAAACGGTTGTACCTTTACGCAACAATGCAGCCATGCGCCTGACTACAGCCCGTTATTATACGCCGTCCGGACGTTCTATTCAGGCAAAAGGGATTGAACCGGATATTGAAGTCAAACAGGCCAAAGTCGAAGAAATCAAATCGTATGACTGGAATATCAGCGAAGCCGATTTGAAAGGCGCACTCAAAAACGAACAAGCCGATAAAAAATCTGCCGCCCAAAAGAAAAATAAAGATAAAACAACGGCCGATGATGATAAAAAAGATTATCAGCTGGTCAGAGCTCTGGATTTGGTTAAAGCTTTATATCTTTACGGACGGAACGATAATAAAAATATCGAGCCGGTAACAAAAGACGAAGCAACCACAAAAACAAATGAAGCCAAAGCTTCTAAAAAAGCGGCCCCTAAGCGAGGCAGAAAATAATGAAAGAATGGTTCAGACGTAACGCCGGTATTGTTGTCTTTCGGGCAGATAAAAAAGTTTTGCTGTGCCAACGCAACGATATGGAAAATTCCTGGCAGTTTCCGCAAGGCGGCATTGAAGACGGCGAATCACCGGAACAGGCTGCCGAACGCGAATTGCAGGAAGAAACATCTCTAAAAGGTTTAAAGAGAATTTCTACCCTGACACAACCTGCCCGTTATCGTTTTCCGGAAAAAGTTATGGCTTCCCTGCAAAAGCGGGGCATTACGAATGCCGGCCAGGATATGTTCTGGTCGCTTTTCTATTTTTGCGGCAGAGACGAAGATATCTGCTTGAATACAGAAACACCAGAATTTAAGGCTTTTAAATGGGGAACGCTTGAAGAGGCATACGCTCTTGCTGTTGATTTTAAAAAGCCGGCCTATGCCGTTATGTTAAAAGCATTCGGACCGATTATAGAAAATTACAAATAACCTATCGGCAGCTGTTTTTATCTTGCAGCTGCCGATACTTATTTTATACCAAAACTTCCGAAGATATCTGTCGATATTTTATTGAAAC
>JAUNIW010000063.1 GCA_030523245.1 Pseudomonadota bacterium
TATCAGGAGTTGTATCAGGGGTTGGATTTCCAGACGGGCCTCCTGTTTTATCAGGCTTCTGTCCTCCTGTCGGACCTCCGGCACCACCACCGGGCATACCTTGATTGTTCTGTGGTTGGTATTTGCCAAGTCCGACGGCTCTTCCGGCTCTTGCCGCACCGCCCAGAATAGCACCGCCGGCTTTGTCGGCGAGACCGGTGAGACCGGTTGCCGAAGCAGCAATTTTAGCGGCTGTTGTCGCACCTTTACCGGCAATGTGTGCCGCGCCTTTGCCGACAGCAGTGGCTGCAGAAGCTGCCACACCGCCCATTTTGGCGCCGGCATCAATACCGATACCGCCGGAGAACTGGTCGGCTATGCTGTTAATGGTCCCGATAAGCTTAAAGGCAAAAATACAGCAGGCAATTAAAACCAGAAGTTCTATACCGCTTAAATCGGTTATTTCTTTTAAGGCATTTATATCGTTGCTGTTTAATGCCGCTTCAAAAGTACCTAAATCTGCACCACTGTCTCCGCCTGCCGAATAAGTGATGATTTTCATGCCGATAACAAGCATAACACCTGTCATGGCAAAAACGAAAAAGACATTCATTAAAGTTTCAACACCTTTAATGGCATATTTGGTTGTAATTTTGAACGGCCAGCAGGCAATCATAATCGGAATTAAAACACACAAAAAGCCAAGCTGAACCGTACAGTCAATCAAATAGAAACCGATGACCATCCAAATCGCAATACCAAAAATAAAGACAATCAGACCGGTCAACCACATATCAAAATCCGGAAGCCGCATATCTGTTTTGACACCGACAGCGCCTTCGACAACTCTCATGACCTGATTGAGGGCATTTGTCGGATTTTGCCAACCGTAGCACATCAGACCGCGGCCGACTGCCGGCATGCGGGCAGCTGATTGACTGAAACAGTCTGTAACGTTATAAATACTTCCTAAAACGTCATTACTTAAATAACCGCCGGAAGCATTTGACAAAGTAGCTGCTTTATTGACACATTGCTGTGCGCCGGGATCGCCGATAGACAGCAGTTCGATACCCATGTCTATACCGCCTTTGATAACCGGTGATACAAATTTGCCGTATATCATGGAGCCGTCTGCCAATAAAAAATAAGCAATAGCAACTTTGAAGCCTAATCCGAGAATGGAGCGCAGATAAGCACCTGGGTTTGCACCGGCCGGAGAACCGATGATTTTAAGCGTCATCATGGCCAGATAAGCGCCGAAAAATGTCAAAACAACGCCGCGCAGCGGTTCGGCAAGAGCCTTCCACCCTAATTGGGCAATGCTTTGGTCAGTTGTCAAGATAATACTGAAAATCGGACATAACGGACAACCGGCCAAATCGCTCAGATATTCGGTCAAAGGTTTGCATTCTTCAAAACCGTTTCTGACTTCTTCCATATCTCCGGTATAAACACAGGTACATGTTTCCGGATCTTCGGCATCGGCTGAGCAAACTAAGTTGTTAACTTCTTTTCCGCGGTGAAGTTTAGCCGAGCCTTTTACAGCGTCTCTTTGGGTATTAAGCTGCATTTGAAATTTTTCGGCATCTTCTTTGAGTTTTTTACATTTTTCATCCTTGGGATTTTGGGTAGCCCAGTTATAACCGCTGTACATTTCTGAGCGCATGTCGGTAATGCTGGGATCATTATCTGTCATTAAGGCAATTTCCTGAATTTCACCTTTTGAAAAACTTGTCGGTGGAGTGTTCGGCAGTTGACCGGAAGGGTTACAGGTTTTGTCCTCAAAATATTTTGTGGCAATATTATTATAATTGGTTCGGGTTACTTTATAGGCTTCAAAGTTCAGTTTTCCGGTATTTTTAATGGTGGCAACGGCTTTTGTACGCGCTTCTAACGTACAGTCTTCGGCATGCACGGTTTGCGTTTTCAAAACAAAAAACAGTAAAAAAGAAAAGAGCAGGATAAATAATTTAGTTATTTTCATTTTTTGTTCCTTTCTTTTCAGAGTGTTTTTTGGTTTTATTTTTAGTTTTTGTTGAAGTTTTTTTGGTGGCAGAGTTCTTTTTATGAGACATTTTTTCAGCTGATTTTTTCGGAAGTTGCGGTAATCCGATAAAAATAAAGGCACACAGGAAAACAAGAATTAAAAGTACCATCGAGGTGTAAAAGAAGCCTTTTGTACCTATGATGTCAAACACATTAAAGTACAGCATGACGGATACAACCGCAAAGATGATAAGTGTTAAAAAAACAGATTTCATGTGTGTCATCCTTAATATTATAGTTGAAAACCCTTAAATCCGGAATCAATTACTATTTCGTTTTGTCATAATTGGTATTAGTTCTGTCTCCGGTGGACTTGTTATGGGGTAAGCACTGGATAACTTTCCTTCAGCGTTATACATATGTTTAATTCCGTTATTATCACTGTACATTTCCATACGTCCTCCATCACTTTGCGGAATAACCGTTAAATCTTTTCCGGCTGGGGTTACCTTCCTCCTCTTTCACTACTTGGTTGCTTTATCTCCGCCATCTCCACCTTTTGCGCCACCGGAACTGCCGTTTTCGCTGCCTTGACCGCCATTGCTTTTATCTCCGGTCATTTTTGCTTTGGCACCGAGACCCAGTCTGCCGGCAGCATTGCCTGCAGCAGCTTTAACTTTGGAACCGGCAGCCTGAGCAGCACCTTTCATTCCCGAAGCTTCGGCAACAGCGCTGCCGGCGGTCATGGCTGCGCGGCCGGCAGCACCGCCGGCACCTTTAGCTACAAGTGTTGCTGCTGCGGCAGCGGTACCGCCAAGTTTTGCACCCAAATCACCTGTTTTTGCACCACCGGCAAATTTCTGGGCAATGGTTGAGGATTCTTTAACAATCTTCATGGCTATCATACAGCAGACTATGAGCAGCAGCATCTGTAAACCGCTGATATCCAAAGCTTGTTCAATAGCTCTGACATCACCGACGTTGACAGCATTTTTTATGCTTTCCTGCGTACTTAAAACCTGATTGACCAGCTCGAAAGCTGTTGCCAAAACAACACCAACCATCACAAATCGGAAGAATATATTGAGTAGCATTTCCCAGCCTGTTTTGGTATAACGGGATGTAATGGCAAACGGCCAGCTGGCAACCAACAAAGGCATCAGACAACATAAAATACATAAGTGAATAGCACAGTCAAGCAGATAGAAACCGACGGCCAGCATAATCAAAACGCCGAAAATGTAAACAATCAATCCTTCTATGAGTACGCTCATGTGCGGTAAAATAACATAGATAAGATCTGTCCAGGCATTGCATATCAGGGCGCGGCCTAAAGCCGGAAATTCTGCCGCCATGGTGTTAAATCCTTTAACGGCTCCCATAACTTTGGACAGGAAGTCCGATGATAATGCCGCACCTTTGTCAAAAGTGTATTGTCCGGCATATTCGTTAACTTTAGCTAAAGCATCGGTCGTTGATAAACTCAATCCGAATTCGAACCCGCTGGATATAATCGGCGTAATAGCCTTTTCATATAAAAAGTCGGGCGTACTGAGCAGAATATAAGCCACAGCAACCTTAAATCCCTGAATGAGAATCGTGTTTAGATATTTGCTCATTGTTTGCGAAGCCGGTGAACCGACGAGTAAAAGCGTGTGATAGGCAATAAAAATACCCAAGCCGATAAGCAATAAATTTTGGAACGGTCCGGCCAATTTTTCAAACGCACCGTCAGCCAGATTTTGGGCAGCTCTTAAAATAACCTCAAAAATACCGCAGGTCGGGCAGATTGTCAGTTCATTAACATATTCTGTTAAATCTTTGCAGGCACGTTCATTGACATTATCTTCTTCAAAATCTTCATCGGTAACTTTGCATCCAACCAAGTCGCCGGATGGATTGCAGGTACATTCTTTTTGTGCTGTGTCGGATAATGATGCCAGATTTTTGTGAGCCTGTTCACGGTCATTGGTGAATGCCGTTCTGTAGCGCAGTGCATTGTCTATGGCTGTCAGACATTTTGCATAAGAAGGATTTTGGGAAGCCTTTTTGTTTAAATCGGCTATAAAACCGGCTTTGGAACTGCTTAATTCCCTGTTATATGGCGGACAAGGTACGGGAACCGGAATGCCTCCTATGAGTATAGGCGGACAAGGAAGCTTATAAACACATATAACTTTTCCTTCTTTTACGCTGATGCTGTCACAGGATTTGTCATAAATTTCTTTAAACAAATCTTGTCCGTCACTGGATAGGTCAATTTTTTCTCCATCCTTCAAACTCCCAATCTGTTTTGCAAGATTATCGATTTCATAATTGGATTTGGCAGCTCTTTGTTTAAGTTTGGCCACGTTTACATCGGTGTCCTTTGCCCCATTTATTTCGTCAAAAAGAGCCAGCGTTCCGCTGACAAGCTTTTCAGCTACGGCAGCACCGGCTGCGTCGTTGTCACTAAATGTCGGTCGCGAGGTAAAAACTTCTCCCCACCATTTACTGATACTACCGTACATATAATGACAAGGTGCATCACTGTTTTTATAGCTTTTCTTAAACTCTGCACGAAATGCTTCATGATTTTTTTTCATCTGTTTCAGAGCTTCATGTCCTCTTTTGGCAAGTTCCTTTTTTATTTTGTCGTCCATAACACAAATGGTGTTTTCTTGCTCTGATGAAGAATCTGACTGGGTAGAAGATGTTGCTGCTTTCTGCTCTTCGGCAAATGCCGGAAAACTGTAAAAGGCAAGGGCAATCCAACATACAGAAATAAATGTGATTGCGGATAAAAATCTGCTCTTTGTCGAAATGCCGAGGTTTGCCATGGCTGTTCCTTTTAATAAAGTCCGAAATATAAAATCAGTGTAGCACACTTTTATTATTATTTGTATGACAATATGGTTAAATATTCGTAATGAAATTTATTTTTCTGAATCGGAGGTATCTTCTTTCGGGGCAGGTGCCGGAAATTTTCCCGTGAGCAGATATTGCCGGCAAATATCTCCGAGTTCTTTGTCTGCTAACGGAAACCAGCGATATTTGCTGAACTGATAGCGGTCATCAGCGTAAGACTGTTCGCTGGGCGGGGAAGCAAAAGGAAAACTTTCAAAGCGGCTGATAAGCTTTTTTACGATTTTGGTGTATGTCGGCGGATAGAAAATCAGACCGTGCGGGATTTCTTTGGGAAGCTGGGCTAAAGAAAAAGCTTTTTGCGGCGCCATTTCTGCCAGCATCGGTCCGAACACTTTTTGGCAGAAAATATTGTCTTTGAGCAAATCGGCCAGATCACTGCCTGAATTGATGGGATTGATGTCAATAACGCGAGCCAGATGATATGCCCGATAATTATCGGCAGAAGCAAGCAGTTTACGCAAAAGCAGACAGCCGGAACCATGGGTAATAACATATAATTTTCCATGATGATTCAGATTCTTGATAAATTGAATCAGCTGATTGGCCTGATAATTAAGACTTTTTTGTAAAGAAGCGCTGTTAACGGCAATAATATTGGCTTTCATTTCTTTAAGAGAGTCGCAGATTTTGTTCAGCGAGAACTTTGTCCTGCCGAAGTTGTGCAGCAGAAGAACGGAGTCGGTATAAGGTGCCGGCAACTCATAGGCCTCTATATATTTTAAAAGTGTATTTTTACAATCGGTAAAACTTCCGGAATCGCGCCTGATGCCGTGATTATCCAAAAGCCGGTACTTTTTGGTGCGCGTGTGGCGCTGGATTACCCATCCCTGATAGTTGAACAGGTCTTCCCAGAAGAATCGGCCGCCAAATGTAAAAAAATCAAATTTCATTGCGAATCTCCAAACGAATCATTAAGAATCTTGCGGTAAATATCTTAAAAAAATATTAACTTTTTGATTTTTTGAAATTTTTCCAAAAATAGGCCAAATTGTTTCCAAAGGAAGGGCGGTAAATGATAGATTATATACGTAAGATGCATATCAAAATATTCTCAAATGTATTTATTGTAAAAACAGGAAGTTATGGAGATTAAGGAAAAAAAGATAAAAAAATATGAA
>JAUNIW010000012.1:0-3209 GCA_030523245.1 Pseudomonadota bacterium
AACAGCATTGATAACAATGTTATCTATCGGTCAAACCTATGCTTATACCATAACAGAAAATACAGATTTAAATACAATTTTTGAAAATGGTACGGCCGGAGAAGAAATCTGGTCTATGTCCGGATTTGAAGGAACGCTGACAACAAACGACATAAATATCAGCAGCTCCGCCGCCAGTCCGATATTGTATGCAACAGATAATGATTCAACCATTATTCTGGGCAGCAATGACACAAATGATTTAAAAATAACCTCAACCAAAGAAACCGGAACAGCAATCTTCGCTACAAATAATGGTAAAATAGAACTTCAAGGAAAAAACGTTCAAATTTCGTCTCCTTCTCGTACTGTTTTTGCCAGCGGAAGTCATAAAAATAATTCATCCGGCAAAATTACAGTCACAGGAAAAACAATTGATATAACAGGCAGTAAAGACTATGGTGTAGCCGCTGTACAGAGAGCTTTTATTGATTTAACGGCTTCCGAGCGTATCAATATTGATGCGGAATATTCCGGTGTTCACGTCCAGAGTAACTCTCAGCCTAAAGATAACAGAACAGAATTTTCGACCATAAATATTACAGCACCGGAAATCAATATCTCCGGCGGAACAAACGCTGTTGTTGCCATGAGTCAGGGTATTTTAAACATTGAAGGAAATACAAGCTTAAAAGGAGAAAGTGCAATCGTTGCCCGCGGCGATGCTGTCGTAAATATTAACAAATCAGGTGAACATAGTGTTAAAATGGAAGGAAACATTGATTTCGACCATGATGCCGATACTTCAGGAACAAACGTTGACGCAACGCTGAATGTTATTCTGAACGGTGAAGATTCTTATTGGACCGGCAATACAATAAGTAACTACAACTCAACAACACCCTACGATGAGAATGACAAAAAATTCAAAGTCAGCAACGCTACGATTGATTTAAATAACGGTGCAAAATGGAACGCTACAGAGGTTCAAAAATTTGAAGAACTCAACAGCAAAGGAAAATATGAGGGAAGCCACTACGTTGCCCTGAACAACCTGAACATAAATAACGGCACGGTGAATATTTTGCGTCAGGACGGTATCAGTATTGATAACCTCAACGCCAAAGATGCCTCTTTTGACGGCGGCATACTGAACATTAACGACACAATGAATGTTTCCGGTGTTTTAACCTTAAATAATGAAGGTATTACCGGTGATAATGCCACAATCAATTTTGCGGACGGTTCTTCGTTAAAAACAGCCTTATCTGAGGAAATACCGGAAAAATCCATTATCTCTGCAAAAACGATAAGCGGTACGACAGCCATGGTTTTTGAAACGGGTTCAAATGGCGGTATGATTAAATTTACGGGTGACCAAAGCGGATTTAACTTTGCCGACAACATTTTATTTAATGTTGAGCAAAAAGAAGGCGTATACACCTTCACCAAGAAATCCACTGCTGATTTGGCAACTGCTGTTAATGCCACCGAGAATCATGCAAATGCTCTTGTTGCACTGACATCAGGCACTTCTGATAATGAAACGTTCAATACAATTGCCCATTCGGTTAACGATATATTGCAATCCGGCGACAAAACAAAAATTACTTCGGCTTTAGATGTTGCAACAACATTGTCTCCTGAAATTGCGCCAATGGTTCACCATACACAGACCGAAACGGTTAATCAGGTATTCAGTGCCGTTTCTTCCCGCTTGAGCGGCGGTTCCGTATCTTCCGGCAACCAAGGACTTTCTTCCGGCGACAACGGCATAGAAAGCGGCGCAGTCTGGTTAAAGGGACTATACAATCATGCTAAACTGGAAGATGACACAACTCATAACGTTAAAGGCTTTACGGCTGATTCTTACGGCGTTGCATTTGGTGTCGAAAAATTTGTAACGGATACGGTTAAAGCCGGTTTGGGTTATGCTTACACCGATACGGATATCAGCGGGTTTAGGCGCGACACGGATGCTTATATACATACTGCATTTATTTATGGAGAATATAAGCCGTCTGCATGGTTTATAAACACGACAGTTTCTTACAACTGGTCTGATTATAAAGAGAAAAAATCGGTTTTGAATCATGAGGTCAAAGGTAATTATGATGCCGACACACTGGCCTTGCAAGCTGTCGGAGGATATGATTTCATAATCAACGGCTATACTTTAACGCCGGAAACAGGACTGCGTTATATTCATATATCCCAAGACGGTTACACAGACTCTCTGGGAACAAGAGTTTCAGGCAATGATTCCGACATTTTAACCGGTATTGTCGGTGCCAGAATCAGCCGCTATTTCTCCCTGAACAATATAAATTTCCGTCCGGAATTGCGTGTTGCTGCTACTTATGACCTGAAAAACGATGACGCTTCAGCCTGGTCAATGTTGGCCAACGGTGCATCTTATCAGGTCAGAGGTGAAGAGCTGAAACGTTTTGCCGTTGAATTAGGCGCGGGTTTGACTGCCGAATTGTCTGACAGTTTTGAAGTAACCGCCTCTTATGAAGGCCGCTTCCGTCAAAACTACTATGACAATACCGGAATGCTGAGCGCCAAATACAAATTCTAAACACGAAATAACAAAGAAAAACTCCACCGGTTTATACCGGTGGAGTTTTATAATACTATTTTCAGTTCATTATAAATATACTTTTGTAAACAAGAAGCTCTTTACGCAGACATAACTTCTTAATCTGTCAGAATATACCTTAAAAACGTGCATAAGCATCCAAAAAAACACCCCAAACAAACAAATTCATAACAATTCCCAACACGGAAATTATAATTTCCCATGGATAAAATTCTTTCTCCAGAGGTTTCTTTAATATCTCTGTTGTGTACTTATTGATAGAAATCTGCACAGGAACAAGGAAAAAAGGATAAATTAACATTAAAAGAAACAATATTATCCCATAGCGCAAAACCATATCTTTATCGAGGATTTCTGTCATAACACTATGACAAATGGTTATTTCTGCCGCAAATATCAATAAACACGCCAAACCGTAAAACATATATGATTTGCCGGTTTCGGTTATATCATTTATTTTTGAAAATAGAGAAACGGCTGTCCAATTAAAAAACATTGCCCTGAAATAAGGCACAACATCATCGTCATTTGTGGCTTTCTGATAGATGTCCCAGTTTTTAAATCCCCAGTAAAGCGTATACAGACCGCCTGTTAAAATCGTACATATAATCAAACGCGGCAGAGAAAT
>JAUNIW010000012.1:3219-29272 GCA_030523245.1 Pseudomonadota bacterium
ATATTTTTTCATTTTGGATAATAGGTTTATACAACCTGATATAATTTTTTTTATAATTTCTACAGCTCAGTTCGGCGGAAAATCCGGCAATTGTATGAGAAATAGCAAATCCTATCCAGAATTTTGAAAAGGAATTGTATAAAGCAACAGAAGGCAGCATAAGAAGTAACGGCGTTATTGCAAAAAATACAAAATGCCCGAACATTTCTTTATATAAAAAGTAAAAAGACGAAAAGAGAAATGCCCATATATTAAAAAATTTGTATCTGTTCTTTTCTTTTAAATCTGCCTCAAAGGCCTTAACTTTATCTTTGGCGTTCATCATAAATCCAGTTCAAAAAACAAAGAGTTCCGGCGTACGGTATAACTCTGAAAAAAATCAATAAGGTGCTTTCTTCTTATCACAAATAAGAAGAATTATATTCATTTTAATCTTTATAGTCAACTTAAAAAGATATTCTGCCTGTATTTAATGAACATTCTTTTTATTTTACAGCCTCGGCACCGGAAATAACATCTATCAGTTCGTCGGTAATATTTTCCTGACGCTCCTGCTGATAACTCAAATTCATTTCCTCCAAACTCTTATCGATATTCTTTTCGGCATTCTGCATATTCGTCATACGCGTATAATGCTCTGCTGCCAGAGAATAGTTGAGTTGACTGGCCAGCGCAATCGTCAGATATTCATTGAGCAGTGCCGTAAACATTTTTTTTCTTTCAACGGGAATCAACGGAATATTATTTGTTCCCCACGGCTTGTCTTTTAATTTTTTATACGCGGAAAGATCAAATGGTATAATCTGTTGTTTTTGCACATTTATCGGCATATTTTTCCGCCGTTTATGATACCAGACACTGACAATACCGACATGTTCTTTTCTGACAGCCTCATCTATTTTCATAATAACCGTTTCGGCGATAGTATTAACCATTTTAACCGAATTTGCCACGGCATATTTTGCATAAAGACGAAAATTATTCTGAGCGGCAATACTGCCAATTCTTTTTCCGATTGTCAAAAACAATACATCTTTTGTTGCAACCCCCTGCCGGCGTAAATCCGTTTTAGCCATATCAATAATTTCCTTATTGAATTTACCGACCATACCGTTATCACTGCCGATTAAAATAACCAGCTGCCGGTTATTGCCCGAAGGCTGAATATTCTGCGGAGCTCCGCCCTGCCGGACAAGAGCATGAAAAGCGTCTTTAAGAGTATTGCGATAGGATTCCAGTGCGGTATTTGCCTGCTCGTATTGCAAAATACTGACCGATGACAATGCTTTCATTGTCCCAACAATTTCCCGTAAATCCTCCGTAACTTTAATACGTCTTTTCAGATTTTCAATCGGCATCGGCAACCAGTCCTTCGTGCTGCAAAGCTGCTTTAAACGCAGACAACATCTTGTTTTGAACTTCTTCATTCAGTTTTTTTCGCTGCAAAACGGCATCTGCTTCCGCCGAAAACTGTGCTTTCAAAACATCTTTAACTACCTGCTGTGCTTTTTTATTGTCTTCCGTTGTCAAATCATCAAACAATCCGGCATTTGTAGCCATAAATACAGCAATCTGCTCGGGTGCCGTCAACGGCTCAAACCGGCTTTGTTCCAAAACCGCCCGAATAGCCTTACCGCGGCTGATACGCTTTTTTGTTTCCTTATCCAGCTGTGTTCCGAATTTCGTAAACGATTCCAGTTCTTCAAACTGCGAATAAAACAATTTCAACGGCCCGACAAGCATTTTATATGCCGGCAGCTGAGCATCTCCGCCCACACGGGAAACCGAACGCCCCGTATCAATAGCCGGCATAATACCTTTTTGGTACAACGGCGCTGACAAATAAATCTGTCCGTCCGTAATAGAAATAATATTCGTCGGAATATAGGCGGAAATATTACCGGCCTCCGTAGACACAATCGGCAGAGAGGTCAGCGAACCGCCCCCCAACTCTTTACGCAAATGGGTCGAGCGCTCAAGCAAACGCGAATGTATATAAAAAATATCTCCCGGAAAAGCCTCACGTCCGGGTGGACGGCGCAACAACAGTGACATCTCCCGATAAGCACGGGCATGATTGGTCAAATCATCATACACAACCAAAACGTCTTTACCTTTTTCCATAAAATATTCGCCGATAGACGTAGCGGCATAAGGCGCGGCATACTGCATTCCCGCCGTATCATTTGCTGCCGCCGAAACCACAATTGTCTGTTCAGTTACGCCATACTTTTCCAAATCGGCAATAACCGAAGCCACGGCAGAATTACGCTGGCCGATAGCACAATAAATACAAATAACACCGGTCTGCCGCTGATTGATAATCGTATCTACCGCAATAGACGTTTTACCGGTCTGCCGGTCACCGAGAATCAATTCACGCTGTCCGCGCCCGATTGGCGTAAAAGCATCAACGGCTTTAATTCCGGTTTGCAAAGGCGTATCGACAGGAGCGCGGTCCATAATCGGAAAAGCTTCCGTTTCCAAAGCACGCCGCTCGGTATATACAAGCGGTCCTTTACCATCCAAAACTTTCCCCAGAGGATTGATAACCCTTCCCAGCAGGCCTTCTCCTACCGGTACATCCAAAACACGGCCACTGCGTTGCACTCTGTCTCCGGCTTTCAAACTGGCCGGATTATCCAAAAAAACGACACCCACCGAATCTTTTCCCAGTGTCTGCACCATTCCCCAGACACCATTCGGAAATTCCAACAATTCTTCCATTTCTGCTTTAGCCAGTCCCCGAACCACGGCCGTCCCTGCCGAAATGGAATGAATTTCGCTGACTTCTTCTTTGGCCAGTTCCATTTTTGTCTGCTTAATTCCCCGTTCTATCGCAGCAAAAGTCTGCTCTGTCTTTGTCATGTATTACCCTTTGTTCACCAGTTGTTGTACATCATTGTCCACATGTTTTCGGAATTCCGTCAAAAAAGCCGCAAAATTCCATTCAATCAATTGGTCCTCGGCCTGTATGGCAACACCGCAAACCAGTTTTTCATCGGTCACAAATTTAAATTTAGTTTCAACCGGCAATTCAAACTGTTCTTGCAGAAATGCGGTCACTTGCCGACGCTGTTGCGGCTGCAGTTTAGGTGCCGAAACAATCTCTATATGCTTTTTAAGCTGATAAGCCGCAGCAAATTCCTGCTTTTTCCGCTGTGGCAGATTCTTGATTTTTTCCTGCAGTTTTGCCAGCATCAAATCATTTAATGATACGCCGGCCATTTGTTTAAGCGCGCTGACGGCAAAACTTTTAAAATGTTCCGTAAGCAAAGCCTGTACAGCCCTCTCAAAAGTTTGCTGCTCGTTTTGCAAACGTTGTTTCCATTGTTTTTGTGCAACAACAAACTGATGTTGCGCTTCCTTTGTTAATTTTTCGGCCAATTCCTGTGCCTCACTGCGGGTCCGGCTCAGGATTTCCTGTTTTTGCACTTCAATTTCCGCCATTTTTTGCCGGCATTCTTCTTCAAGCTGCAAAGCTTGTTTATGCGAAGATGCTGCTTTTTTCAGCTCCCGTTCAATAAACTTCTGACGTTCTTCAACCGCTTTTAATACCGGCAGATACAAAAACCGGCGCAGCAGATAAAGCAACAGCAGCAGATTAAACATCTGAGCAAAAAATGTGAAAAAATCAATACTCATCTGAATTGTTTCCTATTTATTGAACCTGTGCCACTGCATAATTCCAAAACGGATTGGCATACAAAACCAAAAAGGCAATCAGCAAAGCATACAAAGCCGTCGTTTCCACCATAGCTATTGCCACAAACATCGTGCTGCGAATTCGGCTGGCTTCGTCCGGCTGCTGAGCCATGGCCTGCAAAGCACTGGCAGCAACATTACCTTCACCGACGGCCGAACCGATACTGCCGATACCCATACAAAGACATGCACCCAAAACAGAAAATGCACCGATTAAAGAAACTGCATCCATTATTTTTCTCCTTTATCTAAATTTACAAAATTGTTTTCCGGCTCGATTTTTTCCTGCACGCTGGAAGAATAGACAACCGCCAGCAAGGCAAAAATATAAGCCTGTATCGAACCCGTCAAAAGTCCCAGACTTTGCATACTCAAAGGGGCAATCAACGGAATAAACGCACTCAGAATACTTACAAACATTACACCGCTGAGCATATTACCGAACAAACGCAGCCCCATGGCAAAACTGGAAAAGAATTCACTGAAAATATTCATCGGCAGCATCAGCGGTATCGGATCAATGAACTTTTTCAGATACCCTTTAAGACCGGCATTTTTGATAGAAAAATACGGTATGGCCAAAAACACCACCGCAGCCAGTCCCATTGTTGTACTGATTGATGCCGTCGGCGCGCGGAACCATGGAATTATCGTCAGAATATTACAAACCAGAATAAAGCAGAACAGTCCCATGGCTAACCCCAGATACTGATTAGTTTTAGACCCGCTGATTTCGTTTGCTTCTTTTTGCAGCCACAAGACAATACCTTCCAGTGCCACCTGCAATTTTGAAGCTTTCCGTTCATACGACAGATTTCTGGTAGCCAGCCGGCAGCACAAAATTATCAGGGCAATCACCAGCCAGCTGTTAAAGATTGTAACATTTATTCCGACATCGCCTATTTTGAACAAAATAATCTTATCATAGCTGTCCAATCCGATTTGCCGGCCGGCCAACGGAATATCCCACCATCTTGAAAAATCAGATTCAAACACGGACATTCGGCTTATCCTCCGGTTCAAATTTGATTATCCGGCTTTTTTCACGCACGACAATAATCATTTTCGTAACAAAAAAGACCAGAACATAAATTAAAACAATCAACGGATTATGGCGGGCAATCAGCACCAGAACACTAAAGAACAACATAATTCGCAATAAGGCCACTCCCGTAAACATACGGATTCTGTGCTTGGTTTCACTCAGACGGTTCAAACTCCAGCGCAGACTTTGGAAATAAATAACCCCGACCGCCGCACCAAAGACGACTGCCGCTGCCAGTTGCCAGACAGCAGCCTGCTGCCACATTTGATATAAATAAGAACCAGCGCTCATGTATTATCTCCTTCGGTCAGATTTTTTTCACGTTGTTCTTCACGGACAATTTTTGCTTCTTCGACTTTGAGCCAGAAATAACCGTTAACCAGTCCCCAGACAAAACCCAAAAACAACAAATTCAGGCGCCAAGAAAAATTCTGCGGCCAATTTTCATCAAGCCATCCTCCGACAAAGATTCCGATTAAAATCGGAACAATAATCACACCGCCCAGCGAAGCAATCATGCCGAAATTGGCACCCCGCCCCTGCCGTTGCCGCAACCGGTGCAGATTAGCCTTATGTATCAGGGTATTACGGATTTCTTTTTCCGACACATTATCAAAATCTTCAGCCATTTTCGCTATCCTTAAGTCTGCCGAATCCCCGTACCAATCCCAGTTCCAGACGAGCCATAGCCAGATTCAGTTCTTTGCGCCGTTCTTCATTTTCTTTAAAATCCCGCCGAATAACATCCGTCAGCATTTCCAAAGACGGACTGGCCACGGCATTTTGCACGCTGATTGTCACGTTTTGCCCTTTTTTAACGACAATTCCGCGGTGACAGGCCACATATTTTTCGGCATGGTTAACATCCGTGTAACGCACGATATTC
Source organism: Pseudomonadota bacterium (assembly GCA_030523245.1). Classification (GTDB taxonomy): domain Bacteria; phylum Pseudomonadota; class Alphaproteobacteria; order RF32; family CAG-239; genus RUG410. The sequence continues at coordinate 8,856 of JAUNIW010000012.1, forward strand.
GGGGTCATTGCCGCCACAAAATCCACATGTTTGGGCATAAGGGTATAAGAACCGGCCAGTGTTTCGACGGCAACTTTCAAAATTTTTTCTTTAAGAACTTCCCCCATAGGCGAACACACTGTCAGCAACATCAGGCCGCCTCCTCTGCTTTGGCTTTTTCATAAGCTTCTTTTTTATCTTTTGTTTTGGCAATAACCTCGTCAATATCTCCGACCATAAAGAAATCATTTTCCGACAAATAATTAAATTCGCCGGAAAGAATGCGTTCACAGCCTTCTATTGTCTTTTCCAAATCAACCGAACGTCCTTCCATGCCCGTAAACTGATATGTTGTATAAAACGGCTGCGTCAAAAAGCGTTCCAGTTTCCGCGCCGTCAGTACGGTTTGCTGGTCATGCTCCGGTAATTCGTCAAATCCCAGCATGGCAATAATATCTTTAAGTTCCTCATATTCGGCCAGACATTTACGTACGGCCACAGCCACTCTGTAATGCCGTTCGCCCACAATCAGCGGTGTCAGCATATTCGAAGCTGAGGCCAAAGGGTCAACGGCCGGATACAATCCCTGTGCAGCCCGGCTGCGGGACAATACGATACTGGAAGACAAATGCGCAAACGTATGTACGGCAGACGGATCCGTGAAATCGTCAGCCGGCACATATACGGCCTGAATAGAAGTAATTGCCGCATCTTTTGTCGATGAAATACGTTCTTCCAAAGCGGCAATATCTGTTCCCAAAGACGGCTGATATCCCACACGGGACGGAATTTGCCCCAACAGAACAGAAACTTCGGAACCGGCTTGCACAAAGCGGAAAATATTATCTATAAGCAGCAATACATCTTTCTTTTCTTTATCTCTGAAATATTCTGCCATGGTCAATCCCGTCAGCGGTACCCGAAACCGCACCCCCGGTGCTTCGTTCATCTGTCCGAAAACCATAGTCGTTTTTGGTAAAACACCGGCGTCTTTCATTTCACGGTAAAGCTGTTCACCTTCACGGGAACGCTCACCCACGCCGCAAAAAATACTGGCACCTTCATAACGGCCGACCATATTGTTAATCAGTTCGGTAATCAATACGGTTTTACCGACACCGGCACCACCGAACAATCCGGCCTTGCCGCCGCGCTCCATCGGAGCCAGCAAATCAATGGCTTTAATACCGGAAATAAAAATCTGCGAACTGGTTTGTCTTTCGGACAACGGAATAGCCTCGGCATGAATCGGACGGCGTATTTCGCTTTTTAAAGCCCCGCCGTTATCAATCGGCTGGCCGAAAATATTGAACATCCGCCCCAGCACCGCATCACCGACCGGCACCTCGATAGGATGCCCCGTATCCACCACCTCCGTTTGCCGCGCCAGACCTTTTGTTGACCCCATAGCCAGAGCGCGTACGGTTTTCTCATCGGCATATCCCTGCACTTCTGCCGTCAGACTGCCTATTTTTAACTCATTATACACTGCCGGAAGCTGTTTGGGAAACTCCACCTCAATCACGCTGCCGTTCACAGCCGTCACAAAACCGACATTTTTCTTATTGGCCATATACTTACATCCTTAATTATTGTCTGCGGTAATAGAGATAATCTTTATTTCAGCATTTTCACTATTCAAGATAGCAACACAAATATTAACGATGTCTTAATCTAAAGTCTATACATACCAAACCCTGCACAAAAATCAGTCATTTCGCAAAAACAAAGTATCATACACAACGGGATGATATAAAACTTTCATAATTTCGGGCTGTATTTTATAAGGCAGCCGCTCTTCCTGTTTTTCTTTTTTCCATTCGTCCCAATAAACAAACTTGGGTTTTGTTTCGGTAATAATTTTCATGATATCAAATGGTTCGGCATAATGGAATCTAGCCTCATCCAAACGCCCCATATATTGCCATGAAAACCAGTAATAATGAGGATTTTTATTAAAAATACCCATTGGAATGCCGGAAGGACTGACAACAACATCATCCGGCGCAGAATTTTGGGCAATAACGGTCGCCACCTGCATAACCTGCAGCGTATTCATATCCGTTGCGCCGGTTGACGCACTTTCAAACATCCAAAATTTGCCGCACAGTAAAATCAAAAACGGCAGACAAATCCAAGCCGTCTGTTCTTTCTTCCGATAAAAACGGCTGACCACCAGACCGACCAAAACAGCATTATATAAAAGCAAAATCTTAAAGTAATAAATCCATATGGAAATATAAGTTGTCCGCAGAAGCAACTCGACCACATACATCACCAGTAAAATCCGCACATAGATATCCGGTTTAGATATTAACAAATAAATTGCGGCTGCCGCACCCACCGCAAAAAAGCCGTAAAAATCACTGTAGTCATGGATTCGCCTGCTCCAGATTTCATTAAGGATATCGGCATTGAGCAGCCAGTTTGTTTCAAAATAACGCTGTGCATTTCCGCAAAGAAGCAGCCACACGGCCAACAGCAAAAGCGGCAGCAGTGCCCACGGCAGCGCTTTCAGGACATTTTGAAACTTAATTTTTTTAACGGCCAGCAGATAAATTCCGCAAAGCCCCACCGGCAGCAGCAAAAATATTTCCGTCTGCAAAAACAAAAACGAAACACCCCATAACCCGACGGCAGTATTCAGCTGTTTTTGCCTGTCATCCCGCAAAAAGGTAAAAAAGAAATACAATCCGCCGAAAAAGAAAAGATGCATCAAGGCATCCGGCTTGAACTGCACCAGCGCATCACGCGCCACCGTACTGAAGCAAAAAAGGCACACAGCCAGCAAAGCGGCAATTTTATCACCCCAAAAATCTTTTATCAGCCGGTAGACAATCCAAAGCGTAACCAATCCTGCCAGACACATACAAAACCGTGCCGCAAAGAAAATAAAGATTTTCCCCTCAAAAAGACCGGCCAGTGGCGCAAATAAATACCACATCAGCGGATGATGATGTTCAAAAAAGTCCGTGTACGGTGTCTGCCCCTGCCACACAAGCCATGAGGCATGAATATGTTCCAAATCATCACCCATAGCCGCTTCGCTGATAAAAATCGTTGCCAGCAGATATAAAACATTGATTGCCGTAAAGACCCACAACACACGGGTAAAAGTTTTCTCTTTCATCAAAATTTCCTTTTCAGACAGGGACAGCTTCAGCAAAAACCGCAACCCCAAATACACCGTTTTGCCGTATTATACAAGAACCGGATATCCGGTCAAGGTAAAAATCCGCACGGCTTGACAAACCGAAACCACCGTATTATCCTGACGGCCGGATGTTAACTTTATATAAAGACGGATAAAATGAAAAAAATTGAAGTAGCGGCCGGTCTGATTATGTGTGACGGAAAGATTTTAATCGGCCAGCGCAAACACGGTAAAGATTTAGAATACAAATGGGAATTCCCCGGCGGCAAACTGGAAAAGGGTGAAACGCTGGAACAATGTCTGGAGCGCGAACTTCAAGAAGAAATGCAACTCCAAATCTGCGTCGGCAGGCACTTTATTGATACAACTTATGACTATGATTTCGGGCAAGTACAGTTGCATTGTTATTGGGCAACCTGTAAAAGTCAGGACATTCCTGTTGTTCTGGAGCACGAGCAATATAAATGGGTCAGCCTTTCCGCTCTGAAAGAATATGATTTTGCACCGGCAGACAAACCGATTATTGCAGCTTTATCTGCTCAGACAGGCAAGGAATTACCGCTTTAATAAAATATTTACGGCCTTCATGCTATAAATTGTTACAAAAATGTGAAGAATCGGCTGCCTTTGCAAATTATGCTGGTTCTGCGCTTGTTTTTATGGTAGATTAAGGGTAACAGTTAATATAGTTTGAGGGATAATTATGTACATTTGGATTTTATTGGCTACATTTATGGTCATGCTGAGTTTTTTCAATACCTCTCCGCGTGAAGATAAAGTCAATGTCTTTTCCGAAATCAAAGCCTCGTCTTATATCAATCGCTTTCGGGCGGAACATCTGGCCTATTTCCGTACCTGGGATTGCGAGGTTATGTACAACAGCGGAACCATGTTTGGCAGCGGCTCGACTTCGCCTGTTTTTGAACTGGGTGAAGAAAACGCCGATTTCGGTTATACCTCATTGCAGGACAATCTGCCGATTGGCTATGATACAGAAAACGGAGCGTACCAAATCTATCACGATATATACTGTTTTTCCGGAGATTTGCTCCATAGTTCGCCGACACCGACTCTTAAAGACTGCCGGAATTCCCAATACCGTTATTTAATTTCTTATGCCCAGATTCCGGAACGCTGGCTGTCTAAAACCAAAACCCAGTTCACGATGGAACTGGACGGTTCTTCACATACGGCAGAAATAAATGCACCGCTGCCGGCGTTTACGACTTATCTGGCCAAAGATTTAAACGGAATGAAAAACACGGGCTGGATGTGGTGTGATTTTCCGAATACCCAATATAACTGTCATCTGGCCGGCCGTTCTGCCATTCAGACGCTTTATGACAAAACCGAAACCACGGTTGAAGCCAAAAGCAAATATATCAATTTTGTTTTTCCGCGGACGATGTTAACTGACCGTCCCGCCGAAAGATTCCAAAACGCCTGCTCAGCCTCGGGAATACCTTGCCTGTTTTCGTTTCAGAGATTTCGGACGACAGACACGGGCGGCCATTGTGCCGGTCTGATGGATGCCTATCGAAAAGAACAGCAAGCGCAAGGAAATTAGAGATTTTTAGTTAAGGAGAAAACCGATGAAACGCCGTAATTTCAGCAAATCTATCATACAGAAGGGTGGCTTAATGATTGAAGCCCTTGCTATGTTGGGGCTTATTGCCGTTGTTACGCCGACAATGTACAAAAAGTCGGCTGAACGCACGATGGAAGTGGAAGATATCAACACTGCCACAACTATCCGCACCATCAGCAATGCGGCAAATGACTACGTAGCGGCAAACTACTCTACCCTTTTGGGAGACATGGTTAAAAACAGTGAAAATACCCGCACATTGCAGCTAAGTGATTTATCAACTTATCTGCCATACGGTTTTAATGTCGAGAAAGCACTTTACAATTATGACGGCAACAATATTCAGGTTTCTGTAGCACGGCAGGGCAACAACCTGACAACCTTGCTGCTGTTTCCGGCAAAATTGGATGAAGAAAACGGAATCGGGCAGGAGCGGACGGCGCGCATTGCTGCTTTAATCGGTTCCAGCGGCGGTTATACCACAGGGGAACACTCGGCACGCGGTATCGGCGGTATCTGGAAATTAGAAAACGATGACTTTACCAACAACTTTACCGGAAATCCGAACACCTACTCTATTGTGACGGCTTCGGCAGACACCATTAGCGCTTCGGCCGGCAATGAACTGGATTATACCAAATACCTGCAACGCGGACGTGATGCAGGTGACGGCGTCGATTCCTTGTGGAAAAACACGATGCGTACGGATTTATATATGGGTGGTCCGTCCAGCACGGAAGATTTGTATCAGGACGCTACCGGCCCGTGGAGTATCCGCAACATTAAGAGTTTGATTGTCGGTGCCGACAACGGCCCGCAAAGCACAGATCCGGACTCCGGAGAAACAACGGAAACCGGCGGCTACGGCTTATATATTGCCAACAGCGCGGCCAATCCGAACGCCTATGTTCACGGTTCCTTAGAAGCCGGTAACGGCCAGTTGAAAGCTGACGAAACAAACTTACAATACGGCAATATTACAGCTGCAGACGGAACTCAGGAGCACGGTTTCAATGTAGATACGGCCGGTAATCTGAGCAACCTTAGAAATCTGAATCTGGCCAGCAGTATCAAAACAGCGGCCAAAGACGGCTGGGAAAGCATCAAAATCGGAGCCTTGCCAACCAGAAATTCACGTGGTATGGATAACTATGTTATTCAAGCCAGTCGAGAGTCTGTTCAAGGAGGTACCATGGGTGGTACTGTTGGCGGCCATTTAACCCTGCTCGGTGAAGATATTATATCCCTTAATGGTTATGAACCAGGAGAGAGTCCGAATAATAACTTGCTTCTCCCTGAAAAAGTAAAGATTCTGCAAGACGGCTGGAAAAGAACTGCCGGCCCGACAAGTGCTGAATTTGACCCGATAAAATATAATACGGATGTCGAAGCAATGCCTCTGTTTCCTGTATCCGTCGGAGCCAACACCAAAATTGACGCTTTATTAGCGACACGACAACTGGATACGCAGAGGATTCGGGCTGCTGAACTGTCTGTCGGTTCCGAAAACATAAATGACGAACTCAAATGGCTGAATGCTAATAAAGACGGCGTCTTAATCAGAGACAATCTCTATGACGGTGACTGGGCACAAACTTTTGCCAAATTCAATGGTAACGGTATTTTTTTAAGATATAATGAAGAAGATTCTCAATATATAGATCAAAATTCTGACCACAAAGCTCAAATCAACTTATACGCAGATAAAAATTTCCAAGGCAAAACAATTAAAAATATCGCCGAAGTATATGGAGGCAATGTCAGCTTACGCGGTACAGAAAGATTGGAAGCCTCTAGTAATTCTGTTATCATTCAGGCTGCTAGGATGTCGGATTATGCACATGAAGACAACGATGATGGCCACTTAGACGAAACAATCAAAGATAATACCCTTCTGTTACGCAACTGGGGATTTGAGGCCAGAATGCATGACACAGAATTCCGAATTGGTGAAAGAAATGACAGGGATAGTGACGAAGTTGGTGACAAACATGACCACAGAACATTATTTGAGAATGGACACGTTGATTTGGCTGATGCCAACCTGAAAATCATAAGAAACTTAGACGGTCAGCACCGTCCGGTTTTCAGCGTCCGCGGCAATAATGATGTCGAGGGACAGAGCTTTGAAGGTGATGATTTTAGCGGTGCCATCAATGACTGCTTTACACGTCCTGACGCGACAGCTAACAGCGAGTGGGAAGCAAAATATGATGTTGCCATTCACGGAGCACTGTCCGTTTCGCCTTATGGAGACACGAAACCAAGTACGGCCGTAGCACCGGTAGCCAACATTTCTGTCGGCAGATTCAACCATCATTCCGGTATCAACATTGTCACAAAAAAATACAATGCCGGCAATCTGGATCAGAATATTGTTGCGAATAACTATAACCTGAAAGACAAACAAGCCCATAACATCCTTATGATTGACCAAGGCGCAACAAAAGATAAAAATAACAATGTAACGATGTCTGAACGCGAAACCGGTAATTTCCTCACCAGCAATCGGACAGACCCCGGAACAATTTATATGCGTAAAGGCTATATGGAAGTTCATGGTGAAAGAAGTGTCCCTACAACCACATCTACCAACGGAGCTTTTGACGGTAACGGCGTAATTGCGGCTTCCCGCTTTGTTGCCAACAATCCGGTCAGTGGCAGCCATGGTTACAAAGTCCCGCAGTTGGTAAAAGATGAGAAACTCACACAATTTGAAGGTACAGGCATTAACCGTTACGACACCTATATGGTTAATCCGGCATACACCTCGGTAATGCATGATATCAAACTGACAACCCGCGGCGGTGCTCGTCTGAGCGATATTTTGCCGGACTTTATCAATAAAGGTATTTATCTTGTAAATAACAGCTACCTAGAAGAAGGAGCTAGTAACTCCCTTGCTTTAACAGAATGGGCACAAAAAGATGACTTCAAACAAGTTGAAGATGGAAAACTTACTATAGGATCTGATGAAGCTTGGGCCTCTCCTTATTTAGGGAGTGTTCCTGCACCGCAGTGTCCTCCGGGGTATGGCCGTGTCATTACCTTAGCGCCGAGCAGTTTTCAAATGGGAATAGCCGGTCAGGTTCAAAAGGGAGATAATGATATTTATTACGTTTACCCCGAGATACTAAGGGATCCATCACCATCTGATAGCATTCTTCAGAAGATGGCTGAAAACAAATACACTTTCAAAAGTGCATCTGTTGAAGGAACGGTAGAAACAAGAGTTAACGGAACTCCGACACCGTCTGATAGTGTAAGCTTAAGTACCGTTGAATATGTCTTAACAGCTCCTACCAATGACGAATCGTATATGGCACCTGTAACCATTCAGCAAAGTACTTGGCTAAAAACATCCACAAGAGAACTTTGTGGTAAACCGAAGTGTGAAGCCGGAGACTATGTACGCGGATGGGCAACCTACATGGGATTTCTTTATCTCTCTGACTTATATCCTGCAAGCTTGCAAACAGCAAAACCAGCTTATCAATTAGGTTCAACTTCAATTTATTGGAACCTGTTTCCGGTATTAAACCGTACTTTGGAAGGTTATGCGACCGTCTACTGCTATTTTGACCGGAAAAACTTGTATGGCGGAAGAAATAGCGAATCAGACTACGATTATATTGATAAAGCTGAATACTTAACAGGAACCTCAGAACCTCCTACATCTTTCGAAAAAGGCGGCTCTCCTAATTACAAAAACCGTCTGAATGACCCGAACTTGAAATATAACGAGGTCTGGTAAAACCGACGGTATCTCCAAAAAAATTCCCGCTCTTCCGAACGGGAATTTTTTATGTCTCAAAATAACAGCCGTTTTCAAACCGGTTAAATCAGCTCTTTTACCTTTTTCACGACCTGTTCGGCTGTGATACCAAAATACCGATAAACTTCCTCGCCTTTGCCGGAAGCGCCAAAACAATCAAGACCGATAACCTGTTCACTGCTGCCGGTATAGCGCTCCCAACCGTAAACTGCACCCGCTTCAACAGCCAGCCGCGGTGCCCGTCCCAAAACGGCATTCCGGTATTCAGCCGGCTGAGCGTCAAACAGCTCACAACACGGCATAGATACAACATTGACTTCTATACCGTCTGCCCGAAGCTGTTTTTGTGCTTCCACAGCCAAAGCCACTTCTGTTCCCGTGGCAATAATTGTTGCTTGTGGTGAACGCTGTGCCTCAGAAATAATATAAGCACCGCGCCGGCTCAGATTTTCAGCCGTTTCTGTCCGCAAAGTCGGCACACTCTGTCGTGACAACGCCAAAATACTCGGCGTTTTCTCACTCGTTAAAGCAATTTCCCATGCTTCCGCCGTTTCGACCACGTCACACGGCCGGAATGTATAAATATTCGGCATTGCCCGATAAGAAGCCAGATGTTCTACCGGTTGATGTGTCGGTCCGTCTTCGCCGACACCGATAGAATCATGCGTCAGGACATAAATCACCCGCAGCCCCATTAAGGCCGCCAGACGCATAGACGGACGCATATAGTCCGAGAACACAAAAAACGTACCGCCGTACGGAATAACACCGCCATGCAGAGCCATACCGTTCATAATGGCCCCCATCGCATGTTCGCGAATACCATACATAACATTGTTGCCATTATAATCAGATGCCGTGATTGTCTTCATACCATTGACAAACGTCAGATTAGATGCGGCCAAATCTGCCGAACCGCCGACAATCTGCGGAATCCGACCGATGATATTTTCCAGACACATCTGCGAAGCCTTACGCGTGGCTGCCGATATCTGTTCTTTAACAGCTTTCTTTTTCAGTTCATCCAAATCCTTGGACCATTTTTCCGGCAGTTCATTATTGATATATGCCATAAATCCGGCATTATCCGCCGCATTTTTCTGCCATTCGGCATAAGCGGCCGCCGAACGTTGGCCGGCTGCACGCCAGGCCGCCATAATTTCCGTCGGTACCTCAAACGGGTCCGCCGTCCATCCCAATTCCTGCCGCATAGCTGCCAGTTCTTCGGCACCGAGCGGCGAACCATGAACTTTTGATGTTCCCTGTTTGTGCGGCGCACCGTAACCTATCGTCGTTTTGCAGGCAATCAGTGTCGGTCTATCCGATTTTTGCGCTTGCTCAATGGCGTTGGCAATCTCTTCGTGATTATGACCGTCAACGCTGATTGTGTTCCAGCCGACGGCCTTGAAACGTGCTAACTGATCCGTACCGTTAGCCATATCAACCGTACCGTCAATCGTAATATTGTTATTATCCCACAGCACAATCAGCTTGTTGAGTTTCCACAAACCGGCCAACGCAATAGCTTCCTCGGAAATACCTTCCATTAAGCAGCCGTCCCCGCACATAACATAAGTATAGTGATTGCACAGGTTATCACCAAAAACAGCGTTAATCCGGCGTTCGGCCAAAGCCATACCCACCGCCGAAGAAATCCCCTGTCCCAACGGCCCCGTTGTCATATCCGTACCGGCCAGATGACCGTATTCCGGATGTCCTGCCGTCTTGGAACCGAGCTGCCGGAAATTCTTCAAATCATCAAGTGTTATGTCGTTATATCCCAAAAGATAAAACAACGAATACAACAACATCGAACCATGGCCGGCAGACAAAACAAAACGGTCGCGATCAAACCAGCGCGGCGCCGCCGGATTGATTTTAAGGTAACGGCCGAATAAAACGGCTGCCGCATCGGCCATTCCCAAAGGCATTCCCGGATGTCCGGATTTGGCCTTTTCAATAGCTTCGGCACTCAAAAAACGAATGGCGTTTGCCATCTGCTGTAATTTATGCTGTTCTGTGTTCATTTTTCCTCCTCTGATTTTTCAAATAAAGCAACCAATTCGCTGTGCGTAGAATAAACAAACTGGTCAACCAATGTAACTTCGGCCAGTTTGTATCCGCCGCCCAGCAACGTATTGGCGTCATTGACAAACGTATGCGGATTGCACGATACCGCCACCACTCTGGCCGGTTTATCCGCCTGCGGCATTGCGGCAATCTGTGCCGTCTGTGCAGCAGCACCGGCCCGCGGCGGATCAAATACAACCGCATCAAAACCTTTTAATTCCTGACTGTCCAGCGGATATTTAAACAAATTCCGGCGACAAATGCTAATGTTAGGAATCATATTATGATTAACCGACTTTTGGAAACCGTCCAACAACTCTTCCGATGAATCCGCCGCCGTAATTTTACAATTGCGATTCGCTGCCAGCGGATAAGAAAAAGTTCCTACCCCGCAAAACAAATCAGCCACCTTGCCATCTGTTGTACCGATATAATGCATAACCAAATTCAACAGAGCCTGTTCGCCTTCCCGCGAAGCCTGCAGAAAAGTTCCGGCCGGTACAAAAACCTGATAGCCGCCGATATCCAGATACGGCCGATTTTTTTCCACAATCGTTTCCGCTTTATTCTGCCCCGTGTGAACGGATATACGGGCAATACCGTCGTTTCCGGCAAAATCACACAAACACATCCGGTGTTCCAAACTCAGCGGTTCGCCGATTTCAAATAAAATATCCAGTCCGCCGGCCGTTTCAGTCAGATGAACATCACCACGCCCGATATTATAGGTACGGAATTTTTTATTTTTGAGCTTCTCCGTACTTTTTATGGCACAAAATCCGGTCAAAAAATTATAAAGCAGCGGCAATACCGCATTGATGGCCGGTGTCAGCAAAGAACAGCTCCGGATATCTACCAGGGCGTGGCTCCGGTTTTCGTTAAAACCAAGCTGCAGTTTTCCCCGCTGATACAAAAACGCCAGCGCGGCACGACGGCGTGTGCCGTCAGCTATAAAAACCGGCTGTCCCGTCTTAATATTATCCTGCCGGATTTGTGTCAGTATACGCTCAAACTGCTGCGTTTTCATCTTTTGATATTCTTCTCTGCCCAAATGACGATACGGACAGCCGCCGCAGATTTGCTGATAGGGACAAGTCATTTTCTTTCCTCACAAAATCTTATTTTCATAATTGTCCAAAAGCGAGATTTCTTCATTTTCTTCATTTTGGAAAACGGGATGAATATTACGTTTTTGATCCGGCGTTTTCTTTTTCATAATCTGTTTTACCAGTTGCTCGTCATAAATTTCTACCCGATTGCGTCCTCTGTCCTTAGCCAGATATGTCGCATCATCAACCTGTCTCAGCAAAACATCAAGACTGGCTGTTTTTTCTGATGAAACAACCCCGATACTGACCGTGAAACGGATTTTTTCACCTTGTTCGCCTTCAACCTCCAAATTGGCAATACTCTGCCGCAAACGTTCTGCCACTGCACGCGCCGACTGGGTATTGGTATTATCCAGAAAAATCATAAATTCTTCACCGCCGTAACGGCAGACAATGTCATCTTCGCGCAAATCATTCTGACAGCAGGCAACCAGTTCGGTCAAAACCTTATCCCCCGCCTTATGGCCGTATGTATCGTTAATATTCTTAAACTTATCGGCATCAATCATCAATAAACTGAAATTCTGCAGATTTTGCAATGATTTTTTGATTTTTTCCGGTACGTTTTTTTCAAAATAACGACGGTTCCACGCCATTGTCAGCGGATCCCGCTCGGCCTGAAACATCAACGAAGATTCACGCGCCTTACGCAGTGTAATATTCTGAAAAGCCATATACAGCGCCATCTCGTTGTTGTACTCTATTGTTTTGGCCGAAACCGACAGCCAAAACGGCGAAGAATTTATCAAATTGCACACCATTAAATCAAAATCCTGTACTTCATGATTTTTTTCCAGCGTTTCAAAAAAACTCCGCCGGTTTTCGGTATCCACAAAAAAATCTTCCAGCTTAAAATAGGCGCATTCTTTTTTGGTAATGCCAAACAACTCACCGGCCTTATGGTTAATAAGCAGCAGCCTGTCGCCGGTAATTTTAGAAATAACAATCGGAAACGGTGAAGAATCAATCATAGCCGTAAACTGCAAATTCAGTTTATCAATCATATTCCAGCTTTTTTGCAAATCCGTTTGTTGCTGATGTATTTTGGTAAAAATAACCGCCGCCGTAAAAATATAAATCCAAAACCAGTTAAAAATATTGAGATTAAGCCAGCTGTAAGTGAAAAAATAAGCCGAAACAATCAACTTGCCCCACAGCATAAATACCGAACAAAACAGCAGCAGATTACCCAGATTAAAAAATTCCACACTGCGGAAAATGGTAACCAACAGCAGCAAAGACAAGCCGAACAGCGCCATAATCGAATTGAAGAGATTTGCATCTTTTTGGCTGTAATTCAAAAAAGTAAAATAAAGACCGATTGTCAGACAGGCGGTCAGATACACCGCCAGCATTTCCCGATTGGCCGGCTGGTTATTTTGCAGCTCTGCCGCCGCATTTATCCAGATAACCGAGGCCAGCAGCGCCAAAATCATTTCAACAAAAGCCACAAAATTAAAATTCAGCCCTACCTTGTATAAAACATGCTCATTAGATGTCAGGTAAGTAATAAGAACCACAAACAAACCGCCCAGCTGGAACAAAAACAAACCGCGGAATTCTTTTGATGTCCGGACCAAAAAAACAGAAGCAATGCCCAGAAAAAGCGACAAAACACCAAACAAGACATTGTAACCCGAAGAAAATATGCTTGTACTTAACATTTATTACACCATTTTTAAATAAAATATGTTTTATACTACCCTCAAATCTGAGAAAAACAAACATTATTTAAAAAAATTGATGAAAAAAATTTTTTATTGGGATAAATTAGAAAAAAATTATTTCACGGGAGAACAATAATGACCTATACGGCTCCGGATCATTACAGCTACAAATTCAAATTTGATATTGAAAAACTACCGGCCTCGCAAAAAGACCGTATTCCGTGCCGACTGGCCGTCTGGGGTGTTTTTTTCGGTTTGGTTTTTGCCGCACTGGGACTTTTTGAGGCCTTCACCTATTTTCTGGAACCGGCAGAAACGGACTACAATTTCAGCCTGCCCAATCAGGCACCCGTACCCGAAGCAGGCGCTTTGCGTTACTTTTTTGATGCTTTTGTTTTCATCTTTGGTGTTTTGATTATAACTATTTCCGTTATGGCAATGCTGCGCTACAAAAAAATCTTTTTTGACGGCGACAAAATACGGATTGTCCATAAACCTTTATTTGGCGACAAAAAAGTCGAAACCGAAGATTTATACAATTATCTGGGCGTGCTTTTCAAAGCGGAATATTATCAATTCGGCCTGATAAACCGTAACCGTTATATTATTGAACTTTATCACCACGATAAAAACAAGCGGGTACCGTTGTATATCAGCACCAGCGGCCGCAATATCCGTAAAATCTGGGAATATTATGCCGCAAAACTTAAAATGCCGGCATTGTTTATGACAGATCAGGGCTTGGTTTCCCGCCACCATGCCGAACTTAACAAAACCCTGAAAGAAATGGCCAGAAAGTGGCAGCTTAAGGCTTTGTTTCAAACACAGCAGACAGCACCGGATTCGGTGAAGTGCGTTGTCAAAAACAATAAAGTCATCGTCAAAGAAAAATATCTGTTTTTTGACGCTTACAGCCTGCTTTCCTGTCTGGGAACTCTGGTTGTTGCGCTGGGTGCGGGAGCGCTTATATATTTCCACACGGAATTGCTACCGGTTATCGGACTATGGTGGTTTTGCAGCCTTCTGGCTCTTTGTTTTGCCATCATCTCTTTTGCCCTGCTGAGTTTATTCAGCAAAGATGTTTTAATCGTAACAAACCGCGATATTATTTTAGGACACAATCTTATGTTTTTACGTATGGACGCCGAGTTCCTGCCCAAAAATCAAATTCAGGCCGTAGATGTGGGGCACAACCCGACAACCGACAGATACTACCTTTCTGTTGTTTCACATGACAAGAGTATGATTTTCGGTAAAAATATGCCGGTTGAAGATCTGCGCTGGGTCAGAGGCTATATTATTCGGGAAATTGTCCGAAACAGCTGAGAAAACATTTGCTTTATCTGTGTTTTTTTGCTATGGATAGGTTAACTTTTGTTTTTATAAGGATAAAATGATGAAAAATACCGAGAAAAAAATTAAGAAAACAACCGCTGCAAAACCGGCTGCACAAAAAGTATCAAATATCAAGAAAAAGACGGTTAAAACCGTACAGGTAGACAAACCTAAAGCCGATACCGCACCGGATATAACGGATGCATTTATCAATGAAGTCAATGAAGAAGTCAAAAACGACAGTTTTAAAGAATTGTGGAATCGTTACGGCCTGATTATCATTGCCATTGTTGTTATAGCCGTCAGCGGCGCCGTATCTTTTGAAAAAATCAAAAGCTGGAAACTGCAGCGCAATCAGCTCACAACCGAAAACTACATGGATTCAGCCCGCAAACAGGATAATCCGGACGCCATGATTGCCGCTTTGCAAAAAATCAACCAGTCTGACCACGGTATTTACGGAGATTTTGCCCGCCTGCAGATTGCCAACATCAAATTTGAACAGCAAAAAAATGAAGAAGCTCTGGCAATGCTCGATTCGCTGATTAAAGACAAACAGGTCAATGACGAAGTACGGCATATTGCCTTGATAAAATATGCCACCTATCAGGTTGACACGCTTTCCAAACAAGAACTGGCAAATTTGTTAAAACCTGTATTGGAAGCCGATAATTCCTGGACACCGCTGGCCAATGATTTACTGGCCATGGCTGCTATTCGTGAAGGTGATTTGCAAACAGCCCGTGAAATCTATACCAAACTTTTAGACGTCAAAGATTTGTCTGACAGTTTCAAGTCAAAAGTTCAGGAAATGCTGTCTTCGCTGAATACGGCAGAATAGTCATAAATCTTTATCAGGTGATTGCATGTTGAATCTCAAAACAATAAATCTGACCGGTTGGATTTTGGCAGCCGGATTTCTTGTCAGCGCCTGCTCCGGCGACAAAGTTCTTCCGGAGGGCAAACGGATTTCGGTTTTGGATCCGATTGCAGCTGTCAAGCCCGACGTAGCCAACAGCTCTGCCCATATCAGTATTCCGGCATCGGTTACCAATCGGAACTGGCTTCAGGAAGGCTATAACGCGCAGCATATCCAGTCCAATTTTGCCGTGGGAAGCAGTTTCCAAAAACAATGGGACAGCAGTTTCGGCAAAGGCGGTTCCAAAAGAGAATTTCTGATTTCCAAACCGCTGATTGCCGATGGTCGTATTTATACGCTGGATGCGGCGGGATTGCTGAGTGCTTTTAATCTGCAGAACGGAGAAGTTCTTTGGGACATAAAACTCCGCTCCGACAATGATAATGTTGACGACACCGCCCTGAAAGGCGCCGGCATAGCTCTGGACAACGGCACGATATATGCCACAACCGGTTACGGGGTTGTATATGCCGTCAGTGCCAAAAAGGGAGAAATTCTCTGGCAGAAGTCGTTACAGACACCCCTGCGGATTGCCCCTATGGTTGCCAACGGTAATGTCTATATTCAAAGTGTAGACAATAAATTTTATGCCCTGAAAGCCGCCTCCGGTGAAGAACAGTGGAAGTATGATATTTCACTGGAAAACACCACGCTTGTCGGCGGTGCGCCTGCGGCTTATGCGCCACAACTGGATATGGTTGTTACCGGCTTTTCAAACGGGGAAATTCAGGCTTTCAACGCCACACTCGGTTCACCGTTGTGGTCGGATGTTCTGATTTCCAACCGGCAGGCCTATTCTTCAACTTTTCTGGATACCATAAAATCCGCACCGGTTATAGACGGCCAGACCGTTTATGCCATAGGCAACTCTAACATTGTGACGGCCATAGATTTACGCACCGGCATGCGTAAATGGGAAAGAGAAATCGGCAGTATCAGCACACCGCTGCTGGTCGGCAGCACTCTTTATATTGTGACCAATGCCAATGATTTGGTCGCCGTAAACAAAGAAAACGGGGATATTTTGTGGGCAACGCCGATTCGTCCGGAGAAAAAGTCTGCGGACACAATCATTTTCAGTCCGCTGATGTTGGGCGGACGTCTCGTCGTAACGCTGTCTGACGGCACCCTTCAGCTTTATATGCCGCAAACCGGTAAACTTTTAAGCACCATTGACGTGGGCGAAGAGCTGAATGCGGCACCGATTGTGGCTGACGGTTATATCGTCTTTGTGACGACAGACGCGGATTTAATTGCATATAAATAAGGAGAAAAGCGTGCTTTCTGTTGCCATTATCGGACGTCCGAATGTCGGGAAATCAACTCTGTTTAATCGTCTTGTCGGCAAAAAACTGGCTATTGTTCATGATCAGCCGGGCGTTACGCGTGACCGTAAAATGGCACCGGCAAAATTCCGTGATTTGGATTTACGGCTTATTGACACGGCCGGTTACGAATATTCAACAACCGACAATATGGAAAGCCGTATGTGGAAGCAAACACAACTGGCCATAAATGAAGCCGACATCTGCCTGTTTTTATTTGATTCCCGCGCCGGTGTACAACCCTATGACGAACAATTTGCCGATTTAGTCCGCCAGACTCATAAACCGGTTATTCTTCTGGCAAACAAATGCGAAGGAAAGACGCAGGAAAACGGTATTTATGAAGCCTATAAACTGGGTTTGGGCGAACCGATTCCTTTTTCGGCCGAACACGGCTTAGGTTTTGAAGATTTATATGACGCTTTGGCTCAGGCCGAAAAAAAACTGAAACCGCAGCCGGATGAAATATCCGAAAATGCGGCAGAAAAAAATGACAAAGACGACACCGGAAAAGACGAAAAAACGGCAGCTGCTCCGATTCAGATAGCCTTTGTCGGCCGGCCTAATGTCGGTAAATCGACTCTGGTCAATGCCCTGCTGAACGATGAAAGGATGCTGACCGGTCCCGAGGCCGGAATGACACGTGATGCCATTACCACTGTCTGGCAATGGAACGGACAGCAATTCAGACTGGTTGATACTGCAGGTTTACGCCGGCAGTCCAAAGTTACCGATTCGCTTGAAAAGATGTCGGTAGAAAGCACAAAATATGCGACTGACATGGCACAGGTTGTCGTTTTGGTTTTAGATGCCGACGCCGTTTTGGAAAAGCAGGATTTGACGATTGCCCGCCGCGTTATCGACGAAGGACGCGCTCTCGTCATTGCCGTCAACAAATGGGACATAGCCAACCGCAAAGAAGCGCTAGACAAACTCAATTACAAACTTATGACTTCTCTGACACAGGTTGCCGGTGTACCGACCGTAACGATTTCCGCCCTCAAAAAAGAGGGTTTGGACAAGCTTATGCGCGCCATAATGAAAGTTTACGAGCGCTGGAATACCCGTATTCCGACCGCGCCGCTCAACAAGTGGTTTTCGGATGTACAGGAACAAAACCCTGCGCCGCTGGGCAAAAACAAACGCCGTATAAAACTAAAGTTTATTACACAAGCCAAGGCCCGTCCGCCGTCATTTTTCATTTTTTCAAGCAATCCCGAAGGACTGCCCGATTCTTATTTGCGCTATTTGACCAACAGCCTGCGCGATACATTTAATCTGGGGGGTATTCCTTTGCGTCTGACTGTACGCAAATCTGACAACCCTTATGCCGAAAAATAAGGATAATCCTTATCTTCACGGACTATTACTAAAGTAATATATCTCTTGTTGTATTGCGCAAAAATAAATTTTGTGTTATTAATAAATTTGAAAGAATTAGGCGGTATCCTGCCACAAGGACAAGTTTAGGAGGCTTGCTCCGCTATAATTCACAATAAGTCTGAGAGACTTTAATAATTATATTTTTTAGGAGAAAAACAATGAGAGTAAATGAATCTGGTCGTTCAATGATTGAAATGTTGGGCGTGCTGGCTATTATCGGTGTATTGTCAGTTGGTGGTATTGCCGGTTATTCAAAAGCTATGAACAAATTCAAAACCAATAAAATTGCCGACAACGTTTCTATGATTGTGGCCAATGTTAAAACTTTGTATGCTCAGCAGAACACTTATACCGGTTTGACAAACGGTACAGCTGTTTCTATGGGTGTTATTCCGGATGAACTGGGTACAGCTTACAGTGATGATACCGCAACACTGACCAATGCATTCAATGGTCCTGTTTTCATCAATGTATCAGATAGCACGGCTAGTGGTGACAAAAAAGCCTTTATCATTGAATTTAACAATCTGTCTCGTGAAGCTTGCATTGCCTTATCAACGAATGACTGGGGTTCCGGTTATTCTTCAGGTTTGATTGCTTTGCAGGTTAACAATTCTTCCCAAGCAGCAAGCAACAGCAGCGCTACAATGAAAAATACTTTAAGTGGTGTTTACATCGGAAATCCAGGTACTGCATGTACAGGTTCTACTTGTGCTACCACTACGGCTACACCGGGTGGCTCGTCTCAGGCTGTTCCTCTTAACGTTGTTGAAGCCGCAAAAGCTTGCTCTTGCAACACCGGTAATAATTGCTCTATCGCATGGAAATACTACTGATTTCCATTATCGGAAACGACAATTCAAAGTACTGCCTTCGGGCAGTATTTTTTTATACCTTTCATTTCAATCACACATAACAAAAACCCTGCGGCATAAATACCGCAGGGTTAAAGGATAGGCTTTAGCGCCGAGATTATCAAAAACCTTCCAAACGATTAAAATTTTACAATCTGCCAAGATGCAAAACTAACCTTTGTGAAGATTATCTGCAAAAAACGACATTATAAGATTAACATATCCCTGATAAATTGTAAATACTTATTATGTTATATTTTTCTATATAATATATTATATATCTATCGACTTACCGATACGGCAACATTCAAACCATAAAAAAGCGGGGATATCCCCGCTCTTCTGTGTAATATTATATTTTTCTGCTAATTATTCCTTATAACCTTCCCAGTTATTTCCTTCACCTATATCTGACCAATGATCGCTCCAACTATGATAAGTCACATCCCACGGCCCCTCATAATCTACATTAAACACATATGTATAATTTCCTACTTTTTTAATATTAAATTCTTCTGGAAGCAGTTTTTCTCCATCAATATAATATTCTATTTTTATATGCTGAGGGTTATTTATGGCATCCTCACTAAAATCAATTGCCGGAAGATGATGTGAGACTTCGCTGTTGTGGAAAAAATCCACAATCGTACCTTTAGGTATGGTAAAAGTTACGGTTTTTGGCGCATAAACGTCTGAATCTTGATTTCCCCATCCTGTAAAATTAGAATGAGTATTATAAGGACAATAGCCATGTTCAATATAGATTGGAACATCATATGTCACGACAATTTTTAATTCAACCGGCAAGGTAAATTCTCTTTCTTCCATATACCCTTCATATATTGTAAATGCCCCGCGCCACCAAGCTGTATGTGTCGGGTCGCTATAACAAATATCTCTCTGTACAGAATCTGCCAGACGGTTACAAGGATGTGATTGACCTATATATCTTATCTCTTGAGATGTGAGCGGCCCTTCACAAACATAATAGTTTCCGGCATATTGAGCATATGGAGCTTCTATATAAAAACGGAATATAATGCCCTCTGGATTATCTTCTTCCGCACAGGTACCGCATCTGTTGCCGTAGTCATCCGACCGGCTGAAAGTAAATGTATTCTTGCTCGTATCGCAGGCTGCTTCGTTTATCAGACTGTAATCCGCACACGTTTCCTTCCGGATACACTTACCGCAGTCTTTGCCGTTTGCCGTTCCGTTTTTATCCAGCTTATAATCGGCTCCGCAACTCGTCACATCTG
>JAUNIW010000064.1 GCA_030523245.1 Pseudomonadota bacterium
CTCACATTTCCTGAATTGAAGGAATATTATGAGGCTCTGTTTAATATACCGACAACTTCCACCCGCAAGGAATATTATGTCTGGCGCATTACCAATAAATTGCAGGAAATGCGTTTCGGCGGGCTGGATAACAAAACACGCCGGATGTTAGAAAATATGGAAATTAAGGAATTAAGCGAGCATAAAATGGTTGCCGGTATTGAACTTGTTAAAAAATACAAAGGTGCAACTTATAAAGTGCGCGTTGTCAACGGCGGTTTTATGATGGACGGTGAGGTTTATAAATCGCTCGGTGCGGTGGCCAGAACCATTACCAGGCGCAAAATTTCTGGACAGGCATTTTTCGGAGTATAGCGATGGAAGAAATCAAGTGTGCGGTTTATACCAGAAAATCAACGGACGAAGGTTTGGAAAAAGAGTTTAATACCTTAGAGGCCCAGCGCAAGGCCGGCGAAAACTATGTTAAAAGCCAAAAACACCAAGGCTGGGTGCTGATTAAAGAGCATTATGACGATGGCGGTTTTAGCGGTGGAAATATGAACCGGCCGTCACTTAAACGCTTGTTGCAAGATGTTGAAGCCGGCAAAGTGAATATGATTGTGGTTTATAAAATTGACCGTCTTACCCGTTCCCTGACCGACTTCTCTAAGATGGTTGATGTTTTTGATAAATATCATTGTTCGTTTGTCTCGGTAACACAAAACTTTAATACTGCCGACAGTATGGGGCGGTTGACCTTAAATATGCTGTTGTCCTTTGCGCAGTTCGAGCGTGAAATCAGCGGAGAACGTATCCGCGATAAAGTTGCCGCCTCCAAGAAGAAAGGTATTTGGATGGGTGGTTGCGTGCCGTACGGTTATGAGCCGATTAAACGCAAGCTGGTTATAAAGCCTGATGAAGCCAAAGCGATTAAGTTTATGTTTGAAAAATATCTGGAGTATAAATCGCCGCTTGCCGTATCCAAGCTGATGGAAGAAGCCGGCATGAAAACCTTTGCCAGAGCCTCGATTGACCGCATGCTTAAAAACCCGATTTATATGGGCAAGATTAAACATCAAGGTGTGCTTTATGACGGACAACACGAAGCCATTGTCAGCGAGGAGATTTTTAAGGCGGCACAAAATGTGGTGGCTGAAAAGCCGAAGAAACAACGCACTTGTATGTATGATAAAAATGAGGTCGGGATTATGCGCGGTCTCTTAACTTGCGGGTGTTGTCATTCTTTGATGACACCGACTTCCAGCCAGGCGCATGGAATGAAGCGTTATTACTACACCTCAACGGTGACAAAAATGTACGGACATCACAAATGCACCAACGGATCTGTGCCGGTGGTTACGATGGACGAATGTATGATAAAGATTGTATCACAACTGTTCTTGGACCCGAAAGTTTTTCAAGGTCTGCTTGAAAAAGTCGCGCCGAATAAATCAATGGAGTTATTAAGAGTTTTGCGCTCACCGGAACGGGTATTTAATAAGCTTTCGGAAAGGCATCAACTGCTTTTAATGCGCCTGATGATAACCGGTGTGACGGTTAATGCCGAAACCATGGAGATAAACTGGACGGACTTAGGTTTGAGCCTGCTTCCGGATCATCTGTTGCAAAAAACAACCGGACATCAGACAATTTTGCCGATGCCGTTTGTAAAGCATAAAGGTCGGACGGAAATTCATTTGCCGGAAAATATAGAAGTTGAACCGCATTTTGATAATGAGCTGATTAAGGGAATTTGTCTCGGGTTTAAGTATCAAAAAATGCTGGATCAAAAGAAAATGAGTATCGCCGATTTGTCTATCACAGAAAATACCGATGCTTCTCATATCGGTCGGCTGTTGCGCTTGACTTCACTCTCGCCGGCAATTATTCGCACGATATTGAAAGGCCATCAACCGCCGAAATTATACCTGCGCAACTTATTGCGTAAAACTATCCCGCCGATTTGGGAGGACCAAGTTAAACAGTTCGGCTTCACGATTTTAGACTAGGAACAACAGTCACTTATCGCCTCGGAATATATCCGGGGCAATTTTTTTATATTTTTTCAAATTTTGCCGAACGATTTTTGAATTTTGCGGAGTGTTCCCAAGTGAAACAAGAATTTTAGAGAAAGGAAAAGAACATGTTTCACAGAAATAAAAAACACTACGTTACAGCGGAAATCCGCAAAATTCCGGTTGCCTATCTGCTTAATCTTGAGATGACGGCTTTGGACGAACTTGAAAAGCGCATTGAGGAAGAAGGTAAACGCTCCGAGCTTGCCCGCAAATGGGTGGCTGGCTTAAAGTGCATTAAGCAAACGCTTAAAAAAGGAGGCGGCGATGGAAAATAGAAAAACCTCAATTATCATCTATCCGGCAGACTTCCTTGCTTCGGTGCATAACTTTAAGAAAAGCGAGATTGCAAATTTAATTGTCGCGATATGTGAATTTAATTTATTCGGTGCCACGTCAGTAAAATTATCGGAGCTGAATAAAAAAAGATTTGATGCGATTCAACAAGTGATTGCAAATCACAATGAGAAATGGCGTCAAACCTGTGAGATTAACGCACAAAATGCCAAACGAGCGGTCAGCCGTCGCAAAGCGAACGCTAAACGAACGGTCAGCGAAGTTATTGAGTTTCCGTCAACCGGTCGCCAACAGGAGAAGGAGTCGGAGAATGAGCAGGAATCTGATAAGGTTAATGATAAGGATTGTAGAGAAAGAGAGACGGCTTTTGTGGATAACTTGAGCTACATCGGAGCGCCGACGGCAGAAGATGTGGCCTGTTATTGTGATGAAATCGGGATAACGATCGACATACCGGCTTTTATCAGTTGGCACAATGAGCGTGGCTGGAAGCATGGCAAGAAGTGTATTGCGCGTGACTGGCAGAAGGCAGTCCGGCAATGGTATTGCAAAGATAACGAACTTTCCTTGCATGAATTTGAAGTTGCAGTCTTGAAGCGAGAATACGCAAAAGAGCTCGGCAAAGGCGGTGCGTTATGATAACCGTTGAGCAAATCAAACAAGACCTGCAGACTGCGGCATTTGTGGATCGTATAATGCCAAAAGTGCAACCACCTAAAGCCTCAGGCTGGCAATTTGAGATTATCTATTCTCAGCAAGAAATGGAGTTGATGGAACGTAAACCGCCTAAACTCCAACCAACCCCGGAACAAATTGATATTTGGGAGCGAGTGGTTTTAGACTGGTTTATGATTTTGGAACCGGACGAACGCAAGCTTGTATGGAAGCGAGCCAACCATATCCCTTGGAAATTCTTATGCCGGGAATTCGGTTACGGACGAGCCGAAATGTGGCGACGGTTTCATCGGGTGTTAATAAAAATTTCCTTTTATCTCAAAGGGAAAAATGTTGGAGACAAAAAAGTATGAGACATTTTTGAATTTTTAGGTTATAAAACCGAATATAATCGGGGGCGATGAATAAATTGCTCCCGATATGTCATTTTAAAGAGCTGTTTAAGGCTGATTTATTTGGCTTTTAACAATTATTATGTCGCGACAAAAAAGTGCACGACAAATTCTCAAAAAAATTATTATAAAAGAGGTTATAATGCGACATGGATTGTAACCGGAGAATTATTTTTTATTCAAGATTAATCCTAATCGTTTGAAATTACTGTGTTCGTAATGCAACAAATCAAGCAAAAATGTTGTCAACATAAAAGCACTTAACATTTTTGCCAAAATTACCTATATTTTTCATTATGATGGTCTAAAGTGTCATTGACAAATTAGCACATGACAATGCAAAGAAAATATGGTAGTTTTTATGATATAATCGGGAGAAAGTTGTCCGGACATAAAATAACTGGAAATTTTACCGGGAAATGAGGTATTTTTTCGGTACACTGGGAAGTAATGTGTCCTAGACATTTTTCTTCTGGACACTTTTATGCTTTTTCGGTTATTTGTTATTTATGCTTGGAAAATTGAATGCATTTAAAATGCGCAAGAGTTTTTGGCGTATTTTCAATGCGATAATACTCAAAAACAGGAAAGATGTACTTACAAATTAGGAGTTTACATTTTCGCCTAAAATGTGGTAATTTTTCGGTATGATCGGGAGGTTCGAGTAACCTCCCGTTTTTGTGACTATTTGAACTATCTGAACTTTTAATTCGGACTACCGGGGACGGCCTTAAAAAGCCGCCCCCGTTTTTTGTTTTAAATTTCAAACATCAGGGATTAATCATGAATAAAGAAGTTTTCAACGGATTTCCGCAGTATATCCGTATCACAATCTGTGCTCAAATCAAAAAATTGTTGTCGACGCCGTACTTCGGTTATGACGACCGGGAAGATATTGCGCAGGACATGCTATGCCACTATTTGTATAAGTTTTACGAAATCCCTGATGTTGACGAAGCATTAGTGGTGCATGACCTGCGTCAATATGCCTTGCACTTGCTGGACAAACGAAAGCGAACCCGCGCACATTTAACATCCTCATTAGATTCTGATCAATCTGATGGGGATTTTTTTTGCGCCAATTTAAGCACCAGCGGTAATAATCTCCGCATGTTAATGGCTTATGAATATCTTGAAAAGGCTGACAGTCCGAAACTTAAAAACGCTTTGAAGCTGATAATGGAAGGCGAAAGCGTTGACAGTGTTTCGCGCGTTTTGCATATAAGCAAAGAGACGATTTATAAGTATTTCAAGAAGATGCGTGAGCTTTAGGTACATAAAAGCGGTGATGCGGCAAGCCATGGGTCCTTCCCTACTCTTTTTTGTATGCGGGAGCGCAAGCCGCGCCGTTTCGCTAGCTGAATAGAAAAATTCCGGCTGGTCGGGCGCTTTGAAAAACAATGCAATATCAAATAGTTATAATAACTTCTTAAAATGTGGGCTGGTCATTTTATAAATCCGGCTGGTCACCTAGGGTTTTGAAATGGAAATTTATGGGAAGATTAGTATCAATGCGAGAATATGCGCGTATTCGCGGGGTGAACCTGAATGCGGTGCAGACGGCGATAAAGTCCGGGCGTATTCATAAGACGAGAGATGATAAAATTGATGTCGACGAGGCAAACCGGGAGTGGTTTATGAATACCGATCCGGCACAACAACGTAAACCGGACCCGCTGTTTGAGGCGCAAGGTGGCGTTCGAATGAGCAATATGGGCACGTTTCAGCAGGCCAAGACGGCAGATATTTATTACCGGGCGATGTTGGCTAAGACCAAGTTGCGAATGTTGACCGGTGAAATGGTTGACCGTAAACGTGCCGGCAATTATGCCTTTAACCTAGGTCGGGCGTTGAGAGATTTGTTTATGAGCTTCCCAGTGCGCTACGGTGCTTTAATCGCCGCCGAACTCGGAACCGACGAACACCAAACCTCCGCAATCTTGGACGAGTATATCCGCAAAATGCTCACCGAAAGCAAAAATATTTTGAGTAAGGAACTGTGAGATAAATTTCCACAAAAGATCGAATTTAGATGAAATATTTTGAAAATCAATGAGATATATTTGATTAAAAATGTTAGTCATCTTGATTTTTAAGTAAAAAAATAGGGGCCGATAATTAGCCCCTTTTTGTTGGATGGTAATTTAGGCATTGGCCTTAAGGTAATAAGTCCGGATGTCAGCTTTCTTTTCAGAGGCGATTGTTCCACCAGTCTTTTTTGCATAAGCCGACATCGCACCGCGTATCGAGTTTTCTTTCCATCCAAGGGCCTCAGCCATCTCTTTTAAGGTTGCACCTTCCGGACGGCTGAGCATCACAACCATAAAGGCTGTTTTGTCGCGGTGGTCTAGCGCTACCGGTTATATTTTGATTTCTGCTTTAGCTTTGGAGGTCGATTTTTTTGTTGTGGCCTTAGCTCTTGGGCTTTTCTTTTGTGTTGTCATTTTCGTATCCTTTCTATCTGGTTAACACAACACAATGAATGCTTGGAAATAAAATTATATCCAGTAAATAATGCAGAAAAAGTGCAGAAATATGGGAAAAA
>JAUNIW010000065.1 GCA_030523245.1 Pseudomonadota bacterium
TATAGCGGTGACGATTATGCTGGCGGGGTTGATTTTATACACCGTGCCGGTACAAAGCGCACCGTGTTTTCTGGGTGACCCTAAAGATCTAGAAAAATGTCAGATAAGTGGCGGCGATGTCGATATCGGCAGCGGTTCGAATGAAACATGTGAAGGCTATAATATAAGTGAAAGTACGTATAACTCAAAACAATACAGCAGCGGGTGTTACAGCTGTTCGGCTTGCACAAACAAGGCCGGAAAGAAAATGTATAAATGCGAGGCTGTGAGCAATGCGACATGGGATAATTCGCATGGCGTGTGTTGTACCAACGGAGAGACGTATGATATAGCTGAAAGAAGATGTTGTCCGAGCGGCGGTTGTGTGCATGATTGTCCGGAGCCAAAAATATGGAGCTCAAGCTTACAAAGTTGTGCGTGTCCGGGGGATCGTGTAGAAAATATTACAACGGGCGAGTGCTGCAATGTGGGCGAACATGCGGACGGGGCAATCTGTTGTCCGGAAAATAAACACAATCTTAATGGCAAATGTATTTGTGACAGCGACTATGTAACGGACGGTACAGGATGCCGGCCTATAAGAACTTGTACTGATTATGATTTAGTCAGTGAATCAGATTGTGATACAAGTAGTCATAAATATACTTTCAGCCGTTATGATGACAAGGGGACCAGATGCGGCACCTGTGTCGGTGAAACCTGTACTTATGATTATCGTCATGTCAGTTATGGTGATACCCTTACATCAGATTTAGCTAACGGGTGTGTGTGGAACTCAGACTGTTGGAAGAAGTTGAAATCGGTTGGAGATTCCATAAAAATGGTAGGTAGTGGTTCACCGTCTGTTTTACCAATTTACAATCGTATTGATAATACATCTAAATCATGTGTTACGATGCAAGGTATTACAAAGTATGAAAAGATTTGTAACGATGATACACCAAAAGAGCTTTGCGGTGACAAAAAATTTATATCAAACGGCTGTATTAGTGATAAATATAATGAAGGTTTTGAAGTAAAAGGTACCGAATGGGGAACTTGCGTCTGTGACACGGATGCCGGTAAATATGATACGGAGGAAGAATGCAAAAAGAACAATACCGGAAAAGGTTGTGACTCTTCCAACGGCTGTTATCAGACTTGCGAAGCTTTAGGTCATTACTCAACCGAGGGTGCTTGTGAAAACGGTATGTCTCTGAATCAGGTTTGCGTCAAGGTAACCTCTTGTTATGAAAGACAAAAGAACGGCTTTACGATTGCGTTAAAGGGAGGAACAATGACGCGCTTTTCTAATGCCAGTCTGAATTATAATCTTAATACTTCGGATAGTCAATTTTCTTTGGCTAAAGATATTAACGGAATTACTCATGATGAAATTTTATACAATCCTATAGTTTATAAAGCAGGTAAATATAAGGTATGTTTACATGTTAACAGTATTAATGAACTTGATGAAAAATTGGAATTCAGTACATTGAATGAAATAGGACGCGAGGTAGAAACTCTTTGTTATGAAAGTAATTCTAACAAATACTCGGGGTGTTTAACACCGGCATGGAATGATGCATCAATAGGGGCATATGACACTTTAGCATGTTGGGACTACACTTTTGAAAACGGTAAAGACTATACAATTGGTAACAATCTTTCTAAAGGATTTAATATTGCTTTGGCAGATAGTACTAAAACATCGTATACATGTTCATCATCCGGTTCAAGCGGTTCGCTTACCAATGGCACGGCTTCAGTTAAATATAATCTGTATACAAAAGATGGAAATAAATTGAAACCGGTAACCGATTTGAGCAGTGGCGGGTATAACGGATTAGCCGGAACATATACCTTATGCATAACGAATAATTTACAAGATGGTTATGGACAGACTGTATATGGTATTAAAAAAGTCATATTGACAACAACGGCAGCGTATGCATCAAGCAAGTGTTTTGCAGATAGTTCTTCACCCGCTTTCGGAGAGTGTGAGCATATGTATACTATGGGTAGCGGGCAATCTTGTTTCGACTATGAATTCGGAACTGATGCATACCGTATTACACATGAGCTTGGACAAAGTAATAATGGAGGCAGGTGTTATTAAATAGAAACAGGAGATAAAAAAACTCGGAAATATAAATAATATTTACAACAAAAGAGGTTATCGGCATGATAGCCTCTTTTGTGTCTGGAAAGAAAAGTGATTTTTGCATCTGAAATTTTGCCGTTTCCTTAAAATTTTAATCAAATTATTTTATAATAAGTTGACAAAAATTGTAAAAGTTATATAATCTTTCCAGTTTTTTATTATTAATTAAAATTTTTATATTATGGGATGTCATTCTAAAAAAGTTCAATCATTTAAAAGTTCCGGCGCTTTGCTTAAATTTGTTAACCGTTTTCGTAACTGGGGTATCTTGCAGCAATTCTGCAATTGTGAGCAGAAACTGACGCTGGATGATTTTAAGTTATTGCTGCACTTATATAAGAGAATGCGCAGCCAGAAGAATATTCCTGATGCCGTTTATTGGGTAGAAGACATGTTTTTTCATCACAGCATTATTCCGCAGGGGTTAAAAACTGCCGATGATGTTCGTGAATGGAACAAGATGCTTGTGCTTTTTCTCAAATATTCGGGAAATGCGTCGGCTGATGATGAAGAGATTGCCCAAGAGTTGGTTTTCAACTGGTGGCAGTCTTTGGTACAGACACGATATGTGCCGGAAAATGTGTTCAAGCTGATAAAAAACAGTGATATTCTGGCTTCTGCCTCTTGGCGTGGTGTTTTTCCAAAGAAGGTGCTTTTGAAAAACAAGTGCTATAAGATGCTTTTGCATTGCGGCGAGGTTGAAACTTTGGTTGCAGCCGGTCAAAGTGATTATGTGATTAAATTTCTGAACCGCTTTGATATAACCAAGGTGGCAGAAAAAGTCAGGGATGAGATTTATCACTGGACGGCACGGATTCCGATTGACGTAATGAACAAATATTTGCACAAGTCGATGAAGAATTTCTGCAGTCTTAGTGATTATCGTGTTTTTGCAGTACATCCGCAAGGATTGCAGTGTCTGATGGCTGCCGATTGCTTTGGGCTTATTGCCAATCTGGCTGCGCCGCTCAGAGTTGTAGCCGGTGACTATCCGAAAACCTTTTCAGCAACTATCAGTCAGGAGAGTTATCTCAGTTTGCTGAGTAACGCTTTAGATGAAAAAGTCTGAAATTTGTTTTGATTAAAGAGAACCCGCCCTTTCAGGATTGAAAGAGCGGGTTTTCCGTATAAAAGTTATGCTGAATTTTAAACTATTCGATGTAATTTTGCCGCATAAATTTTATTTCGGCGGCATATCCGGCTAAATCGTTGGGTGTTTCTAAAACAAACGGCAGGTTTTTAACAGCCGGATGATTGATAAAACGGATAAGTGCTTCGCTGCCAATCAGACCTTCGCCGATTTTGGCATGACGGTCTTTATTTGACGCCAACGGCATCAGACTGTCATTCAGATGAACGGCTTTCAGATGCTGCAAGCCGATAACTTTATCAAATTTTGTCATAACCTCATCAAGATTATGAACGATATCGTAACCGGCTGCAAAAACGTGGCAGGTATCCAGACAAACACCGAGTTTATTATTCAATTTTACGCCGGCCCGTATTTCGGCAAGTTCTTCAAAATTCCGGCCGATTTCAGAGCCTTTGCCGGACATGGTTTCCAATAATACGGTAGTTTGTTGTTCCGGCTTAAGCGTACGATTTAACAAATCAATGATGAGAGAAATACCTGTTTTTACCCCTTGGCCGACATGTGAGCCCGGATGAAAATTGTAATAGTTGCCGGGGATATACTCCATACGCTTCATATCATCTGTCAGTGCCAGTTCCGCAAACTCGCGTGTTTGCGGATTGTCCGAGCAGGGATTGAGTGTATAAGGAGCATGTGCAACCAAAGGCGCAAAGTTATTTTGGGCAGCCAAATGACGAAATCTGTTTACATCATCGGCGGAAATATCTTTCGCCTTGCCGCCTTGCGGGTTACGGGTAAAGAATTGAAACGTATCGGCGCCGAGGCTCAATGCTTCTTTGCCGATATGTTCAAAACCTTTTGAAATAGATAAGTGACAACCGATATGCAACATAGCTGTTTCTACTCTATTATTAAAATCAGGTTGTCCCGCACGCCGACGACTTTGACGGTATCGCCTTTTTTAAATGGCTTTTGGCAGGAGGCCAGCCAATAAGTGTCGCCGATTTTAACTTTCGTGCGGTTATCTGCGGCGTCTTCGGCTACCGTGACCAACTGTCCGACCAGTTGCGCAGCCGGATTATTCAGATTACGGTATTCTTCCGGTACCTGTACTTTATTGAAGGCATAACGGTAAACCGCAGCTCCGATAACGGCAAAAATACCTGAAATAACGGCAAATATAATCAGCTGTGTGGTAAATTCCAGCGGAATGAAATAAACTGCCGTGCTGACGACAAATGCCGCCAGACCGAACCAAATCAGATAAACGCCGGGAACAATCAGCTCCAATAAAGAGAGTACCAAACCGATAATGACCCAGTTTATAACGGGAGAATCAGACATTTATTTTTCTCCTTTACTTTTTGACAGGCTGTTCTTTTAAGGCAGTTTTTCCGTTTCCTTGTTTTTTCATAACATCTGAAACAAGTTCGGATATTCCGGCAATTGTTCCCATAACCTGTGTGGTATCTACCGGCATCATAAGCAATTTTTCATTAGGTGAGGTAACAATACCCTGCAGCGCCGTGATATATTGCTGTCCCAAGAAATAAGAAAGAACTTTCTGGTCGCCTTCGGCCACGGCGGAAGAAAGGACCGTTGTGGCCAGAGATTCGGCTTTAGCTGCGCGTTCACGGGCTTCAGCTTCCATGAAAGCGGCTTCTTTTTTACCTTCTGCTTCCAAAATAACGGCCTGTTTAGAACCTTCTGCCTGCAGAATTTCAGCCTGACGCAAACCTTCGGCTTCCAAAATATTGGCACGCTTTTCGCGTTCGGCTTTCATTTGGCGGGCCATGGCGTCAATCAAATCTTTAGGCGGGGTGATATCTTTAATCTCAACGCGGGTTACTTTGACGCCCCAAGGTATTGTGGCTTCATCAACAACTGAAAGCAGTTTTTGGTTGATAACGTTTCGTTGGGAGAGCAATTCATCAATTTCCATGCTGCCGATGACGGTACGGATATTGGTCATTACGAGATTCATAATGGCAAAGTCTAAATCTTCTACCTGATAGGCCGCTTTAATGGCATCCTGAATCTGATAGAACAAAACGCCGTTAACTGTTACCATGGCATTATCTTTGGTAATTACTTCCTGTGAAGATACTTCCAGAACCTGCTCTTTACGGTTTATTTTGGCGCCGATGGTTTCCAAAACCGGAACCAGAATATGAAAGCCGGGATGCAGCGAACGGGTAAAACGTCCGAAATTTTCAACGGTGTATTCGTAACCCTGACGGACGATAACAACAGATTTTATTAAAACGACAAGAACGAGTATAATGAGAACGGTGGCTAAAGTTTCCATGATTTTTCCTTTCCAATAATATTATAAAGACAAGCCAGTATAGCCGTATTTTGTTTCGATTACAATAAAAAAATCCCGATAATATATATCGGGATTTTAGAACATGCTTTCGGGAACTTATTCTCGGTT
>JAUNIW010000066.1 GCA_030523245.1 Pseudomonadota bacterium
TAGAAACCTTAGCCACAAAATTCGGCGCACCTTTTTCATCAAACAATGTTGATTCCTGAGTTTTATTGCCGGCGTTTTGTGCTGATGTCCGAGATGTTTCATTATCATTTTTTGATGTTGCCAAAACCTGTGCCGAAACAATACCGGAATACCCCAGCCATACGCCCAAAAATAAAATTTTCCAAACTCTGTTCATCACACACCTGCTTTTGATGATAAAAAACTATTTAATCTCTGCCAATACTTCCTGAATTTTTTTGAAATCTTTAAGCGCTCCCTGATATTCGTCATTGATTTTTTTGACTTCTTTTACTTTTTCATCTTCAGCCTGTTTGGCAATTACGCTTTCCGGTACGTCTTTGAATTCGGAATAATATTCCGGATTTTTAGAATCGATATAATCAAATTTATTTTTACAGCCTTCATTGTTCCCGACAACTTTGCTATCTTTCATTTGAACTTTATCGCCTTCATTTGCACAAGACATAACCGTATAATTCAGGTTATCAAACAGCAAAAAGCATTTATCCGTATCTACGGAAGATTCAAAACTTTTCTGAGAATGCGGCGCAATATCGTTCAAAGTAATGTCGGTCGTTACAACCGTTTTGGCTTTGTCTCCGGAGTTGACTTTTATATCTTGTCCGCTGACGACATATTTTCCCATAATATTATCTTCCCACTTAAAATTAAGTGTTGCCTCTTTTACGGCTTTATCCATACGGTTGAAAGCGGTTACAACAAACGTACATTTGTTGATTAAACCATCATTATTGGCAATCGGCTTAATATTTTCAATACGGAAAATAATCGTACCGGCATTGGAGGTGGCTTCATCTTTCTTTTCTTCAGCCGCCGCCGAACCTATCAGCGAAAATGCCAGCACAGCCCCTAAACCAGACATAAAAAACTTGTTCAACATACTCATTTTTTTACTCCAAAGTATTATAAAGATGATACTAATATATTTCTTTATTCTTTAATTTTCCTTAATTTTTCTAAATTTCACTCAAGTTTCGCTGCAATCTTAAAAAGTCACTCCATGCTTTGGCTTTTTGCTGCGGCGTCCGTAACAAATAAGCCGGATGGAAACTTGCCAAAGCCGGAATTATCAAACCATCAGACGTTTTATAGTCTATAACATGACCGCGCAAACGGGATATACTCTCGGCATTATCCAGAACAGCATTGGCCGCACTGCCGCCCAGCAAAAAAATATACTTGGGACGAACCAGTTCTATCTGACGCTGCAAAAACGGCAGACATACCGCCACTTCGCCGTTCGTCGGCGTACGGTTTCCGGGCGGCCGCCACGGCAATATATTGGTTATATAACACTCTTCCCGTTTCAGACCGATTGCCGCCAGCATTTTTGTCAGTAATTGTCCGCTGCGGCCGACAAACGGCTTTCCCTGCATATCTTCATCGGCTCCCGGTGCTTCGCCTATCAGCATAACGTCGGCATGAGGACTGCCATAACCAAAAACCGTAGAGTTAGCCGAAAATTTCAGCGAACAGCCTTCAAAGCGTTCCATTACGGCTTTCAGCTCTTCCAAAGACTGCGCCGCTGCACAAACTTCACGGGCATTGTTGCAGGCACTGTTATTACTCTGTGCCAATAATGTCGTGGCCGGTCGCTGGGCCGCCGCAGAAGTCTGATATAAAACCTGCGGTGAACGGGATTGATTTACCACCGCCGGTTCGCACGGTCTTTTATTTTCTGCGGCCAGCGCATTATATGGTTCATCGGCGTAAATTTCATCTACGCCGCCTAATATATACCATTGCAAGATTTCTTCGCTGTCTGCCATATTTTCTCCATTGTCTCTCATTATAGGCGTAAATACTTTTTTTGCAATATCTGAAAGACTCTTTACACATTGCTAATAAATAATATATATTATATGCAAATATTGTGCATTAGGAAAATAAGGTAATGAAAAGTATTATGAAAAAAACCATTTGCGCCGTTTTATTGATTTCCGCTGCTGTTCTGGCCTGCTCCAGAAACATCTTTAACGGAGATTCGGCTGATAACCGCATTCGTCCTGTTTTTGATAAAGACGGTTACTGGAAAACGCCGGATTTCAGGGTTAAGCTTACCCCTGACGGCAAAATCTCATATTATGGCTCGAATTCATTATACGGCGCTTATCTGGCCGGCCGTGTCGCCCATCTGCGCTATGACCTTGATAATGCTGCCGAATACTATAAAATTGTTTTGGATAAAGATACAAAAAATCCGGAAATAACCCGTTATATCTATGTTATTCTGACATCCCTTGGCAATTTAAATGACGCAGCCGCCTACGCCCAAAAAGAAATTGACAACAGCAAAGAAGTAAGTCTGGCTCCGATGATTGTGGCCATAAAAGATTTTAATGACGCCGACTACGCCAAAGTCAGACAGGATATTGAACCGCTTAACAATCAGGATGCCTACAGAACCATTATCAACCCGATGATTGAAGCCTGGTCTTATGCCGGTGAGAAAAACGAACAAAAAGCTATTGCCGCTTTTGATAAAATGGATAAAGCCAATCAGATGACAACACTGGCTCTTTTTCATAAAGGCATGATTTATGATTATTTGGGCAACAAGCAAAAAGCTGCCGAATGCTTTTCTAAAATTATTAAAGAACAACCACAAGAAGTGACCTTCCGCGTTTTGGACATTATTACGAATTTTTATGTCCGCAGCGGTGACAGAACCATGGCACAACAAATTTCCGGACGCTATAATGACAACAGCACCCTTTCCATCCTGCTGACCGAAATCAACCGGAAAATCGATGCTGCCAATACACAGTCTCCGGCCATTATTGATACACCGCAAAAGGGCTTAGCCGAGGCTTTGTTCAACATCGGCACTCTGTTTCGCATATCCAATCATAATCCGGAATTTGCACAACTCTATATTGCTTCCGCTTCTTTTCTGAATCCCGATTATGATATTGCCAAAATCGCTCTGGCTAATATTTTAGAAGAAAACGGTCTTTATAAAGAAGCCAATCGTCTTTATGCGCAAATTCAAAAAAATTCCGGTTCTTATTTTATTGCCCAGCTCAAAATCATTGAAAATCTGAATACACTCAAAGATTACGGCGCTGCCGAAAAATTACTGCGTACGTTGTTGAAAGACTATCCAAATAACACGCAACTGCTCAGCAATCTGGCCGATATCGAACGGGAATTAAATAAACCCGATGAGGCCATTAAACTCTATCAGCAAGCTTTGGAAACACAGAAACATCCTGACGGCAACTCCTGGCTGATTTATTATACTCTGGGCGCCAGTTACCAGAAAATCAAAAAATTTGACAAGACGGAAGAATGTCTGACCAAAGCGCTGGAATTAAGCAACCGCAATCCTAATGTCTTAAATTATCTCGGTTATTTTTATCTGATAAATGATAAAAATATTGATGAAGCCGTACAGATGATTATTGATGCCAACAAACAATATGCCTATGATGACCATATTTTTGACAGTCTGGGCTGGGTATTCTTCAGACTGGGGCAGTATGACAAGGCTGTCTTTTATCTGGAACAAGCCTCGGATATGAATCCGGCTAATGCCGTTATCTCTGACCATCTGGGTGATGCCTACTGGTTCATCGGCCGGAAAAACGAGGCAGTTTTCCAATGGCAGCACGCACTGGCTCTCAAAGAAGATGCCGAAGAAATAGACAGACAGGCTGTTCAGAAGAAAATTGATGAAGGACGGGTTGAAAACAAAATTCTGACTTTGCATAATCCTGAGGTCATCAAAGAACTGAACGCGCTAAACGTTGGTGATGACAAAACCGCGGCAAAATAACTTTATTATTTTCCGGTTGATTCTCCGGCTGTTTTTCATATAATGAAAATATGAAATATTTCTTTTAAGGTATCCCTGATGAATTTCGGCAAGAAAAAATTTACCATAACAAAAAAGCAGACACCGGCTTTTACAATCGGCAGAAAAAAGCCGGCTTTTACAATTAAACCTGTCAAAAAAATTAAAGATGTACCGGCTTTTCATCAAGGTACGGATATTCCGATACAAACCAGAGATGACCTTAAAGAAATTGTGGAAGAACCTTGCCTGAAAGCCTGCCAAAATTTATTTGACATGAATATTCGCACCCTTGATTCCGGCTGTAACGGCGAGAATTGCAGTGATTGTGCCTATATTATCATCAATTACGATACGCTGGATACCCGCAATAAACAAATTGCCGACAATATGGTAAGACAAAATACCGTAGAATTTATTCCCAAAAGTGATGTCTGCATCCGAAATTATTTCAATCAGATTTTTATAAAAGTTCCGGCATCTCCCGAAGAATCAGTCCGGTCTGTTGAACAAAAGCTGCTTAATATTACACAACAATTTGTTCCGCAGAGGAAAATCGTCAAAACCATGAATCCGGCAGAAATCATTGCCATGCACATGCGCGCCCAAAATAGCAAATAGTTTTATATAAAACAAATCCCCCGTCTGTGGACAAGGGATTATTGGAGCGGATGAGGGGAATCGAACCCCCGTTATAAGCTTGGGAAGCTTCTATTCTGCCATTGAATTACATCCGCATGAACAATGCCTGCATTAAAACGTAAAACAAAGTTTTTTGCAAGCATTTTTTTTACTATTCTGCACCTCCGTGCATCGGTACATTCGGCATTTCAACCGCCTCACTTTCCTCAATCTCAAACTTATCAGCCGAAGCCGCCGGAATCCCGGACTTGTCTGCCGAAGCCGCCGATTTATTTTCCACAGCCGGAATCGGTTTATTGGGAAAATCAAAATTTTTCGGCGAAAATTGAAAAAAGAGAGCCAAGACAATCAGTAAAATCTTAACGGCCAAAGAAGTAACAAAAAATAAATTGGCGTACATATTATAGTTTTCCGGCTCAATAACCGGTTCACCATATTCATTCTGACCGTCTGTTCCTTTAATTAACAGCAGAACCAATATATATAACGCCGACAAAACCGCAATAAAAGAAAAAATACCGCTTGCCGAATGAATTGCATTGTTTATATAACCCAAACCGCTTAAAATAAACAATACAAACGGTACCAATAAAATAAGTCCGCTGTGACCGGTATCATGCAAACGACGAACAACCAAAGAAATTACGGCAAGACCGGAAACAAGCGCATAGGCGGTATCTACTGACTTTTCCACTCTTTCGCTAATGACGGCTGCTCCTATGGTAAAAAGCAATCCCAATAATATTGACACCAAGGCATGCATCAGGATAAATCCCCAGTAATCATATTTGCTAGCGCGGGATTTATAATCAAACATATTCAAAAAACCATTCATAAATACATCTAACAGATTTTTATGCTGCACCTGAGTTGTTTCTTCCATCTTTTATCCCCTTCATTCTTTCCGACAAAAATGCCATGGACGGCATAAATTATTACTAACCATAGGCACGACCTTTATTTTGTCTTTTATAAAGATATAACCGCCGGTTTTGGTGTCAACTTCTTTTTCTTTTATTTTCAAAAT
>JAUNIW010000067.1 GCA_030523245.1 Pseudomonadota bacterium
CGGATGCTTTTTCCATATAGCATCATTATATGCCGGTAAAAACAAATACACCCAGAAACCTAAACTTAACTCGGATATGATGTGATTTTTATCAGTAGGATTCTTCTTTGTATCTTTGATATGAGCAAGAGCACTTTTCATATTATCCTGATTTCTGCCAATCATATACTCATCTTTAAAAATCCAGTCATCTCCCAGATATTTAGAAAATATTCTATCAATCTTATTTCGCAGGATGATTTCAAAATATGATAATGAGGAATAAAAGGACTCCGCCAATTCACAATTAAACAGATGACAAGCAACAGCATTCTCTTTACTGATGTCCTTATATTTTGCTAATCGTTTTTCTGATAATAAATCTGTAATCTCGTCCATTTTGATATTCGTTATATATTTTTTCATATAATAAAACAGTCCATTTAAAGTATAGTGAAGAATTTGTGAAAACTGTAAAGTGGTAATTAAGGAAAGTCAAGGGAGATGTGAAGATTATGTGAAGACAAAAAATGGGTTGCAATTTCTTGCAACCCATTGAAAATAATTGATATTTTCGCAATACCAATTAACGCTTGCTGAATTGGTAAGAACGACGGGCTTTTGCTTTACCGTATTTTTTACGTTCAACAACACGGTCATCACGAGTCAGGAAACCAGCCTGTTTCAGAACAGAACGCAATTCCGGCTCATATTCGTTCAAAGCTTTGGCAATACCGTGTTTGATGGCACCGGCCTGACCGGATAAACCGCCGCCTTTTACCGTGCAGACAACGTCAAATTCGTTTTCACGATTTGTGATAACAAACGGCTGATTGATAACCATTTTCAAAACCGGACGAGCAAAGTATTCATCCAAAGATTTTTCATTGACGGTAATATTTCCTTTACCAGGCATAACCCAAACTCTGGCAACAGCATCTTTTCTTTTACCGGTTGCGTAAGAGCGGCCTTTTTTGTCCTTTACGGCTTTGCGTGGAGCTTTTGTTTCTGCGCTGGCAGCAACTGTCGCAGATTTAATATCTTGCAAAGATTCGATTTTTTTAGCCATTACAAAGCACTCCTTTTATTTTTAGGGTTTTGAGAAGCAATATCCAAAACAATCGGATTTTGCGCAGTATGCGGATGATTTTCTCCGGCGTAAACTTTTAATTTTGTCATCATCTGACGACCCAGCGGATTACGGGAAATCATTCTTTCAACAGCCTTTTGAATAACTCTTTCAGGGAAACGGCTGTTCAAGATTTTTCCGGCAGTTGTATCTTTTACGCTGCCGATGTAACCGGTGTGCTGATAATAGTGTTTGTCCGTCAATTTTTTGCCGGTCAGTTTAACTTTGTCAGCATTGATAACAACAACATAGTCGCCGCAATCCAAATTCGGTGTGAAGTAAGGTTTATTCTTACCACGGAGAATTTTGGCGATTTCAGCAGAGAGTCTGCCCAAAATAACGCCGCTGGCATCGACAACATACCATTTTCTTTCGATGTCGGCAGGTTTTGTAGAGTGTGTAGAAATCATTTTTATCTCTTTCTTGTTAATATTATTAAATTCGTTGTTAATATACACAAAGATTTACGATTGTCAATCTAAAAAATATGTATTTTTCAATATATTATTTATACGGTATTATCATACCTCACAAACACTGGTTTGAAAAAACAGCATAAATATCCCGATGTTTTTTTATTGGAGCAAACTCAGTCATTTAACCGGTGCCGCGGGGAAAATCATGATTTAAAATTCAGTCCCCAGTCACTGTAGCGGGCCGGATCGTTCCCCCAATTTTCCCGTACTTTGACAAATAAAAACAGATGAATGCGTTCTTCAAGAAGTTCTTCCAATTCCTGTCGTGCCGTCTGGCCTATTTTCTTTATCATTGCGCCGTTGTGGCCGATAATAATCGTTTTTTGTCCCTCTCGTTCAACATAGATTGTCATCTCAGCCCGAATCGAGCCGTCATCTTTGTGTTCCCAGAGTTCCGGTTCAACCGTCAGGGCATAGGGAAGTTCCTGTCGCAGATTCAAAAACAGTTTTTCGCGTACAACTTCGGCGGCCAGCAGTTTCAGCGGCATATCCGACATTTGTTCTTCCGGATAGTACCAAGGGCTTTCCGGAAGATTTTCGGCCAGATATTCATAAAATTCGGTGATATGGTCTCCGGATTGGGCCGAAAACATAAATACGGCATCAAAAGAAAACAGATTTTCAAATTCTTCTTTCAGATTTTCGAGCTGTTCCTGACTGACCAAGTCTATTTTGTTGAAAGCTAAAACAGCGTGTGCATTCCGTTTAATCAATTCGTCAATGATTGCCGAAGTTTCTTCATTCATTCCGCGTTTGGCGTCCACAACCAGAACATTTATGTCAGCGTCGGTAAATCCATTCCAGGCTGAAGCGACCATGGCTCGGTCCAGCCGGCGTTTAGGAGAAAAAATCCCCGGCGTATCCAGAAAAATAATCTGGGTGTTGTCATAAATGCCGATACCTTTAATCGTGGTGCGCGTTGTTTGCGCTTTGGGCGACACAATGGATACTTTAGAGCCGACGAAATTGTTTGTAATGGTTGATTTTCCGGCATTCGGAGCACCGATTAAGGCAACAAAGCCGCAACGTGTTTTTTTCATTTTTGCTGTTCCATTATTTCCAAAAGGTTATGTGCGGCCAGTTGTTCGGCAGCTTTTTTGTTTTTTCCTTGGCCAAAGGCGAAAGTTTCCGGATTCAGTGAGACTTTAACCTTAAACAGGGGTTCATGTTCACTTCCTTCTTTGGCGATAATCTCATAGGTCGGCGAGGGCAGGTGCAGGGCGTGAAATTTTTCTTGCAGGCTGGTTTTGAAGTCCTTTTGTGAACCGGTTGCCGAGCGGTCGATTAAATCTTTCCAGTTCCGTTCTACAAAAGCAATGGCTTTTTCGATGTCAGAGTCGATATAAATGGCGCCGATGACCGCTTCGCCGACGTCGCAAAGCACATTTATGCTTTTAATTGTTTCTTTGTCTTTGGCGATAATATAGTCATTCAGGTGCAGTTTTCGCGCCACCTCGGCCACCGTGTCGGCACAAACCAGTTTGACATGACGTTGCGAAAGTTCTCCTTCGCGGTCATTCGGGAACATCTTGTAAAGCAGATGCGCCATAGTCATACCTAAAACGCGGTCTCCCAAAAATTCCAGCCGTTCATAGTTACGGTGTTCATTTCCGGTAATACTGCTGTGCGTCAGAGCCTGAGTCAGCAGGTGCGGATTGCTAAAATGATATTGTAAAATATCTTCCAGTTGCTGCATCTTTAATAAATTCCCTTGAAAAAACGACTCCAGCGGATAGCCCTGAACCAAGTCCACGGTTTGTAAATTTCTCCGCGGTCATTGTGAGAAAAGAAAATAAAGCGGGCTTTGCCGACCAGATTTTCTTTAGGGACAAAGCCGATACTGATACGACTGTCATCAGAACGGTCACGATTATCCCCCATCATAAAAAACGAATCTTCCGGTACCACAAACACATCGGTGTTATCAACAATCCGTTCGTGGTCGGAAATTTCTATAACAGGGTGTTTCTTACCGTTGGGCAGTATTTCTTCATATTGATGATAAAATTCCGGAATTTCAACATATTCGTCGATAATATAGCGCTCGGTTTCCTGTCGTTCGACGCGTTTGTCATTGATATACAGGCGGCCGTCCGTTATTTGTATTTTGTCACCGGGCAACCCGATAACACGTTTGATGAAATCCGTATTCGGTTTGTTTTTGGCGCGAAAGACAACAACATCGCCCCGTTGGGGTTCGCTGTACCAGATACGTCCCGAAAATATAGGCAGACCGGCCGGAAAAGAATAGCGTGAATAGCCGTAAGTATATTTGCTGACAAACAAATAGTCTCCGATTTTAAGGGTCGGATACATTGAGCCGGACGGAATACGAAACGGTTCAAAAAACAGGCTGCGGATAATCAAAGCAATAAAGATTGCCAGAAAAACCGTTTTTATATTTTCTTTAATAGTGTTGTTTTTATTGTCATCTTTTATTTCCGTCTTTTCCTGAGATTTGACGGGAAAAAGAATATTTTTTATCATTTGATATCCTTATTCTTCAGTATCATCCATATCTTGTTCTAAAAGAGCGTCGTCTTCCGGCCCTTCGATGAGCATATCATCATCAAAGTCGGATTTTTTACGGCGGCCGCGGCGTTTTTTCAGCGGTGTACGGCGCTGCAGGGCATTGATGACATATTGTCCGGTGATTTTGTAGAGGTCTCCCAAATGATTGTTGTACATGTGGTCGCCTTCTTCAATCATGGCAAAATCTATTTCCACGTTGCGCTGCTGGTTGAGCTTGCGAGCCATGGTTTCCACCTGATAAGGATTGGCAATTTTATCAACACCTCCCTGAACAATCAGGCCGGAAGCGGGACATGGCGCCAAAAATGAAAAGTCTTTTTCATTGGCTGGCGGGGAAACGGCAATAAAGTTGTTGATATCAGGCCGGCGCATCAGCAGTTGCAAGCCTATCCATGCGCCAAAAGAATAACCGGCAATCCAGCATTGTTTGGCATCAGGGTTGATATTTTGCAGCCAGTCCAGAGCTATGGTTGCATCCGAAAGTTCTCCGGGGCCGTCTTCAAACTGCCCCTGTGAACGTCCGACACTGCGGAAGTTGAATCTTAAAACCGAAAATCCCAAATCTTTGAAACAGCTGAACAGGGTATAAACAACCTTGTTATTCATGGTTCCGCCGTATTGGGGATGCGGGTGTAAAATCAGGGCAACAGGCGCATTTGGGCGCTCGCTTTTATAATATCTGCCCTCCAGCCGGCCGGCATGGCCGTTAAATAAAACTTCTACCATTTTTTTCCTGTTTTGTTACTTTTATTTAATAGATAATGTGTTACATTAAATAAAAAATTGTTAATTTTAGAGGAATATATCACACAATGAATTCAAATTACAAGATAATTTTACAAGACATTCAGGCTATTATGGACAGAGACCCTGCAACACGCAGCAAATTGGAGGCGGTTATATGCTCTTCCGGACTGCACGCTATAGTGGTATATCGTCTGTCACATGTGTTGTGGAA
This sequence comes from Pseudomonadota bacterium, assembly GCA_030523245.1. Classification (GTDB taxonomy): domain Bacteria; phylum Pseudomonadota; class Alphaproteobacteria; order RF32; family CAG-239; genus RUG410. Next base: position 5,075 of record JAUNIW010000067.1, read on the forward strand.
GAATAATTTTTTATTGGCGGCGCGGATAATTTCTCAGATGGCCCGTTTTCTGACCGGTATAGAAATTCATCCCGGTGCGGAAATCGGTTCCGGTTTTATGATTGACCATGGCATGGGGGTAGTTATCGGCGAAACGGCCGTTATCGGCAATAATGTAACGTTATATCACGATGTGACTTTGGGCGGCCGTAAGCTTTATGACGATAAAGGTAAAAAGCTGGAAAAACGTCATCCGACCATTGGTAATAATGTGACGATTGGTTCAGGGGCGCAGGTTCTGGGACCAATAAATATCGGTGAAAATGTTAAAATCGGTTCAAATGCCATTGTGATAGAAGATATACCCGACAACTGCACGGTTGTAAACAAGCCGGCATATATTGTAAAAAAATCA
>JAUNIW010000013.1 GCA_030523245.1 Pseudomonadota bacterium
AATGCTTGAACTACCCGATGCGGCAGAACTTCTGAAAGTGTATATGACGACATACCGGCTTTGTGAGGATGCACACCTGAAAATACTCTCATTGCCGAATGCATCGGAATTGTTTTCGCTGTACATAGAGAAAAGCTGTCTGTGTGAAACTGCTGAAGTCAAAATGCTGGAGCTGCCTAATGCTGCCGAATTATGGAAGCTGTATGTATCTAAATGGCATCCCGGCGCAAAAGCCCAACTCAGAATGTTGGAGATGCCAGATGCTATCAGGCTGCTGAAGATATACACCTCCTACTGCCAGCTTCATATCAGAGCCCAGCTCCGAATGTTTGAGCTGCCAGACGCGGAAGAAATGGTAAAGACATTTATATCAATCCAGCCGCTCTCAGGTATCATCCAAATCAAACTGTTTGAGCTGTCAAACGCCGAACAGCTTTTGAAAATGCACAAGCAAAAGTGGGATCTTTATCCTACCGTGCAACAACTGTTTGAAGCAAAGTATCATTAACTTCTGCAAAATTTCTGTTCATGATTTCGGGCTTCAACACAAATGCCAAACCGCCAGTTCTGCTGGCGGTTTTTCTGTTTACGCAAATTTCAGATAAAAAAGCAAATACCGCCCCTGATACTTGCCAATAATATTATCTGGACAAATGGCAATATATTTATTGACATTAAAAAAATAATTGACTATGGTGTAACACATTAAATTAGGGCATATTGGCCAGAAAAAAAGTTTTAATGTGTCCTGTGATTTTAGTTTGAAAAGGTTTAAAATGAGTATTAGTCCGATACAATTTCTGCGTCAGGTCAGGCAGGAAGTCAAAAAAGTTACATGGCCGACAAAAAAAGAAGTTGTGCCTTCTTGTATTATGGTTGTAACATTGGTTGCCCTTGCCACGGTATTTTTCTTTGTGGTAGATGCTGTTTTAGCCTGGGGTGTTGATAAAATTTTGATGTTGGGATAGGAGTTTAGCTGATGACTGCACGCTGGTATGTTGTGAATGTTTATTCCGGCTCGGAGAAAAAAGTTGCCGAATCGCTGCGTGAACAAGCAACATTGAAGAAAATGGATGATAAAATTCTGGAAGTTTTTGTACCGACAGAAAACGTTGTTGAAATCCGTAAAGGAACTAAAGTTAATGCCGAACATAAATTTTTTCCCGGCTATATTTTGGTAAAAATGGAATTGACGGATGAAACATGGCTGGTTGTAAAAAACACACCGCGCGTCAGCGGATTTTTAGGCAGCCGCAACAAACCTCAGCCGATTAGTGATGCCGAAGTGCAAAAAATCATGAATCAGGTTCAGGAAGGTTTGGAACGTCCGCAAACAAATATTAACTTTGAAACAGGCGAACAAATCCGCGTAATTGACGGCCCGTTTGCTTCATTCGTCGGTGTCGTGGAAGATATTGATACCGAAAAAAACCGCTTAAAAGTTTCTGTTTCAATTTTCGGACGCTATACGCCGGTTGAATTAGAATTTTCTCAGGTTGAAAAAATCTGATTATTTTTCAACATAATGAATAATAAAAAAAGAAAATCCTGTTTCGGGATTTTCTTTTTTTATTAAAGACAAACTTAGAACGGTTTTTATCAGGCTAAGTCCGGCAATAAGGATTTCATATTCTGGTTATAATATTCTTCAGCCCATGCCCGCATTGAGTCCAAAACCGGCTTTAAGTTATATCCCAGACTAGTCAGAGTATATTCCACTCTCGGCGGAATCTGCGCATAAACCGTACGGATAAGAATACCTTTCTCTTCCAAAGCCCGCAGATTGGAGGTCAAAACTTTCTGGGTAATATCACCGAGTTCTTTTTTTATTTCGCCAAAGCGTTTGGTGCCGTCCATCAGCTCCTGAATAATCATGACTTTCCAGCGGTCGCCCATGGTTTTCAGAGCCATTTCCACCAGATTTTCCGGCATTTCAATCATTTTTTTTCTCCAAAATTCACATCAATGTTTTATTTAACATACCAAATTTTATTTTTCAAGCATTATTACCACAAGAGCACAGCTAAAATTTTGAAATTGTTCTCTTTAAAAGCCGCGGCCGATGATTATTTTAGAAATGTTCGACAACTATCGGGAGAGAAAAAATGCGGCGGATTTGCTTGTTTTCAGGATATGACAAAGAAAATAAAATTCAGGATTATGTCGTTTATCTGATTAAAGAACTGTCTAAGGTAAGCGAAGTATATTTCATGGGAAATTGTCGTTTTCCGCCGGATGAATTATTCAAAATTGCCCCCTATACACAGATGTTTTATGCCAAACAGCTGCCTTTAAAAGATTTTGGAGCCTGGCAATATATGATTGCCAAACTGGGCTGGGAAAAACTTGTGCAATATGATGAATTGATTTTGTGCAATGACAGTGTATACGGCCCTTTATATGATTTAGAAAACTTTTTCCGTCTGATGGAACGCCGCGGATATGATTTTTGGAGCGTAACCTCTGATTACGAACAAAATTTCCATCTACACAGCTATTGCATGGCTTTCAGTCAGGATGTTATAAAAAACGCCCAATTTCGTAAGTTCTGGCAAACGGTGCCGTTTTTTCACGACACGCAAAGCTGTGAGCTGGAATTAACGCCGTTGTTGACCCAGCAGGGTTTTATCGGCAACAGCTACATCCGCACGTTTAAGCAGGGAAACGTTCTGCACGACCCTGTACAGATGATACAGGAACATCAGGTTCCGTTCATAAAAGTGAAGAGTTTCCTGCCGGAAAACGATTACACGGCCGGAACCGGAATAGAATTACGCTATCAGTTGCGTACCAAAACAGACTACGATACTTCGCTTATTCCGAAGCATATCAATATGGCTCACCTGCCGCAGACCGTCGGCCAGAGAATTGCCCGCTTTGCCGGACTGTAAATCAGGCCGACCACGCATTGCGTAAATGCACAACCGAAAAAGGTAATTTGACCAAAACGGCATCAAAACGCAAGTCATAATTTTTATACTGCGGATGATGACCGACAAACACGGCAGCGCCGCGGATAAGCCGCCTCTGCTGCCGGAAAGAAACGGCATAAGCAGCCTCGGCCAGACTGCGGCGCTTTTTAACCTCTGCAAAAACCAGACATCTGTGTTTTACGGCAATGATATCTATTTCTCCGGCCGTGGTACCGCGGCCGACGATAATATTTCGGGCAACAATCCGATATCCGTGAAACCGTAAATAAAGACAAGCCAGAAATTCGGCCCATTTACCACTGCGATATCCTGTCATTTTTTCAACTCAAGCGCCAGAGCATAAACATCATTTTTGTTTAAACCGAATTGCACCGAGATTTCCTTAACGGCAGATTTCAGGGAGGTTTCTTGCAGTTTTTTACTGAGAAGCGGCCTGATACTGTCTATATCAAACTGTTGTGCTTCAGGCGGAGCAACAACAAAAACAAATTCCCCTTTAGGTTCATTTTGCATAAAATAATCCTGAATTTTGGCAAAATCTCCGGTTTTTACTTCTTCATATATTTTGGTCAGCTCCCGAATAACCGAAATTTTCCGTTTACCGAAAACAGCCTCGGCCTGTGCCAGCGTTTTCAGAAGCCGCGGTGCCGTTTCATAAAAAATCAGCGTACTGTTAATATCTTTCAGCTCGGCAAATAAATCTGCGCGCGCCTTTTCCTTATTCGGTATAAAACCGGCAAACAAAAAACGGTTGGTCGGCAGTCCCGAAAGCTGAAGAGCCGTAATCACGGCACAGGCACCGGGAACAGCCGTTACATAGATATTCTGTTCACGGCATTTACTGACCAGTTTATACCCCGGATCAGAAATAAGCGGCGCACCGGCATCACTGACCAATGCTATAATCTGGCCGGCGTTTATCAAATCAATCAGCTGCTGTGCCAACTGCTCTTCATTATAATCCTGATACGTTATAAATTTTTTGTGTAAAGACAATCCCAAGAGAGAAAAAAGCTTTTTGGTAACACGGGTATCTTCACAGGCAATAATCGGTGCTTCTGCCAGAATATCCAAAGCACGCGGTGAAATATCCTGCAAATTGCCGATAGGTGTTGAAATTATATAAAGACCATTTTTTAACATCAGAATCACTTTGACAAATAAGAGTTTAAGCATTATTACTTTTAAAGTATTGTTTTATATTTTAAGGAAAAATGCAAGTGTTAAAAAAGTTCAGCGCCATTCTTTTGTCATTACTGCTTGGCAGTTGCGGTTTAATTGAAAAATCAGAACCGATGCCGCAGCAAAGCTTCAACTATCAAAACAGCGTTCCGCAAAACATGGTGGAAACAACTGACTATTCCCATGTTGACTTAGGAAATGCCGAAAGTTTTCGGGTAGCTATGCTTTTACCTCTGAGCGGCAAGGTCGAGGCAATGGGACAGAATATGAAGAATGCCGCCATGATGGCCGTCGGTGATTTGAATAACAATAATCTGGTCGTCCAGTTCTATGATACCAAAGGAACAACCAGCGGGGCAAGAATCGCCATAGAAAATGCGTTGAATGCCAAAAGTGATTTGATTATCGGTCCGCTTTTGGGTGAAGAAGTTGCGGCCATTACCGAAACGGCTAAAAGTGCTGAAATCCCGGTAATTTCTTTTTCAACCGCACCGAACGTTCTGCAGGACGGAATATACACCATGGGCTTGTTAAATGAAGAGCAGATTGAACGGATTATCCGTTATTCGGTAGCTCGCGGCCGTTTGAAACTGGCTGTCGTATTACCGGACAACCAAAGCGGATTTAACATGTTTAAAGCGGCAATGAGCGCAGCACAAAGACACGGAGCAACCATTGTAAAAGCCGGATTTTATGCTCCGAACACAATGGACTTCACAAGCTTGGTTACCCAGATTGCCGGTCCGGAACGCGTAAAGACATCGCAAATCAAAATCAAACCGGGAGAAAAATCCAAAGAACCCCAAGAAACCGAAATCACGCCGCTTGACTTTGATGCTCTTCTCATACCGGAGTTCGGTAATCGTCTGAAATCTGTTACTTCAATGTTCAGTTTTTATGATGTATCGGCACCGGAAGTGTTGTTTTTAGGAACTTCGGTTTGGGGTAATACCAATTTAAGCAAAGAAACAGAATTGTATGGAGCGGCTTATCCGGTCATGTCGATGGCCCGACTGGCACGTTTTAAACAAAAATATTATGCCATGTTCAACCAAAAATCCAATGATTTGAGCATTTTTGCTTATGATGCCGTTGCTTTGGCTTCGGCACTGTCCCGAAAAGACAAAGATTACTTAAAAGAGGAAATTACTTCTGTAGACGGCTTTTACGGACTGAGCGGTGCTTTCAGAATTTTTTCCAACGGCAAAAACGAACATGGTCTGGATATTGTCCGCGTAGCCTCCGGCAGCCCTCAAATTGTTGAGACGGCACCGAATAAGTTTTATACGGCCAGTCCGGCTTATGCGCAAAGCCTGTCGGCAGACGAAAATACACTGTTGCAAATGCCGCAGATTTACGGCAAAAACGCCGAAGAATTAAAACAGCTTCTATTAGACGTGCAATAAGTTGTTTTTTTACTTGCAATATCTTAATTTTTGCCCATTATAAAGGGGTATGATTTGATGAAGGGCTCAGGGTCAGCGTGCCGCCAACCCGGTCAGGTTCGGAAGAAAGCAGCCGTAACGGCAAATCTGAGGTCTGGGTTCCTTCTCCTTTGAGTTTAAGAAAATGGCTGATAATAATTCGCAATATGTCGCTTTGGCGCGCAAATATCGTCCGCAGACGTTTGAAGACCTGTTGGGACAGGATGCTTTGGTACAAACGCTGACAAATGCCATTCAGAATAACAGACTTCACCATGCGTATATCTTAACAGGTATCCGCGGCGTCGGTAAAACAACGACAGCAAGGCTGATTGCCCGTGCCATAAATTGCACAGGCACAGACGGACAGGGCGGACCGACAATTCATCCCTGCGGTGTCTGCGAAAATTGCAAAGCTATTGCGGCCGACCGGCATATTGACGTAATTGAACTCGATGCGGCATCCAAAACGGGCGTTGATGATATGCGCGAAATTTTGGACGGTGTCCGGTACAAACCGACCATGGCTCGTTATAAAGTCTACATTATTGATGAAGTTCACATGCTTTCCAAAAGTGCGTTTAATGCTTTGTTAAAAACGCTCGAGGAACCGCCGGCACATGTTATGTTTATTTTTGCCACGACTGAAATTCGCAAAGTACCGGTAACTATTTTATCCCGCTGCCAGCGCTTTGATTTACAGCGTATCAGTATTGAAACACTGGTACAACTTTTTCATAAAGTTCTGGCTGCCGAAAATATTGAAGCCGAAAACGATGCCCTGCACATGGTAGCCCGCGCTGCCGACGGCTCGGCCCGTGACGGATTATCCATGCTGGACCAGGCTATCGTACTGGGCAATGGAAAAATCGATGATGCAACCGTCAAAAACATGTTGGGACTGGCCGACCGCCGACAGACATTTACGCTGTACGAAAAACTGTTGGAAGGTAATCTTGCCGCCGTCTTGGAAATTCTGCAGCAGCTTTATAAAGACGGAGCAACCCCGATGCTGGTTATTCAGGATTTGGTGGACATAACACACCTTTTGGCGAAAATCAAAATTATTCCGGACTTTATCAATGATGCTTCTGTCAGCGAAAGTGATCGGGAAATGTGCAAAAAGCTGAATACAGCGCCTATAGCCATTTTATCCAAAATCTGGCAAATGCTGATAAAAGGCATAAGCGAACTGCAATATGCCAATGTCCAAATAGATGCCCTTGAGATGATATTGATGCGAATTGCCTACTCTGCCAATTTGCCAACTCCTGCAGATTTGCTGAAGGAATTAAAAAAAAAATCAGGACTGAAAACTGATACCGCCACAAAACAAACTTTCCTTTCCTCTCCGGATTCGGCCGATTCGTCTGCATTTACAAATACCGTTGCGGCTGAAAACAACGGCTACGAACTATCGACAACCGAAGATTTGGTTAAACTTTTGAACGCCAGACGGCAAATGCTGCTTTTATATGCTGTTAAAAACGATATGTCCTTCAAAGAATTCACCTCGGGACGAATGCATATCGCTTTATCCGAAAAAGCGAACAAAGATTTAATTGCAAACCTGCGTAAATTTCTGGTCAAAGAAACCGGCACGGAATGGATTATAGATATTGATTACGAACCGCTGGGCGAAACACTGGCATTTAAAGAAAACAAGGAATTGGAACGGGACAAGAAAAATATCTCTGAATATCCTTTAGTAAAAGCTATACTTAGCGAGTTTAATGGTGCTAAAATCGAGACTGTTATCCGGAAAGCGGTCGAAGATGCCGAAGATGAAGAAGCAGCTGACTTAAATATTCCGGAAGAAAATTCTGAAATTTATGATGATGAGGATAATTAAATGTTAAATATTCAAGGAATTATGAAACAAGCTCAACAAATGCAACGCAAAATGCAGGAAACACAGGCAAAATTGGCGCAGGAAGAAAAAGAAGGCGTCAGCGGCGGTAATTTGGTTAAAGTTGTTTTGAACGGCAAATCCGAAATGAAAAAAATCAGTATTGATAAATCGTTGATGAATGCCGAAGAAGTTGATGTTTTGGAAGATTTGATTCTGGCTGCCTATAATGATGCTCATCAAAAAATCGACGCCATGATGGAAGAAGGAATGAAAGAGGCAACCAACGGTGTTGGTTTGGGCGGCTTAAAACTTCCGTTTTAAGACGAGGCTTGACCGTGCAAGGAAAAGAAATCGAAAAGCTGATAAAAATTATCGCCAAATTACCGGCATTAGGGACGCGTTCGGCGCGCCGTATTGCATTGCATCTTCTGAAAAAGAAAGAAACATCTCTGCTGCCGCTGATTTCAGCTTTACAAGATGTGGCGGATAATGTCAAAAAATGTCCCGTCTGCGGTAATTTTGACACCGAAGAACCGTGTGCCGTCTGCCGTGACACCACCCGAGACAGTGAACTTGTCTGTGTTGTTCAGGACGTCGCCGATTTGTGGGCAATGGAACGTGTCGGCCTTTACCGCGGACAGTATCATGTTCTGGGCGGAATTTTATCAGCTCTTGACGGCGTTACACCGGATGATTTAAATGTAGAATCCCTTTTTTCCCGATTAAAAGATAATCGGATTAAAGAAGTTATTCTGGCGCTTCCGGCAACTATAGACGGGCAGATAACAGCGCACTACCTTCTTTCCCGCCTCAAAGAATATCCTGTAAAAATCACGACTCTGGCACAAGGCATTCCTATGGGAGCCGAACTTGATTATATGGATGACGGGACGATTCAGCTGGCACTTTCAGCCCGAAAAGAACTATAAAGAACAGATAACCGGCTACTATTCTATAGCATAGATATCTTTAACAAACCACTCTTTACCGCCCTCCGGTTCGGACAGGACATAAATTACGGTTCCCTGACACAGGCCGAACCAGCCGCCATTGCAAGAACTATCGGTATAGATTTCAACATTGTTGTTAACCAAAACACGCTTATTTGTCACTTTATAACTGATTTCCGTAGGGCGTTCCAACCCCGGATCCTGCATAAAGATAAATTTTGGTAAATTCAGAGACCGGCAATTTTCCAAATCCGGATTGATTGTACATTTCACCGCCTGTTCCACGGCGCACAGTTGAGGATCCTTTTCCAGACATTCCGCATCCAGAGAATCTTTATTAAAGGCAAACAAAGTTTCCGGTAAATCCGGCTGCTGTTCAACATCCGCAGAATTCTGCATATCTGCCGTCTTTTCCGAACCGGAGAGCAAAGAAAAACTAAATCCCGCTAACAGAAAAAGCGCCGCAACAACAATGATTTTCTTTAACATTTTGACCTCAATCTTCTAAAAATGATATTCCACATTAACACTGTATTCCATAGTCTGATGAACAGGTTTCATCTGATCAAACTTTATATATCTTGTAATAAAGCGTGTTTGCCAATGACTGTCAAGAGCATATTTAAACCCGCCGCCGAAACGATAGCCATAACCATGCTCATTATAGTGTTTTGTTCCCTCTTTTTTAATATTGAATACATATTCGCCGATACCGGCCGTTGCCAAAAGAGAAAATTTCTGCTGACAATCCAGAGGAAGATATGCCGACAAATCCAAACCATAGCCGCGATAAGAACTCTTAATTTTGTTCGGATGCTGCCCGTTTTTACGGCTGATACTCTGGCTGTAGAACACTTCCGTACCAAAATATTTGCTGTAATCCGAGCCGACATAAATACTGCCGCTTTGATATTCCGGACGCAGTGAACCTGCCTGAGTTTTAGAGAATTGGTATCCCGCACCGATATACGGCGTATATTTATAGCTGTCCGCCACACAAATTTTTGCATTAACACCGATTATTGTTAATAATGTTAAAACAAATGTAATTTTTTTCATTTATAATCCTTTCGACAATACCTAATGGCAACATTATAATAATTTTATCATAAAAATAAAGTCATTTTACAAATTTTATTGTGAAAAAAAGTTTTTTATGCTACTGTGAAATAATAATGCGAGGAAAAAGTTATGAATTATAAAAGTACACAAGCCGGCCGGACAATGATTGAAGTCATGGGATATATGGCAGCCGTAATGGCTATTGTCGCCGGCGTCAGCAAAATCATCAGCGGAGCCTATACCGAATATAAAATCAGCAAAGCTTCTCTTCAATTATCCGACCTTGCCGGCGCCATCGTCAAAGCATCTACGGTAGACGCGAATTATGAAGAAGTCGTCAATATGATTAAAGGTTCCTCATCTTTAAGTAATCACCGCCGCAGCGAAGGGCTGAAACTGATTCCGACCAGCTACCGCGTTGTCAAGAAAAACAACACAAATAATATATATCATGCTTTTGGCGGAGAAGTATCCGTATCTATTCCGACAGAAAGCGGTATGAGTGATAAATTTGCCATTACTTTCAGCGGTCTCAGCAGAGAACAATGTATAGAACTCGGTATGAAAGAATGGATAAACAATAAAATTGTTGACTTATATGCCATGATTGTCAATCAGAAAGACTATTGGTATTGGCCTATTTATGCCAGTGATGGTTCAGCTCTGCCTGCAACCCGTTCGGCACTGGCAGGTGCCTCTGTTGACGACCAAGGACAGTGCAGCAGAACCTCCAATCAGATTACATGGATATTTAATTAGCCGTTTTATGTGATTAAATCAGAATAATGGTTGAAGTTTTTATACAATATTGATACTTTTTTAGAAAATAATTTTTATGAGGAGATAATAACATGGTAACTTCTGTTGTTTTACCGCCGGATTATAAACCTTCCGCAGATGAAGATTACATGAATGACATGCAGCTGGAATATTTCCGCCAAAAGCTGGAAAACTGGAAAAAATCCATCGTATCCCAGTCAGCCGACACTCTGGAAGATTTACGGCAGGGCGGTCTGAATCAGCCTGATGAAATTGACCGCGCCTCTATGGAAACAGACAAATCTCTGGATTTGCGCACAAAAGACCGTATCCGCAAACTGATTTCCAAAATTGATGCGGCTTTGGACCGCATTGAAGACGGAACCTACGGTTATTGTGAAGAAACGGGTGAACCGATTGGCTTAGACCGATTGGAAGCTCGTCCGGTCGCCACCTTATCCATTGAAGCGCAGGAACGCCACGAACGTATGGAAAAAACTTACGACGATGAGGCTTAATGCCCTATGGTTGAAGCAGCAAAAGACTTTATTTTGGCCTCCGGTTCGCCGCAACGCATAAGCTTGTTGCGGCAAATTGCTTATGAACCGAAAAAAATTATGCCGGCAGACATTTGTGAAGACTGTCTGCCGCATGAAGAACCGTTACCCTATGTACGGCGAATGGCTTTGGAAAAAGCGCAAAAAATTGCCGCAGCCTGCCCTCGGGAAAATATTCTGGCCTGCGATACAATTGTTGCTGTCGGCAAACGGATTTTACATAAAGCGCGTACCAATGAAGAACAAACCAAAGTAATGAATATGTTGTCCGGACGGACACACCGTGTTATCAGCTCGGTATGCCTCATAAATAAAACAGGTAAAATCAGCCAGAAAACCATTAGTTCAAAAATTACCATGAAAAAACTGACACCGTCAGAAATAAAAAGTTATGTAGAAAGCGGAGAATGGCATGGCGCCTGCGGTTATCGTATTGAGGGCCTGATGTCCGGTTATGTGTGTCGAATTCTGGGTTCTTACAGCGGAATCATCGGATTACCGCTTTATGAAACAATGAATCTATTAAAAGGAGAGAACATCCGATGAAAGCAGAAAAAATTATCTATGACCGCAACGATGAAGCTTCCGGCATTGCCGTTTTTGACGCAACGGGACTGATGGAGATAGACATTTACAACGAAAACCGCGCCTTGGAAGGTAATGTTTATCTGGGACGAATCAGCAAAAAAATCAATTTAGCCAATGACCGTACAGGTTTTATGGTCAACATCGGTGACGGACATGAAGCTTTTCTTAATTCGTATGAACCGGCTTTGAAAGAAGCTAATATGAACGAAGGACAGAGTGTTGTCGTTCAGGTTGCTCAGGAAAAAAGAGCCGAAAAGGGTGCCAAAGTTGTCCGCAATATCCAACTTGCCGGTGTCTATTTGGTTTATTGTCCATTCAAATTTGATGTTGAAATATCATCAAAGATTGAAGACGAGCAAAAAGCAGCTATATATAAAAAGCTTGTACAGGAACATTGTCAGGGTCAGGAAGGCTGGATTCTACGCACTGTTTCTACAGAGGCAACCGAAAATCAACTTTTGGAAGAGATGACATCTTTGCGTGAAACTTACGAAAACATACGGAAAAAAGCCCGCACATTGACAGCTCCGGTTATCTTATATGCCAAGGAAAATCCTCTTTTTGAGTACATCCGCCGCTATAAAGACAGCCTGCGCGAAATCGTTGTTGATTCACCAAAACTTAAAGAACAAACGGAAGCCGTTTTCGACGGTACCGTAACGGTTCAAAAAGATGCATTTGAAGAATTCGGCATAGATGACGCCATTGTCGATGCTTTAAACCGGACGGTTAAATTAAAACATGGCGGTAATCTGCAAATTGAAGAAACAAAAGCTTTTGTTGCCATTGATGTTGACAGTGCAGGTAAACGCAATGCCGGAGATATAGACAATCTGAATATAGAGGCCGCAATGGAAATTGCCCGCCAAATCCGGTTGCGCAATTTATCCGGTAAAATCATTATTGACTTTGCCGGTTCTTCCGAATACCGCTTTATGAAAAAAGTGATTGAAACACTGGAAGAAGAACTGGCCGATGATATCTGCCGCAGCCGTGTTCTGGGTTTAAGCCGCGCCGGCAATGTCGAAATCCTGCGTCAGCGCCGTCGTCCGAGCCTGAGAGATTTGTATACGACAGAATGCCCGACCTGTAACGGTACGGGACGCGTGGAGCCTTAAAACATGGATAATGTCATCAAAACACATAAATGCCCTATTTGCCATAAATTGTGCAATGATGACAAATACGCGCCTTTCTGCTCTAAAAGATGTGCGGACATTGACTTAGGGCGTTGGTTTAACGGCGACTATTCTGTACCGGCTGAAACACTGGACGAAATGGAAACTGAAGGATTATACGAGGCGATGAATCATGAACACGGCAGCCAAAACTGACAATAACCGGCCGAATATTACCCTGCACCTTGATAATCAGTCGCTGGCTTTGCGCTTTGAAGGAAACTTCAAACAATTCAAAAGTACGGAAACACTTCAAAAAATCCAAAATGCCCTGAAAAAGAAACCGCAGCGCCTTTGTTTTAATGCTGAAAATCTGGGAACTTGGGATTCATCGCTGCTGCTGATTATCTTTGAAACAATCAAACAGGCCAAAAGTCAGAATATTCCTTTTGAGCTGAACAAACTGCCAAAAAATATTCAGGATTTAATCCGGCTGGCCTTTAGTGTCAACCGTTCTCCGTCCGCCGTTATCCCTGATAAAATGGGATTTATTGAAAAAATCGGTTACACAACCGTACAACTCTATAACAAAACGACAGACGTTTTGCATTTTTGCACCCAGACACTGGACGGTATCGGCCGTTTATTTACCGCAAACACCATTATGCGCAAAACAGACTTTTTAGCGGCATTAAACGAATGCGGTCCCAAAGCCCTGGGTATCGTTTCTCTTATCAGTTTTCTGGTCGGTCTGATCTTAGCTTTTGTCGGCGGGGTTCAATTGCAGGAATTCGGCGCCCAGATTTATATTGCCAGTCTGGTAACCATTGGTATGTGCCGGATTATGGGTGCCATTATGGTTGGTATCATTATGGCCGGCCGCACCGGTTCTTCTTATGCCGCGGCTTTAGGCACCATGCAAGTTAATGAAGAACTGGATGCGTTGGAAACAATGGGCTTGTCACGTATAGATTTTTTAGTTCTGCCACGCCTGCTGGCCTTGATTATTGCCATGCCGATACTGACGATGTTGTCTGACTTTATGGGAATGGTCGGCGGTGCTTTTATCGGTGTTCTTATGATGGGACTGCCTTATCAGGAATATTGGCGCTATGCCTTTGACGCTTTTCATCTGAACAACTTTCTAGTCGGGCTTTTCCATAGTTTATGCTTTGGTGTGATTATTGCGGTTTGCGGTTGTTATCAGGGCATTCACTGCGGTCGGAATTCTGACAGTGTCGGTCTGGCCACCACCCGTTCCGTTGTTTGTGCCATTGTCTGGATGATTGTGGCTACCGGTATTATAACGGTTATTTGTCAGGAGCTTGATATATGACAGCTATCATTGATGTAAAAAATCTGACGATGGGATACGGCAGTTTCGTTCTGCAAAAGAACGCCGACTTTACCGTTAATAAGGGTGACATATTTATCATTATGGGAGGCAGCGGCTGCGGAAAAAGCAGTATGCTGCGGATTTTAACCGGCTTGCTTCCACCGCTTTCCGGAAAAGTTTTTATCGACGGTACAAACATTGTAACGGCCTCTGCCGACTCGTTGGAAAAAATACGAAAAAAATCGGGCATTCTTTATCAAAGCGGCGCCTTGTTCAGTTCCATGACTCTGGCTGAGAATATAGCTCTGCCTCTGCAGCAGTATTCTGATTACAGCGCCGAAGAAATCCGAGAAATTGCCGCTTTAAAACTCTCTTTGGTCGGTTTGGGCGGATTTGACGATTTCTATCCGTCAGAAATCAGCGGCGGTATGAAAAAACGCGCCGGTTTGGCTCGCGCTCTGGCCTTAGATCCGGAAATTGTTTACTTTGATGAACCTTCGGCCGGTCTTGACCCGATAAGCTCACGCAATCTTGATGATTTAATCATCGAAATCAACCGCAGTCTCGGTACCACTATTGTTGTTGTTACACACGAACTGGAATCTATTTTCGCGATAGGAACAAACTCCATTTTTCTTGATGCCGCAAGCAAAAGCATTCTGGCTCGGGGAAATCCGCACGATATCTTAAAAAATCCGCCAAACGATGAAGTCCTTGAATTTTTAACAAGAGGAAAAAAACATGCAAAAGAATAAAACATATAAACTTGTCGGCCTTTTTGTCTTAACCGGCTTTTTGGTCTTTGCTGCAATTATTTTTCATTACGTCGGCAAAAAATTTTCTACGGATGACTCCCAATATGTCGTCTTATATTTTGAAGAATCCATTCAGGGACTGAATGTTGGTTCCTCTGTCGTCTTCAAAGGCGTAGAAGTCGGCCGTGTTGTCAAAATCAATCTTTTAACCGACCTGCAAACCGGAACATTTAAAATGCCGGTATTTATAAACTTTAAAGAGAAAAAATCTTTCCGCATCGGCAAAGATAAAGAAATTTCGGCTCAGGAAATTCTGCACAGCCTGATTAAAAAAGGCCTGCGCGCCCGTCTTATCAGTGCGAACTATTTAACGGGGCAACTGATGATTGAGCTGGATATGGAACCGAACACACCGGCCATTTTACGCGGAACCGGTGACCATTTGGAAATTCCGACGGTAATCTCCTCTATCGGTATGATATCCAAAGATTTGCAGGAAATTCCATTTCGGGAAAATATGATGCAGCTGGGAAATCTGCTGAAAGAACTTGATGAAAAACTGCCGCCGATTATGGAAAATCTTTACCGGATAACGGATAAAACCGATAAAATAATTGAAAAGAAATCCACTGAAACAACAAAAACTCTCACCAATTTTAACGCTATGATAGAACAAATGACCCGAGCCGGACGCTCCATCCAAAATCTGAGTGACTATCTGGAACGTCATCCGGAAGCAATTTTACAAGGAAAAAGGAGACCGCAATGAAAAAATTCTTAATTTATGCTTTGATTCTGATGATTTCTGCCTGCTGCTGGCGTTCACCCGATTCTTCTTTTTATATGATGGACAGCAGGAATTTGGAAAAAGTATCCGATAAAAAACTCAACATTGCCGTTCAGCCGGTCAATGTACCCGATTTACTTGACCGTCCGCAGCTGGTAACTTATGACGCAAACAGCCGGCAGATAAATATGCTGGAATTTACCCGCTGGGGTGAATCTTTTCCGTCTGTTTTACAAAGCACCATAACCAATGACCTTATAGCTTATCTGCCGAATTCTTATGTCAAAAGTGCCCGCTATGACACCGAAACGCTGACCTATAATATCAAGGTCGAGATAAACAAAATTGAAGCCGTTCAAAACGGTAAGGTACGACTTTCGGTTTGGTGGAATATTGCCGGTGCCGACGGTTATGTTTTAAAACGCCGGCAGGCGACCTATGAAACAGTTGTGGAAAACAACGACATAGCCTCTTTGATAAAAGCAGAAAATATGGCGGTTCATCTTTTAAGTCGGGACATTGCCGAAACATTGAATAAAATGTAATTAAATCCGCTTGTCTGCACAATGACAATAAGAACTGATCGGGCAGCGTTCGCATTCCGGACGCTGCGCTTTGCATAAATAACGACCAAACAGCACCAGCCAATGATTTGTGTTGACAATCATATCTTCCGGCAAAACTTTCATAAGATCTTTTTCAACTTCCAGCGGTGTTTTCCCTTTACTGAAATCCAAACGATGCGCAATCCGCATAACATGCGTATCCACCGCCAAAGTCGGTTGATGATACCATACATTCATCAGCACATTAGCCGTCTTACGCCCGACACCGGCCAGTGTTGTCAAAACATCTCTGTCTGCCGGTACTTCACCGCCGAAATCATCAATCAGCTGCTTGCTCATCTGCATAATATTCTTGGCTTTATTATTATAAAGGCCGATTGTTTTTATATACCCCTTCAGATTTTCCAGTCCGAGATTCAGCATTTTGTAAGGGGTATCAGCCACCTTGAACAAAGCTTCCGTTGCTTTGTTTACACCTTTATCCGTGCTTTGCGCCGATAACATAACCGCGACCAATAAAGTGTACGGATTATGAAAATTCAGTTCACATTGCGGTTGCGGATTTTCTTTCGCAAAAATCTGCATAATTTCCAAAATTTCATCAGTTTTACGCATTTTAAGCCTTTACACCTCCAGCCCCTGCAGCCTTAGGTGCATTTTCATCCAGCGGCCAACGCGGACGCGGCTTAAAATCAAGCGGGCTGATAAAACCTTTACGAAAACGCTCCAAACCGGCCCAGGCAACCATTACACCGTTATCCGTACAAAAACGTATCGGTGGTGCGGCAAATTCCATACCGTATTTTTCTGCCAGTTGCTTCAGTTTGCCACGCAAATATGTATTTGACGCAACACCGCCGGAAACGACCAAATGCCGGCCGGCCGGATACTTTTGTTGGAAATAGGCAATAGCTTTTTCCAGCTTTCGCACCAGACAATCCGTTGCCGTCATCTGAAAACAGGCACAAACATCGGCAACATCCTGCTTTGGTAAAATAGCATGTTCAATCTCGCCATCCGGCGAATAGGACTCGATAATTTTTCTCACCGCCGTTTTTAAACCGGAAAACGATAAATTGCAGTCACCGGAATTTAAAAGCGGACGCGGCAGAGAAAAGCGGGAATCATCACCCGAAGCCGCTAATTTTTCAATCATCGGACCACCGGGATACCCCAGACCAAGCATTTTTGCCACCTTGTCAAAAGCCTCACCGGCCGCATCATCAATTGTTGTTCCCAAACGCTCATAAGCACCGACATCTTTAACAACAAGAATTTGGCAATGCCCGCCTGAAACCAGCAACAGCAAATACGGAAATTCAATCGGATGAACCAGACGGGCGCATAAAGCATGACCTTCCAAATGGTTAATTGCCACAAAAGGCTTATCCAGCGCCAGCGCCAGCGCTTTGGCCGTCATAACGCCGACAACCACGCCGCCGATTAACCCCGGTCCGGCTGAGGCAGCAACAGCATCAACATCTTTCAGACTGATATGCGCTCTTTCCAAACAGGTATTGACAATCTCGTCAACATGCTCCAAATGCGCACGGGCGGCAATTTCCGGAACCACACCGCCATAACGCTTGTGTTCTTCTTGTGATTGCAGCGCCTCGCCCAAAATTTCTTTTTCATCATTGACCACTGCCGCGCCGGTATCGTCACAGCTGCTTTCAATTCCCAAAACAATCATTTTTTAATCCATTATTTTTTTGTTTATCATCTGTAAACTTTTTTCCATTATAACTATATGAAATATAATCCGGCAACTTGTCAAGAGAAAGGATATGCAAAATGGCAAAAACAGAAAAAAAAGAAGACATTAAACCGGTAACAGGTTCTCCGGCCGAAAATAAAGATAAACCCGCTGTTGCTCCCGAAACAAAACCGGCAAAAAAATCCCGCAGCCGTATTGTCTGGTTCTTTATATTCGTATTGGCGGCAGCTGCCGGCGTCGTTGCCTACGACAAAAAATTGTCCCAAACACGGTACATTGAACTTGCCGGACAAATATCGGCCGATTATAATGACAAAATATACAGTTTGGATTCCCGTCTGAATGCGCTGGAACTGAAACTTAAACAGATACAGCAGCAACAAAACAGCCGTCCGGCCGAGAACAGCCGGACCTTGTCCGATGAGCAGCTGCAGGCTTTAGCCGGAGAAGTTGCGGCTTTGCTGCCGGCACCTGTTGCTTCGGCCGAGATACAGACAAAAGCAGATACCCAACCAGCTCCGGCAGTTACCGCTCCCGAAATTCTGCTTGCGGCCGGCTCTTTAACGGTTCGCGGTTTAGCCGAAGAAGGATTACCGTTTGATTACGAAACCGAAGTTTTGCAGATTCTGGCTGCCGGCAATGAACCGGCTCTGGCTTATATCAACAGCATTAAGAAATATGCGGCATCGGGAATAACCGGCAGAACGATGCTCATCAGCGAATTTAATAAAGTTTATGCCGACTTAAGCCGGCCGCAGCAGCAAAAAGATATCGAAGAAAAAATTGAAGAAAGCTGGGATAAAGCCTTATGGAGCCGGATGAAAGAACTCGTTGTGTTCAGAAAACGCGAAAACAAAACCAAAATTATTTTCCCGCAAACACCTGATGAAATTCATCAACTGGTCAACCGCGGAAAATTTGCCGAGGCTTTAAGCAAAATAAAAACCGACCGCAAATACAATGATATTAACTCGGCAGAATTAAACTCTTGGATAACACAAACCCAGAATTATCTGGAATTTGACCGTGCCATTAACGGACTGATTATGAATGCACTTGCTAACTTACATCTGAAAGAAATGGAGCGCCATTAGAATGAAAACAACCGAATTACAACAGCTCTGGCATAAAAAATATGCCTGTGTTCCGGCTCAGCTGGCAAAAGTCCGAGAAGTCCGCACGGCTGCCACCGCATTCAATACCAATATTGATGCCGTTCTGAAAATCAGCGGTGCGGATCTGGGCCGGCTTATCAGCGAAACCCGTTTGAGTAAAGAAGAATTTGTTTCGCCGCGTACACTTCTGGAAACCCCTAAAGACGTGGTGCATGGTATTGCCAAATGTTTCAGCCGCGGTATTGCCGAAGAATGGATAACCGACGACAAAACCGTTTATGACTGGATGACAAAAAATCTGGGCTATGACCGTCTGCAAATGGGCGGTCAAGGCGGTATTGTTGCCAATGCGCTGGCAGTCTTAGGCGTTCAAAAAGTCTACGTCCATACCAATGCGCATCCCAAATTACAGGCTCAGCAGTTTTTGCCGCTGGACAACCTGTTCGGTATTGACGAAAACGGCCATGCCTGCCGCGCCGCCGATATTGACCGCAAACAGGAAACGCCGCTTATTCACTGGATTATCGAATTTGATATCGGAGATTCTTTCACTGCCTGGGGCGAAGAATATACCTGCCCGAAATCCAACCGCTTTATCGCCACTTATGACCCCGCCAACATTGATTTGGTCATCAATCAGGGATTTATCAGACACTTGTCACAATACGGTTATGACTATTTAATCCTGTCCGGTTACCACAATCTGACCTCAAAACGTCATGGTGTCGAACTGGTTGAAAATTCGGTCAAGCTGATAAAAGAATGGAAACAAAAAAATCCTAAGGGAATTATTCACTTGGAACTGGCTTCAACACAGGATATAAAAGTCCGCACCGCTGTTCTGGAAAAGATTGCGCCGCTCGCCGACTCCCTCGGGCTGAACGAACGCGAAGCCTTAGATGCGCTGGAAGTCGTCAATCCGCAGAAATACGCCGAATTGGCACATGAAGATTTAACGGCTCCGCACTTGTTTGAAATTGTGCGGCAAATAAAAGAAAAAACAAAAGCACCCCGAATTCAGCTGCACATGTTTGGTCTTTACCTGACCTTGCAAAATAAAGATTTTTACCTTACACCGGAACAAAATATGCGTGGTATGATGCTGGCCTCCACCGTCGCCGCCACCAAAGCCGGAACAGGTAAAATAGAAGAAAACGACAAACTGTTATGGGCGCATGGCAGAGAAATATCAGCTTTAAGTTTAAATAATCTGCAGGAACTTGCCGCTTATCTGCAAAGACCGGAATTGGTTCAAACTGGCATAACAGATTATGAAAATCTTCAGATAATTGCCGTTCCGACAATTATCATTGAAAAACCGCTGACCCTGGTCGGTATGGGCGATACAATCTCGTCTGTTTCCCTGATTGGCGCGCGTTGAGATATTTTTGTTATCCGTCATTTAGACCCGCTTGACCGGCGGGTTTTTCTTTAAAGAAAACACCGCCGGAATTACCGGACGGTGCTGTCAGAAAATCAACCGTCTGACCGTATTCTGAAACATTCTAACCGAACCGCTTGTACTAAGGTGGGTGCCATATAACTAAACCACGATTTAGACAGAGACAGCTCCCTAAAAAATAATGTTGGCTCGAAAGACATGCGGTAATGACGCATCAGACAGTCTTCATTTTATAAAATTATTCTACCCTAAACATTCGGATTCTGCAAGCATAAAAAGCTTTCTTATAACAATTTTTATACTCAGAATTACAACTGTTTTATACTTTGAATCAAAGACCGGATTCGTTCCGATTCGCTATCAATACCCTGTGCTGTCTGCGTATCCATCCGCACTATTTCATCCGTACTGACGACACCGCCTTTTTTCTGCAATTCCTGATTCTCGTCTGCCAACAACAAACCGACCATGGCCAGCATCATATTTTCATTTATCAGCCCAATACTTTGCGACAGCAATTTTGCCTTTTCATCCAAAATCCGCGAAAGTTTGATAATATGCGCTTCTTCCCCGTCTTCACAAGTAATGGCATATTCTCGTTTATCAATCGTTATGGTTACCTGTCCCATTTTCTTCCAATACCTTTTCTAATCTGGCCACGACATCATCAATATTTTCTGATGTCAAATCGAGCGTTGTCTGCATTTCCGACAATTTTACCGCCTGTTCCTGACATTTTTGAGCCAATTCATTTTTCTGTGATGTTTCATCTTCTAATTTTTGCTTCAGACTGTCCAGCTCGGTACTTTCAACACGAGCCTGCTCCAAAGTCCGGATTTTTTCACCGGCTTCTTCCAGCCGTGTTGTTAATTCTTTATTTTTATTTTCCAGACTTTCCAGTTGTGTTTTCCGATTCGTCAACGCGTTATTCAGATTTTGGATTTCCGATTGCAGGTTTGTTATTTTTGTCGTCTTGTTTTCAATTTCATTCTGAAGCTGTTGCAAACGAGCCTCTTGTTCGGACATATCCTGCGCGACTGCCAATTCTGATTTCAGTTTGCCGATATCGGCGCTTAAAGCTTCGGCTTTCGCGCTTTCTTCTGCCGTTCTGGCCTGTTCTTCTTTCAATTTCTGCTGAAAATCATCCTGCATTTTTTTCAAAACACCGGCCAGTTCATCAACCGTATTTTTCAAACGTTCCAAAGAATTATGACTCTGCTCCATTTTTTGCATTTCCATGATAAAAAAATCTTTCCTTTACACAAATCTTTTTATATACTTTTCACAACATAAATAATAGCTAACACAAAGATTACAAAAATGCAAAACCTAATCATTAAAATTACGCAGGAAAATGAAAATCTGCTGACGGCTTCCGAGCTTAAATGTTTTATTTTGGAAGATTCTCTTTCTCCTGATTTTATCAAAAAATTTTGTACTCTGGCCCGAACAGCCGGAAAACTTGTTCTTTTTTCAGGAGAAAAAGCACCGGAACTTTACCGGCAGAAAATGGGCGACGGACTGATTGTTGACACGACCAAAGAAGAAAACCCGAAAAAGAAAATAAAAGAAATTCAGGCTTCCTGCCCCAAAGCTTTGCTCGGTGTAATCTGTCGTAACCGCCGGCATGAAGCCATGCTTGTCAGCGAATGCGAACCTGACTTTATCATCTTCCGTTTTTGGAAAGACGGATTCGCTGCCAATGCCGAACTTTTAAACTGGTATAATGATTTGTTTTTGATTCAGAGTGCCGTACAACCCGAAGAAAAAATCGACTTTACGGGATTACCGGCTGATTTTGTCATTTTAAGCGACACAGATTATACGATTTTTGTTGCGAAATAAAAATTGTTGGTTTATGGTGCAGACATCAAATAAAATCATCATTGTTAAAATTGTGAATAGGAGATAAAATATGAAACAACTCGCAGGAGCCATCAGAATCGGCTGGGTAATTGAATACAAAGGTAAACCATGGACCATTACCAAGGCTGTACATATTAAACCCGGTAAAGGCGGTGCTTTTATGCAGGTAGAAATGAAAGAAGTTGAAGCCGGTACCAAAACAAATGAACGTTTCAGAACCGAAGATACTGTTGAAAAACTGATGGTTGAAGATAAAGACTGCCAATTTTTGTTTGAAGATTCTACGGGGCTGACCTTTATGGAATCCGAAACTTTTGAACAATTCACCATGCCTGCCGACATTTTAGGCGATGCCCGCCCGTTTTTAACAGACGGTATGTCGGTAAAAGTTTCCTATATCGACGGCCGCCCGATTTCGGTTGACTTGCCGCTGCAGGTTATTTGCGAAGTTGTTGAAACAGAACCTGTCATCAAAGGACAAACTGTTTCTTCTTCCTATAAGCCGGCTATTTTGGACAACGGTATCCGTACCACTGTTCCGCCGTTTATCGGTGTCGGGGATAAAATTGTTGTCGGTACATCCGAAGCAAATTATGTCGAAAGAGCAAAATAATGGCTTACATTTCTCCGGTTTTAACAGCGATGGCAAATGCCGTCAAAAAAGCGACGATTGCCTTAACGCGTGATTTCAACGAATTGGAGCATTTGCAATCCGGCCGCAATGACGGCCGCTTTGCCGCTCATTCGTATGAAAAAGTTGAGAAAATACTTAAAGAAGAATTAGCAAAAATCAAACCGTCCTTTGCTTTTGTCAGCCAGAAAAATGACGCCATACCGGCAAACGGCAATTGTTTTTTGCTGGCACCGATTGACGGATTTGCCTGCTTTGCCCACGGCAACGGCAGTTTTGCTGTTTCGGCAGCCCTGATGGAAAACGGCATTGTGACACACGCGGTAATTTACAGCCCCGTTTATGACGAACTTTTTTTTGCCGAGAAAGGATGCGGCGCATTCAAAGAAGGTTTCCGCAGCCATGAACGTCTGCGTGTTTCCGGCAACAAAAACAGCGAACAGGCTTTAATCGGCTGCAGCGCCAATGCTGACTTGTTCAAAAAGGCATTAAATCTGAGTACGACTGTTTTGGTCAAAGGTTCCAGTGCCTTGGATTTAGCTTATCTGGCTGCCGGAAAACTGGATATTGCCGTATCCTCCGATAATCTGCCGCAAACGATTGCCGCGGGAATGCTTCTGGTTAAAGAAGCCGGCGGTTACATTGTCGCTTTAGGTGAAACAGATGTCCGCTCCGAAGACTTTAATCAGGTTTTGTTTGGAGGGGCATTGATTGCAACCAACGAAGCTTTACGGCAAAAAGCAGCTGATATACTGGCAAAATAACAAAAAATTTAAAAAACCGTAAAAATAATACTTGCGTATTTTATTCGCTTAATGTATAAAGGCGTAAAAACTTATAAAGTATTTTATTTGGAGAGCAAAATGAAAAAAGGAATTCACCCTGATTATCACGAAATTACATATGTGATGACAGATGTAACAGAAGTAAAAACAAAATCGACTTGGGGTAAAGCCGGTGACAAAATGTTGCTGGAAATTGACCCGAAATCTCATCCGGCTTGGACTGGTATCCGCCGCGTTGTTGATACAGGCGGCCGTGTAGGTCGTTTCAACAGCAAGTTTGGTGCTTTTGGTTTGAAGTCCGGCAACTAATTCGGATAATTTTTAAAAGCCTGCTGTTTAGCAGGCTTTTTGCGTTTATAAAACAAAAAATTACTTGTATCTTACACCAACAGTGTCTATTGTATAAGCAATATGAACAGATTTTTTATGAAAGGATAAAATAATGACAGCTCCTTTAATGCCAAAAGCTACTGCCGTATGGCTGGTAGAAAACACTTCCCTGACCTTTCGTCAGATTTCAAAATTCTGTGAAATTCATGAGCTGGAAATTCAGGCAATTGCCGATGGTGATATTGCTGCAAATATTCAGGGGTTAAACCCGATTAACAATGGTCAGTTGACCGAAGCGGAAATTAAACGCTGCGAAGCCGATCCGTCTGCTGATTTGGTTGCTAACATTTTAGAGAAAAACGTGAAAGAACGTAATGCCAAGGCCAAAAAAATTCTGTCTCCGTCACAACGCAGCGACAAACCGGCTGCCATTTTATGGATTCTGAAACATTGTCCGGAAATTATGGATTCGCAAATTTGTAAATTGATTGGTACAACAAAACCGACTATTGCCAAAATCCGCAGCGGTGAACATCCTAACATGGCTGACTTAAAACCAAAGAATCCGGTAGCTGTCGGTCTGTGCAATGAAAAAGATTTGGAAAATGCCCTCTCGATTTCTGCAATCCACAACAAACCAAAAGCAAAAAAGGACCAGAAAAAAAGCAAGGCAAAAAAAGAGAGTACAGCAAAGAAAACAGAAGCAAAAAAAGCATCTGCTTCTAAAGCTGCAAAAAAAACGGCAACCCCGAAAACAGCGGCAAAAAAGAAAACAACCGCTAAAAAATAATTCTAAAAATAAAAGAAAGCACTTTAACCCTACAGTTAAAGTGCTTTCTTTTTTTAAAACATTTTAGACGGCGCAGCGCCTATGTTGTAAACTTTTACAACATGAGTACTGTTCGTCTTTGATGTTGTTGTACGGCTGCTTCTTGTTACAGGAGCAGTCGTTGTTGTCGGCACAGACACCGGCGATGAATAAACAACACCAGCCGTATTGGCTGTCGCTGTTGTCGTACGGCTGCTCTTAACCCTTACAGGGAGATTAACCGAGAAACCGCCATGCTTACCGCCGATACGAACACCAACCCCTGTATAAGGGTTGTAGTCCACACCGACGTGCTTTGTCTGCACGCTCATAGAGCCTCCGACGCCGTAGTATCCGCCATACTGGTGGAACTCGTCACCGAGCACCACACCGTTGGTCATACGGCCAAGGTTCTGATAACCGACTTTGCGAGCCGCCAAAACCTTGTTTCCGTAGGTTTCTAATTCAACCACATCTCCGCAACGGAGAGTGCTGAAGAACATACGGATGTTATCGTTGTCCTCGCCAGCATCAAAGGTGAGGTTTTCAAGACAATAAATGCGTGTATATGACGCATTTATCTTTACCATCTCTACAACCACCTTTTTTGCAAAGAGAGACACTACAGACAACAACATAACGAATATTACAAAAAACTTCTTCATAATCTTAATTTTTTTAATGAGGTTCGCTCCTTAAACTACATCCTCTTTATGATTTAACTTTTTTTGAATTCTAAAAAAAAGATACACACTTATCAGAATCTTGAAAATTAAATATAAAGCATCGTCGTCCAAAGAGTAATTCTCTCAAAACTATGAAAAAGCTTATAAATAATTGGCAAAATTTTAAATAAAATATGTATCTGTAACATCTTTAGTATAGACGATTTTTTCTTTTTTGGCAATAAAAAAAGAGAAACATAAAGTTTCTCCTTTTTTTCAAAGCCTTTTAACCGGTATCAGACAGCTGCATCGGCTGCTGCCGCCGCTTCTTTTACGGCTTTTTCTTTAATTTTACGATTCACATAGCGCTTTGCCATTTTCACGGCGTTATCATAATTAGATGCCGTTGAAATATCGGACAAACGCACATGAGCATTGGCAAATGCCTGATGTAAGACCCTCTTTGGCTGAGTTTTAATATTAGAAATAATGACCTTTGTCTGTGTTTTATGCATTTTTCCGATAAATTCCACAATCAAATTAGCTCCACTGGCATCAATCATTGAAACATGTCCCATCCGGATAATAACCACATTCGGCTTATTTTCCAGCTGTCGGAAAAATTCCGAAATCTGTGTTACCACGCCGAAAAACAACGGACCGGCTACCCGTACGACAACAATGCCCTTATCCCGCAATTCCTGCGCCACTTCGACACCGACATCCGGTACCATTGTTTCCATATTCGCCAGTTCGATTTCTTTGCTCATTCTGTGCATAAAGATAACCGCAGACATAATGAACCCGACGGCAATAGCGGCACTCAGATTAACCACAACCGTCAAAATCACGGTAACCAGCAAAGTATATCTGTCCCCCGGTAACAACTTAATTAAACCATACATTTTATCTAAATTCAGCATATTCCAGCCAATCATTATCAAAATCAAAGCCAGACTCGAAAGCGGAATATACTTTACCAGCGGAGAAAGACAAAACATAAAGATAAGCAAAAATACCGACTGCATCATACCCGAAACCGGAGAATAGGCATTGGCTTTATAATTGGTTGCCGTCCGCGCTATTGCACCTGTTGCCGGCAAACCCAAAAAAGCGGCAGCCGCAATATTAGCCAGACCTTCGCCGATGAGTTCCGCATTTGAATTATGCATATCACCACTCATACTATCCACGACTTTAGCACTCAGAAGCGATTCGACCGCTGCTAAAAAAGCAACCGTTAATGCACTCGGAAAAACTAAACGGAATAAATCCAGACTTAATGTCGGAAAAGACGGCACCGGCAACATTTTTGGCAGATTTCCGTATTTGCTGCCGATTGTTTCAACAGGCAGTTCAAAAACACAGGTCACGACGGTAGTAATCACCAAAATTGCCAGATAAACCGGAATTTTCGGCGTAAACTTTTTAATACCGACATATAAAGTCAAAGATAAAACACCGATAAATGCCGCAGCCCAATTTGCCTGCGGAATGCTGACAACATAGGTATACCAACGCTGAATAAAATCGTTCGGAATATCATCCCGTGTCAGTCCCAAAAACTCTTTAACCTGCGATGTAATAAGAATTAAACCGATACCGGCCGTAAAACCGATAATTACCGGATATGGAATATATTTAATATAGCTGCCCAGTTTAAGAAAGCCGGCAATTATCAGCAAGAACCCCGTTAAAATCATTGCAGCAACAAGACCGTTATAACCATAATTCTGCAACACATCCAAAACCACTATGGCAAATGCTCCGGTCGGGCCGCCGATTTGAAAACGGGAGCCGCCCGTCAGGGCAATTACGAAACCGGCCACAATTGCCGTATATAGCCCCTGTGCCGGTGTCAGGCCGCTGGCAATAGCCAAAGCCATAGCCAATGGCAGCGAGACAATACTAACTGTCAAACCGGAAATACAATCGCGTCTGAACAACGACAGACTATACCCTTTCCGCAAAATTTCTATAGATTTAGGCGTATAATCAGCCTTTAAAATTTTCCATATTTTCTTCAACATCTTTTCCTCTTAT
>JAUNIW010000068.1 GCA_030523245.1 Pseudomonadota bacterium
TTGTTTATGTTCAATACGGACACCGACGGAAAAAGGTTTCTGTTCCATATGTACGCCGGCCTTCAAAAGCATTTCAAACGTATCCCGAGCACTATGCCCGACAGCCAGAAACAAACGGTCGGCCGGCAGCTCGTATTCTCCGGTATCGGACAATACCCTGACCGCATGCAGCTTATTATCTCTGATAATCAGATTTTCCAGCTTGCTGTTAAACCGGTATTCTCCGCCCAGAGCCGTAATTTTCTGCCGGATATTTTTGACAACCAGACGCAATTTATCCGTACCGATATGCGGTTTGGCCAGATACAAAATCTCCGGCGGCGCACCGGCGGCGGCAAATTCATGCAGAACTTTGGCCGTAAACTTGTCTTTTTTTATACCCGTCATCAATTTTCCGTCCGAAAATGTTCCGGCACCGCCTTCGCCAAACTGGACATTAGAATCGGTTTTCAAAACGCCTGTCTGCCAAAACTGCAAAACATCTTTTTGTCTTTGTTCCACCGGCGCACCGCGTTCCAGAATAATCGGGTTCAGACCAGCTTCGGCCAAAGCCAAACCGGCAAACATACCGGCAGGTCCGCTGCCTGCCACAACCGGCCGGATACCACTGCTTTTTATCCGGAAAACCAACTTTTCCGGTTCAGCCAGCTGCTCTATATCTTTATCCTGAATTTGCACCGAATTCTGACAATCTGCACTGTAAACAAAATGCACATTATTTTTATTGCGTGCATCCACGGATTTTTTGGAAACCTTAAAATTTTTCAGTTCCGTTTCTTTAATTCCCAGTCTGGCGGCAACTTTTTGACGCAGTTTTTGCTCATCAGCCTCCAGCGGCATTGAAATATTATTGATTCGCAGCATGATATCCCCTCATGATTATTTAAGGGGATATCATACACAAAAAAACAAAAATCTTCAACTATTCTTTCGTGTCACCATCATCTTTTGCAGACAGAATCTGCCACAGAGGACGCCGGTACATCCATAAGTTAATCAATCCCAGAACCACCGACATTGAACCGAATATGTACAACAGATAATACCAGTTCAGATTATCTGCCGACATCATAACATCCTGATTGGTTACCCGTAAAAAACCGATAGCCACGGCTGTCACGACAAAAGCGGCAATAAATGCCAGTGTCCAAATCCGGTGTACAACGTCTTTATTTACCATTGCTGCCGTGATTAAATAGATAAACAACAAAGTAATCAATAAATATAATTCCATATGCTTTCTCCTTATTGTTGAGATAATTCTTAACCCCGAACTTTCAAGAGTTGAGAATAAAATCGCACAAAACAAAAAAAAATGTTGACTAGCCAGAAAACATACGCTAAAACTACATCGTTATCATTTACGGAGCGTTGGCAGAGTGGTAATGCAGCGGATTGCTAATCCGTCATCCCCTTAAAAGGATGCATAGGTTCGAGTCCTATACGCTCCGCCACTAAAAAAGTCGCTGAAAAGCGGCTTTTTCTTTATCTGTATTTTTTAATTCACTGTAATTTATCTAAATTAAGAATTTCCACTTTTTGCAAATTTGTATTTAACTGAATAAAATCTAGAAACAATGTTTTCGACTGATTGCCGTTTTTTCGCTTTTTTTATGAAAATACCGGTAAAAAATGCTTGAAAAATAATAATTTTCGGTTATAAAAGGAGCAGTTGACGCGGGGGTACGACCGTGCAGCTGATTTTTTAACCGCGTACAAGTCCGCCCTTTTAATCGGGTTGGCATTTTTTGAAATATAAATTTATATGACAAATTCAGATATTAAAATGCCGGAAATGAATGAAAACTTTGCCGATTTGTTGAATGAACAATTTGGTGAACACGGTATTTTGGGTACTGTTGTAAAAGGTACCATTATTAAAGTTTCTCCGGATTTCGTAACCGTTGATGTCGGTCTGAAATCCGAAGGCAATATTCCTTTGCGCGAATTCGGCACCAATCCGGAATTAAAAGTCGGTGATGTCGTTGAAGTTTTGGTTGACCGATATGAAGACAGAGAAGGCAACATTGTTCTCTCCAGAGAAAAAGCCCGCCGTGAAGAAGTCTGGGCCGATTTGGAAAAGAGCATGAATGCCGGCGAACGCGTCAACGGTGTTATTTTTGGTCGTGTTAAAGGCGGCTTCACTGTTGATTTGAACGGTGCTATCGCTTTCTTGCCAGGCTCTCAAATTGATATTCGCCCAATCCGCGATATCACACCTTTGATGGGTATTTCCCAGCCGTTCCAAATTCTGAAAATGGATAAAGTCAGAGGCAACATTGTTGTTTCCCGTCGTATCGTTCTGGAAGAAACCAGAGCCGAAGCCCGTGCCGAACTGATTGACGGTATCAAAGAAGGTGCTATTTTAGACGGTGTTGTTAAAAACATTACCGATTACGGTGCATTTATTGACTTGGGCGGCGTAGACGGTTTGCTGCACGTTACCGATATTTCTTGGAAACGCATCAATCACCCTGCTGAAGTTTTGACTGTCGGTCAAAATGTTAAAGTTCAGGTTATTCGTTTCAATGAAGACAATCAGCGTATCAGTCTGGGTATGAAACAACTCGAAAATGACCCATGGCAGGCTGTTGCCGATAAATATCAGGTTGGCGAAGTTTATACAGGTAAAGTAACAAATATCACAGACTATGGTGCATTTGTTGAACTGGAAGATGGTATTGAAGGTTTGGTTCATGTTTCTGAAATGAGCTGGACCCGTAAAAACGTACATCCGGGCAAAATCGTTTCTACCTCCGAAGAAGTTCAGGTTAAAATTCTGGAAGTAGATCCGGATAAAAGACGTATCAGTCTGGGTATTAAACAATGTATGCCTAACCCTTGGGCCGCTTACATTGAAGAACATCCGGTCAGCTCTGTTATTACCGGCAAAATCAAAAACATTACCGAATTTGGTTTGTTCGTCGGTCTGACAGATGAAATTGACGGTATGATTCATTTGTCTGATATTTCTTGGGATAAATCTGGTGAAGATGCTGTTAAAGACTACACCAAAGGTCAGGAAATTGAAGCAAAAATCATTGATGTTGATGTTGAAAAAGAACGTATCAGTCTGGGTATCAAACAGTTGTCCGAAGACACTGTTAACGAAGCCCTGTCCGGTCTGAAAAAAGGTGATGTTGTCAAAGCTGTTGTTAAAGCAACAGAAGACAAAGGTATTATTGTTGAAGTAAACGGTATGTCTACTTTAATCAAAAAAGCCGACTTGTCTAAAGACAAAGCTTCTCAGAATCCGGATAACTTCAAAGAAGGCGATGAAGTTGAAGCCAAAGTAACTTCTTTGGATAAAAAGAACGGCAAACTCGGTTTGTCTATCAAAGCCTTGGAAGTAGAAGAAGAAAAGAAAGTTTTGGAAGAATATTCTAACACATCTTCTGGTTCTTCTCTGGGTGATGCTTTAGGTGAAGCTTTGAAAAAAGCCAACTAAACATCTCTGAAAAATCAGCAAAAAAGAGAGAAGGCTGTTAAGTCTTCTCTCTTTTGTTTGAGATTCAAACGTAACACTACCTGCGTGAACAGATAAAGACAGACATTCCGGCCCAGCGCCGTTAGGCTTGCGAAACTCTTGAACCGGGCGAACGCTGTTCGGAAAGGGTTAATAACACTTGCGTCAGCATGTGGAAGTTTATGTCGTCTTCCGAATATATATTGACAAAAAAGCAAATAATGGTATCTTTTAATTATGTTTTTTATTTTTATGTCATACTAAATTCTTATGAATTATGAAAGAGATTTTTGAATCATTTCTAAACGGAGAGATTATTGGTCACATCCTTCTTGCTTTAATAGGTATAGTGTTTATTCTTATACTGCTTACAGTCATACCAAAAGAAATCAGAGACTATAAGCGGAAAAAAGAAGAGAAAAGAGCTTACAGAAGACGGTGGGAAAATGCTGACTATTTCGATGACGAACTTCCTCCTTTGGCTTAGCAGCTGCAAAAAAATAAACCTGCACAGTTCATGTGCAGGTTTATTTTTTTAGCTGTATTTACCAGTTATAACTCAGGCCGAGACCGAATGCCGCAGCGTCATAGTGAGCGGCATAAGTATAGTTTATCCAGCCGTAAACCGGTAGCGTTTCATTGTCTGTCTGTTCAATGTTTCTTTGACAGGTACAACAACAGCAGATTTGTTGAGTTAGGATGTTCACTCATTTTAAGCAATGCTTCGTCACAAAGACCATTACTCAAAATATATAATTTTATCACCGCCAAAGCGTTCGGCAAGTCGAACAGCTTAAGTTGAGCCTCATCACAAAAACTGTATTTTGTTATGTATGCCTTCACAAGCTCTTCGGCATTCGGCAAGTCGAACATCTTAAGCTGGGCCTCACCACAAAAACTGTATTTTGTTATGTATGCCTTCACAAACTCCGCCGCATTGGGCAAATTGAACAGCTTGGGCTGAGCCTTATCACAAAGCGCCTGATTGGAAATATATAATTTCACAAGCTCTTCGGCTGCCGGCAAATCGAACATCTTAAGCTGGGCCTCATCACAAAGCCTGTTCTTGGAAATATACAATTTCACAAACTCCGCCGCATTGGGCAAATCGAACAGCTTGAGTTCTGCCGCATTGCAAAGCTCATATTTGGAAATATACAATTTCACAAGATCTTCGGCATTCGGCAAATCGAACAGCTTAAGCTTGGCCTCATCACAAAGCGGGCAACTGGAAATATACAATTTCACAAGCTCTTCGGCATTCGGCAAATCGAACAGCTTAAGCTCGGCCTCAGGAGCAAAATAATAATGCAGAGAAATATAGTATTTCACAACTTCTACCACATTTGGAGAATCCAGCATTTTAAGCTGAATTTTTTTGCCGGGAAGCATCCTAAATACATTCAAGAACAGAAAATCTTTCACATTCGGCATTGCAAACAGTTTGAACAATGCCTCATCACAAAGAAAGTGCTCTGATACATATACCTCCAGCAACTCTTTGGCCTTTGGTGATTCCAGCATTTTGAACTGGGCTTCGCCGCTGAGTCTCCACTTTGAACTGTACTCCTTAAGCAACTTTGCCGCATCGGGTAATTTCAACATTCTGAGCTCTTGTTCCGGTGTTAATTCACGATTAGTGCGAATAAGACCTCTGATACCAAAATCCGTAAACATAATGATAAAAAATTTAAGTTAATAATATATTTTGGTCTTTACTATACAGGATGTTGTTTTTTTTGCAAGATTTATTTGTCTATTTTTCATCAACCGGTATAACCGTATACCATGCAAAACAGGCAAGATTATCATAAAAAAACAGCCCCGCTTCACAGCAGGGTTGTTTTTTTTAGCGATATTTACCAGTTATAACTGAGGCCGAGGCCGAATGCCGCAGCGTCATAATGAGCGG
>JAUNIW010000014.1:0-17625 GCA_030523245.1 Pseudomonadota bacterium
ATTTACTAGGATTTCCATGTCCGTTTTAAACGGTCGTTTAAAACGGACTTTTTTTTATACACTTGAATATTTTATATAATAAAGAAAGGAGTGCCACTCGACACTCCTTTCAGATTTGTTCTTCTATTTTACCGGAAGATTATTTTTTCAAAATACTTTTACCGGCATAAACAGCCATATCACCCAATTCTTCTTCAATGCGAATCAGCTGATTGTATTTTGCCATACGGTCGGTACGGGACATAGAACCTGTTTTGATTTGACCACAGTTGGTAGCAACGGCAATATCGGCAATCGTTGTATCTTCGGTTTCACCGGAACGGTGTGACAATACAGCCGTATAACCGTGACGCTGAGCCATATCCACTGCTTTCATCGTTTCTGTCAAAGTACCAATTTGGTTAACTTTAATCAGAATGGAATTGGCAATACCTTTTTCAAAGCCCATAGCCAGACGTTTCGGATTAGTTA
The DNA here is from genome assembly GCA_030523245.1 of Pseudomonadota bacterium. GTDB lineage: Bacteria > Pseudomonadota > Alphaproteobacteria > RF32 > CAG-239 > RUG410. The sequence continues at coordinate 472 of JAUNIW010000014.1, forward strand.
CAAACAAATCATCACCAACCAGCTGAACTTTTGAACCCAGAGCAACCGTTAACAGTTTCCAACCTTCAAAGTCATCTTCGGCCATACCGTCTTCAATAGAGAAAATCGGGAATTTATCACACAAACCTTTATAATATTCAACCATTTGTGCATTGGTATAGGACTTACCTTCACCCTTCATCTCATATTTACCGTTTTCATAGAATTCGGAAGAAGCCGCATCAATAGCCAAAACAACATCTTCACCCGGTTTATAGCCGGCATCTTTAATAGCATTAACGATAAAAGTCAAAGCTTCATCGGCAGATTTCAAGTTAGGAGCAAAACCGCCTTCATCACCGACATTGGTATTTTGTCCGGCAGCTTTCAGATTTTTCTTCAAAGTCTGGAAGATTTCGGCACCCATACGAATAGCTTCTTTTATGGAATCGGCAGAAACAGGCATAATCATAAATTCCTGAATATCAATCGGATTGTCAGCATGCTTGCCGCCGTTCAGAATATTCATCATCGGAACAGGCAAAGTACGAGCCATTGTACCGCCCAGATAACGATACAAAGGTAAACCGGCTTCTTCAGCCTGTGCTTTGGCAACAGCCAGAGATACGGCCAGAATTGCATTTGCGCCCAGATTGCCTTTGTTTTCGGTACCATCCAAATCAATCATTGCATTATCAATGTCAATCTGGTCTTCAGCTTCATAACCGGCCAGTGCATCATAAATTTTATCGTTTACATTTTCAACGGCTTTCAGAACGCCTTTACCGCCAAAACGGGCCTTATCCCCGTCACGCAGTTCAACAGCTTCATGAACACCGGTCGATGCTCCGGACGGAACAGCAGCGCGGCCAAAAGAACCGGACTGCAAAACAACTTCGGCTTCAACCGTCGGTGTACCGCGAGAATCTAAAATTTCTCTGGCATGAATATCAACAATAGCACTCATTTTTTTCTCCTATTCATAAAATTTTAAGTGTTGGCTATAACTTAGTTTATTTTTGCCGCTTGTCAAGCTAAAAACAAGAGGCACACAGATATTTCGGACATATAAAAACCCCGACGGTATAAAACCGTCAGGGTTGATAATGACTGCTATAACAGCATTGCCCGACTTATTCCCGATGTAAAAATTGCCACAACAAGCAGGACAATAACGATAAACTTGTCCATTTTGTACCGATAAGGCAAACTGACAAAAAGACAGCTGCCAAACATAACCATCGACAACACGGCCAAATTGAACACCTGCGCTACCCAGTCCGGTAATTGAAACCCGTCCAGACTGTTACCATTTAAAAACACGTAAACTTCAAAGATAACAAGCAAAGCCACATATATGGCCACACTGCCTCTGAAGATAAAAGGATACAGCCTTTTTTTACTGAATTTGTTATTTACGACACCCTCTGCCATTAACAAAAATGCCAGAGAAACCGTACTGAACAAAATACTGATAACATTGATACAATCCATAATGCTTAATTTAATAATTCAAAATTGATTCAAATTATACTTTCATTCTTATTTTTGTCAATTATTTTTTGTCAGACTCCGATAAAAATGATTGAAAATCTGTTTTTTTCTGTTATAGTCAAAGAAATTATATTTACAGGAGGTCCGATGTTTTCAGAAAAATGGAATTACCGCTTTTTGGAATTGGCCTCGCTGGTGTCAACCTGGTCAAAAGATCCGTCTACCCAAACCGGTGCCGTCGTTGTCGGACCGGATAAAGAAATCCGCGCCACCGGATACAACGGTTTGGTTCGCGGCGTTGCCGATGATGTTCCCGAACGTATGGAACGTCCGACAAAATATGATTTTTTTGAACATGCCGAACGTAACGCTATTTATAATGCCTGTCTGACCGGTACTTCTCTGAAAAACTGTACTATTTTTTGCACGCTCACACCTTGCACCGACTGCGCCCGCGCTATTATTCAGGCCGGAATAAAAGAGGTTGTGACTTATGAATACAGACCGGCTGACAATGACCCTAAAAATACCTGGCGCGATAAATTGAACTATTCGGCACAGATGTTTGCCGAAGCGGGCGTTTCTTATATTGAACTGCCAAAGAAAAAATAATTTAATTTATGTTGGCTCAGCCCCTTTAAATTCTGCGGAACATTTATATATATGTACCGATTGAACTTTGCCGAAACTTAAAGGAGATTGGATAATGAAAATTTTGATTGCTGATAATCATGCTCTTTTTCGTGACGGGTTATCCCTGCGCCTTAAAGAAATTTTACCTGATGCACAAATTCAGCAGGTTTCTTCTTATTCGCAGATTTTAAAAATTCTGGCGGCCGAAAAAGATATTGACTTGTTATTTTTGGATGTTGAAATGCAGGATATGCCTTGGCAAGACGCACTCCGGCAAATTCGCGCGGCAGCACCGAATACCAAAATCGCCGTTATTTCCGCTTCGGAAGACAGCCGTACTATCCGTCTGATTCTGGCAACAGGTATCAACGGCTATATTTCTAAACGAATTGAAATCAAAGAGTTCTTTAATGCCGTACAGTTTATTCTGGAGGGCGGTGTTTATGTGCCGGCAATTCAGAATGACAATGGTTTTTACAATAACCTGAGCGGTAAAAGCGGCGGCATAAAAACACTGACAAACCGCCAGTCACAGGTTCTGGACCTTATCGCGCAAGGTAAATCCAACAAACAAATCGCCTATGATATGGGCGTATCCGAATCCACCGTAAAACTGCATATCAATGCCCTTTTGCGTTCTCTTCATGTCAGCAACCGGACACAGGCTGTTATCACGGCACAAAAAATGGGAATTATTTAGACAGCGTTTTATCTTCGCTGTCTTTTTTAGACTTCAGCTGACCGCAGGCTGCCAAAATATCCTGTCCGCGGGCAACGCGTACCGGTGCGGCATATCCGGCCTTTTCAAGCTCCCGTGCAAAAGCATGCACCCGATTATTTGAACTCGGTGCAAAAGCGCATCCCGGCCACGGATTGAACGGAATCAAGTTAAAACTTGCCCGCAACTGATACTTTTTCATCAGAGAAATCAGCTCACGCGCACAATCCAGACTGTCATTGATACCGTTAAGCAGCAGATATTCAAAAGTGATATAACGGCTGCCGTCTCCTTCCTGATAAGTCCGGCAGGCTGATAACACTTCTTCCAGCGGATAGCGGTTGTTTATCGGCATAATCTGCGAACGAATCTCATTATTCGGCGCATGCAGCGACACCGCCAGACGGACGCCGGTTTGCTGCAAAGCCGTCAGTATGTTCGGAGCAATGCCCGATGTTGACATCGTAACACGGCGGCGGGAAATTGCAATGCCATCACCATCCGTTAAAATCTGCAAGGCTTTTACCGTATTTTCCAGATTGTGCAGAGGTTCGCCCATTCCCATAACCACAATGTTAGACAGATATCTTGTTTCATTGGTCGGACTCGGCCATTCTCCGTAAGTATCCCGTGCCACCATAAATTCGCTGACAATTTCCCCTGCCGTCAGATTTCGCGTCAGTTTTTGGCTTCCGGTATGGCAAAAACGGCAGCCGACGGCACAACCGACCTGCGTTGATATACAAACGGCACCGCGGTCTTCTTCCGGAATATAAACCATTTCCACCCGCTGACCGTCTTTAAACTCCAGCAGCCATTTGTGCGTTTTATCAACGGATACTTGTTCCGTAACGATTTTCGGCCGGCTGACGGTAAAATTATCAGACAGTTTTTGCCGCAGCTCCTTGGAAAGATTGCTCATTTTGGAAAAATCGGTTTCTCCGAAATAATACAACCACTGCCACAACTGCTTTGCACGGAAAGGTTTTTCGCCTATCCGCACCAAAGCCTCCTGCAGCTCTGTCTTGCTTAAACCGATAAGTTCTGTTTTCTCAACCATAATTATTTTTTCTTACACTTGGCCGAAATTGCCTGATAAGCGCTGGTAAAGCCTTTCAGAGAATAAGTATCTTTGGTGGCAGTGCCGCGGCTCGACTTGCCGTCAACAATCATCCGCTCGCCGCGCTTCATTGCCGTAACCAGATTACGGTCTTCCTGAGCGCTGACCATCCAGCCTTTTGTACCTTCGGTAAAGGTATTTTTGAATACTTTATCGCCGATTTTTATGGTAAACGGTGCCTTTGCATCAAACGTATAGCCGGCAACAAAACTTACTTCGTCAAAAGTCTTTTCGGCCGGACGATGGGTAATTATCGTATAAATATCACCGCGTTTGGTGTACTTGCCTTCATCTTTTTTAGGCGTTGATGACATATAGCAGATAAGATTGCCGCGGTCATTATACGTCCATGCCGTCCAATCTCCGTATTCTCCCAAAACCTTCGGCATTTCAGCCGCATGCGCCGAAACAGAAAGCAGTAAACCGCCAAAAACCAGTAAATATTTTAACATTTTTTTATCCTTTTGCTTAAATTGTGCTTGGATTATATGAAAAAATTATATATAAACTATTAAAAATTAAAAAAAATTACAAGAGGAATTTTCAAGTTATGATGAAACCGAACTTTTTGGATATGTCAAAAATTTTGACATCCAAACGGATTTACCGGTTGTTCGATGCTGTCGAATCCCATGGCGGTACATTGCGTTTTGTCGGTGGTGCCGTGCGTGATACGCTGGCCGGACGGAAAAATAATTTTGACTTGGACTTGGCCTCTGATTTGTCTCCGGACGAACTCGTCGAAGCTTGTCAGGATTACGGCATAAAAACAGTTCCCATCGGTCTGAAATACGGAACCGTCGGGGTTATTACGGACAATCAGGTTTTGGAAGTTACTTCTCTGCGCCGTGATGTTAAAACGGACGGCCGCCATGCCGAAATAGAATTTACCGACGACTGGAGTGTTGATGCTTCCCGTCGTGATTTAACCATAAATGCCGTTTATGCCGATTTGCACGGAAATGTTTTTGATTATTATAACGGCATAACCGATTTGGAAAAAGGAATTGTGCGCTTTATCGGCAATCCCGAAGACCGTATCAAAGAAGATTATCTGCGTATTATGCGTTTTTTCAGATTCTATGCCATCTTTGGGAAAACGCCTATTGACAAAGCCGCGTTGAAAGCCTGCATTGCCAACAAAGAAGGATTACGTACGCTGTCTATTGAGCGGGTTCGTGATGAACTTTTTAAGCTTTTGATTGCACCTCAGGCGGCTAAAACCATGAAAATCATTTTCGATAATGATATTCTGGGCTATTTTCTGCCGAAATCCACACACTTAAAAGCCTTGCAGAATTTGACCGAACTGGTGGAAGATATGAAATACGAAGGAAATTTTTTGCGCCGGCTTTTTGTCCTCTACCAGCCCAATCCGGCCGAAGCCGAAGATATTGCCCGCACCCTGCGTTTTTCTAAAAAACAAAAAGAATTATTTATCAACTGGGCTAAAATAAATCTTACGCCGGAAAATATTGCCGTTCCTGTTCAACGCCGACGGTTTATTTACCGTTACGGCAAGATGTTTTGCTTGGATAAGATATTGCTGACGGTAGCCATTCACAATATTGACACTTCCCAAATCAGCAATATTCTGCAAGAAGTTGAAGATACCGTTGTACCCATTTTCCCGTTACGCGGTCGTGATTTGGTGGAACAAAAAATTGCTTCCGGAGAAAAAATAGGCTACCTGCTTTCCCTTTTGGAACAGCAATGGATTGACAGCAATTTTAATCTGACGCGCAATGAACTGCTGGATTTTGCTAGAAAAGCAGTTTGACCTGATTGGATGTTGACTGACAGCTGCCGCCGTTGTTTATTTCAACCCGCCGCGCCCCCAAAGCGTTTCCCTGACAGGAAAAACATGTCTGATTGTCCAGATTGTTAAAAATCACATAAAAGCCACCGTCGTCTGACGCCGTGATATTCCAGTTTAACCCGTTGAATCCCCTGAATTCCAAAGCCGATTTATCCAGTCCTGCATAATTACCGAAATAGCTTGTCTGAACTTCGGCTACCAATGCGGCCAAATCCTGCTGGAAACGAACACGGTTTAATGCCTGCTGCCCCTTGCCGATACTCTGGAAATCCTGTCCGGTCAGCTGGCTGTCTATCAATAGTCCGCCTAATCCGTCCGTCATCTGGGCAGAAACATTCCCCGTCATTAAACACATTATTCCGGCTGCTAAAAATTTTTTCATCATATCCTCCTTAAGAATCATTATTCTGCCAACCGCGGGCAGCAGCACTTAAAAAATCATCAACCGGCGCAGCGTGCGGATATCTTATTTTTCCCAAAATAAGTTTTTTTTCAAGATTTTGCAATTCCGGCAACTCCCACACTCTGTCTTCCAAGAAATACCGCGCCAAATCGGCAAACAAGCGTGCCTCCATAAAATTACCCAGAGTCGAATACCTGATTTGAGGACTTTGTCCCAGACGTTTCCGAAAATCGTCAAACAATTTTTTATGTTCCGGAAAAGGAGCGCTCTTTCCGCTCAGTGTATCAATGAAACTCTGGCATGCCACCGGATTTTTCCAGCCGCCGCCAAACAAAATAAACTGCGGACAAACTTTAACCTGAAGGGGCGTTGCAGCCACCGCATACGCGGCCAGATATCCGGCAAAAACTTCCAGTGTATGCAAAATATCGCAGAAAATGTTCTCATCTTGTCCCAACATCGTATATTTTTGCGCTGTTTCCGCAAATAATTCCGCCGTTTTATAAAATGCCGGATCTCCCGATTTTGGCGGATTGAGTTCATAAAAATGCCGGCCGCGGGCAAATAAAATATCCAAGAGTTCCGGCAGCGTTTTTCCCCGCATTCCCCACCGGCCGTCCGTATCCATAGCCGCATTTTTATAACGCAGGACAAAATTATCAATATATTCGTTAAACGGACCAATATCCCAGCAGGCCTGAACCTTACCGGCGTCTATCCAGGCAAGATTCGACGTATTTCCGGCATTGATATAGCAGCCGTCACCTTCCTGCTCTGAAATATGGGCATTATGCGGTGCGGCCAAAGGAGCTCCTTCAAAACCGTTCATGAGCAAAGCCGAACGAAAATCATTGATAACCGGAATATCCGTCAAATCTGCCAGCAGCTGAGCCGACCCCATTTGCGTTGTAAACGGAAGACTTCGATTTCCACCGGCCAGAGAAGGTGGATTGTGATCCAGCGTTTTACCATGAAAACCAATAGCCTGCACCTGACTTTTATCAATATTGAAACGCCGGCACATCTCATTGACGGCAGCGGCAACCCCCTCAATATATTCTGCATGAACAGACTGAAAATCCGCATCTTTAACTAATTCCGAAGCCGGAATCTTCTGCCTGACAACACGCTGCCGCAAAGCATCGATTCTCTTCTTTTGTGCCAGACTGTAAGGACGGCTGAAACTGCAGATATCCTGTATTTTTCCGCCGTCAAATTCGGTTAAAACAACATCGACCGCATCCATGGAATTTCCGGTCATATTGCCAATCAGCCGCCACCTAGCCATTGATTTTGTCTTTCAAAAGCAATGCGGCACCGATTAAACCGGCTTCTGTTCCGGTTTGCGCCTTGTACAGGCGGAACGGATTATGATATCCGCAGGCATTTGCATTTTTTTCAACTTCCGCATAATCCACAATCTCGGCTAAGCTGCCGGATAAAGCCACCGCCTCTATATCTAAAATATTATTCAGCAGCACCAGACTGTCCGTCAGCTTATTCTGCCATTCTTTATACGCGGTCAATGCCGCGGTATTTCCGTCATTTTTTAATTTGCACAAAGCAAAACAGTCTTTTTCCTTCAGTCCGTTTTTATATGCCTCTGCGGCCAAATCCCCGCCTGCCAGCGGAAAAGTTACTTCGCCGGCGGCGCCTGTTTTACCCCGCAAAATTCCACCGTTGCAGATAATGCCGCAGCCGACACCGGTTCCCAAAGTCAGCATAACCGCATATCTGGTACCTTTAAGGGCGCCGATTTTATATTCTGCCCACAAAGCCGAATTGGCATCATTTTCCAACAACAGAGGTTTCTTTGTCAGCTTATGGAATTCTATATTTTCATAACCGGCCGGCAAATTATGCGGCTTGGCTATCAATTTTTCATTATGTACAACGCCGGCGGTTGCTATGGCCACGCCGTCAAATTCATTTTTATCCATTTGTTCCTGCAAAAAGGCCTGAATTTCCTCTGCCTTTCGTGGTGTCGGGAATACGGTAACCGGTTCCAAAAGCATGCCGGCTACAGAAATAACAGTAGAAGAAATTTTTGTACCACCGATATCAAAAGCCAATATTTTCATCTTTATCTCCCTGTTTTAACAATACAACAAGATTGTAAAAACTTTATTATCATACAAAAAAAACAGCACCAAAATTTATTTCGGTGCTGTAATTTTCCGGTCTTATAGTTTAACGTACCTTTCCTTTACCATATTGTGTTACCGGCTGACAAGCTTCTTGTCTTTCTGATTTTTCAGCATTTTTATTTCTTCCGTCCCCAACCTGTTCTGTATTTGTATTAGCTGAAGACTTTTTATTTATCTGTTCTCTGGTACGAGCCGCCTCTTGCTCCGGCGTGACATCTGTACGCTGATTCTGTATGATAACGCCTCGTGACGTTTTATCTTTTTTTGTTTTATCCTCAGACTGAACCGGCGGCATTTCTTTATTACCCGACTTTTCAACCTTTTTGCCTATGATACGGTCAGCCAGCGCGCCGGCACGCTCTTTCAGCTTTTTAATACCCAGAAAATTCCCCATAATGCCGAACATACCGACACCGTCAAATTCTTCATTTCTGATCATGTTTGAGGTCTTTATATACTTGTATTTTTGCTGCTCATCAAAAATACCTTTATTGTCAGCATAGGTGGTATAGCGGTCACCGTGGCTGTCCTGTACATAACGTCCGTCAGCATCCGGAGAGGCATTAAAATCAAGCACCTTGTCATCCTGATACGGCGCACCATTTACGTACCCGACCTGATTATACTGATTGATATGGCCGTCTATCTGGTTAAATGCCTTGATTGATTCGGCGGATAAATTGACGTGTCCGTCCGGTGTTACCGAATTAGCCAGAGAACCGACTGTTTCCTGAGAAATACCTGTTTCCGCACTCCAGCCGTCGGCCAGAACAAAGTGATTACCATGTGAGTGAACGTCCGGAGCTCCCTGATTATGCAGCAGTATATTATCCGGTGTCCTTGCTCCGGCATCATGCGCAGCCAGCAAGTAACGATACGGGTCAACATGCGTATTGTGAGTTGCATTATAATTATTGATTTCATCAACACGCTGCTGCAACAAATCTTCGTTACCGCCATACCATTTACTCAGCGTATTTTTGGCACCGTCAACAACACCATCCTTATATGTCACTTCTACGCCGTCGGAAACTTTATATACGGTAACTTTTTCATGTTGGAACAAAGTATTATCCGGATGTTTCTGATTATACGCATCTATACCGGCATTGGCACCTATCCGACCACCCAGAGCACCGAGGGTGTTCATCACGGTCTGATATGTAGCCCAGCCGGCTGACTCAAGTTTTCCCAAACCGGCTTTTCGTGAATCCTGATAGTTAGAAATCATACCATTAGCCGAGCCAAGAACCAAAGCCCCCACACCCAGAGTTTTTGCCACTCCCGGATTTCCGGTTGCCGCAAAACCTAAAGCAGCTGCACCCAGTGCCGTTGTGCCGATTGTCATGACCATTTTGCGGTCTTTTAATAAGGCTTTTAAACCAGCCGGTTTACCTTCTTTCTTTTGTCTTTTATGCCATGAATAAACCTGCTTTATTGTCATGGCAACACCCAAAGTGACACCGATAGCCATACCGGCCATCTTATTTAATCCGCCGGTTGCCGCCGTTATACCGGCATCTGCTGCGCTCATTGTTCCGACAGCCGTAATGGCGCCGGATACCAGAAAGGCCGACAATCCGCCTTTAATACCGCGTGTCAGCATTTCAATACGAACCGCTCTTTTGCTTGTCTTATTTTCAAAACGGGCATCTTTGCGTTTATCAAAATCTTTCACCGGTTCAAAAACAGAGCCTATAATACTTTTATCCGGACCGACTGTCTGAGCCAGCGCACCGGCATAACCGGCCGTCGCATTGACAGCATTCTGGACACCTGCTTCAAAGGCAGTGTGACTGACTTCCATTGTTTTGTTCGGGTCAGCCAAATCAGCGACAAACTGTCTCAAAAACTTCTTATCCGTAAACTGTTTCGGATTTTCCAAGACATCTTTTTCCACCTGAGCATTGACATGAAAAGCATATAATGTTTCCGGAAGTGTTTCTGACAAGGCCTGTTGTAAGTCTTCTTTTTTCAGTTTTGTATCTGTTCCCAGATTTTCAAGCAATATCTTCTGTTTGGCCAGACGGATAGCCGTATCCAGTTTGCTTCCTTCGATAACCTTGGCACCTTCACTGTAAGAATCACTCTGATTTCCGGCTTTATCCACGAATTGCGGTTCTACCTTTCCTTCGGCATCCAAAAATTTGAAATTGCTGACTAAGGCGGCCGTATCTTTATCCGGTTCCACCGACTGCAGCTCTTTGCTCAATTCTTCATAACGCTTTTGCAGACGGTCGGCATCTTTCTCCGTGAGGTCTTTCAGGTTCCATTCTTCTTTATATTTATCAAACTCCTCACGCAGCTTGTATTCGCCCTGACGCATTTTCTGAGCCTGCGCGCCGCCGTCTTTCGGACTGCGCCAGTTCTTATCCATAACATCAAACATTTTGACGTAACCGTCATAAACATCGGCAATATTCGTTACATCCGCAAAATATAAATCATCCCATGTACGCCCTTCATTTGCAAGCATTTCTGTCAATTGGCTCATACGGGCACTGACCTTTTCCTTTCGGGCCGAAAGTTCATTTTTTATGTTTTCATCGTTTGTTCCGGCAATTCTTTGGTCGTAATTTGTATAAGCCTTCGCTAAAACTGCCGGCGGCAGAAGCTCAAAAACATCATTATACTCCGCAACCAGCTTGTCTGTCATTCTGCTTTCAAATTCAGCCAGTTCGGCATCGGATAATTCCGGCATTTTTTTGTTCAGCAGTTCAATTATATGTTCAGGAGTCGAATCAGCTGTTTCTTCTTCCGAGACTTTTCCCATATCTGCCAATGTTGCCAGTCGGGCCTGATCCAGAATCATGTCATTCATATCCGAGTTAAAACTGCGCCAGCGTTTTTCTTCTTCCTCTGTTCTGTCATTAGTATTCGGGTCCCTATCCTGCCCCGGAACAATTACGTGCAGCGGAGATTTGTCATCCGAATTTACCTGAGTTGCCGCTTTTGCGTACATCTCGCGGAAATCGTCCTCAACAACATATAACTCGCTGCCATAAAACATTTTCTCACTGTCTTCATTATTTAAAAACCGTGATAATTGTCCTTCAACTTCGGCCTTTTCTTCTTCCGTTTTTGTACTCAGATAAGCATTCTTTTTCCGGATAAATTCATTAAATTGTTCCTGATCAGGGGCATAACGGTGTTTGTCAGCCAATTCATGAAAAGCATCATAAACATCTTCATCAGACGTAAATTCCTGCTCATCCATCCCCATTTGAGAATTTCTGGCCTGCAGGTATGATTTTATATCCTCATTTGAAATACCCAGCAAAGAAGCTGCATTTCGTTCTACCGCAATAAAGGCTTTATCTTCCGGCTCCAGTTCATTATATTTTTTAGCCGGAAAATGAGTTTCCGTCAGTTCATCCAGTTCTTCCGGCGAATATGAGGCCTCAATATTATCCAAAAACTTTTTATCGTCCTCGTCAATATCATTTGAGCGAACCTTAAATTTATAGAACATGGCTTGTCGTTCATATTCTGCCATATCATCAATATCGCGATTCAGCTCATTTCTGACAAAGTCCCGAAAGGCTTGAAAATCCGCGCTGTTTTTTAAAGTTTCATAATCCGAATATCTTGACATAACCCGCTCCTTTTTGTTTATTTTCTTCATAATACTTCATTTTGTCCAAAATTGCAATATATTTTTGAACACGCATTATTTTTCAATATAAAGTTGATGTTTTAAAATATTCTAAACACGGCAGACGGTTTCGGTCAGCGTTCGTAATTTTCGTCACGAACCAGCTCAAAAGACGGCGTCAGGTTACGAATAAAAATTGCCGTGACATTAAAATTTTTCTGCTGTTCATGAGAATAGCCCCGATTAACCCTGAGCATAACTTCTTCTTTATCTTTATACCCCAGCATCTGCGGTGTCAGACAATCTACCAGATTGCTGAAATTGTCAAAAATTGCCAGACCTAAAACCAGACATTTCAGATGTTCTTTCGGGTTATTTATATTTTCATATTCAATCGTATCACCGATTTTCAGACTTTGGCGCTTTTTATCAAACAAACGCAAATCAACCTTGCGTCCGGCTTTGATTTTGTTGAATGAAAATTCACTTAAGTCCATTTTATACAGCATATCTTTTCTCATTTATCCGGTTATCGGCCGCGCACGCCTTTGCGCGGACGGTAAGGTTTCTTTTTGTACACTTTTCCGGCACCGGACGGTACCGGATGTTTGATAGCATAGTCGATGGAATCGTTCAGATTACGTCCCGCTGAAGATTTCAGCATATCTATAACCTTCGCCGTATCTGACGGAAGCCTGTCCCTAAAATTATACACACCACCCAGCGATACTTCGGAAAAGTTGACGGAATTCTCCAAATTCAGCTCATTATGGTTATCCATCACTATCTCGCCGAAAAAGATTCTGGTTTCCAAATCGCGGCGCTTTGTCAAAGCCGGATTGGGCTTGCCTTTAACCGTATTATGCGTCCGCATATAGGTTTTAATATATTCTTTAGACTCTTCACTGTGTGTTTTGAAATATTCCGTCAGCTTTTCCGAAAAAACCGAAGGTTTCAACTTTCCACCCTCTTTGCGGCTTAAAATTCCGGGACCGTAATTGTAACAAAGACTTCCTATTACCGCTATTTCGGCTTTGCTCATTAAATGAAGCGGCAAATATTTGTCCATATTCGGATATAAATATTTATCGACGAATGATTCAAAATAATACAGCAGCTCTTCTTTGGATTTTATTCGGTCTCCTTTCTTCACCGGCGTGCCATCTGGTTTATAGCAATTACCAAAACCAATCGTCCACCTTCCGGAAGCTTTATCTTCATAAGCTACAAGGCCTTTCAAGGTTTCAAAGTGGGCAACCAGACATAACATGTCATATTCCGACTTTTTGAAATTATCAAAACCCTTCTTATGATTTATAAGCTCCTGCTTCTGGACACTGCTGTCATTTGTACTTATTTTGACATCCGAATAATCAACAGTTGTTACCGAATCCTTCTCCGGTTGACTTTTATCCTTAACTTCCTTAATCAACGGCTTTTGGTCAGACACCGAATCTGTCTTGGCCGCGCCGGCAGCCAAAGGTGTTGAACCAACTATCGTTCCAAGCAATAAATCTTTTAGTTTCATAAAACTTCTCAATTTAATTTTATATCAACATGTTAACTATAAGCGAGTATAATGTAAATTTTTGATAAATTCAAGTTTTTTGTCATATTTTCTGTTATTTATTTCATTTTGCTTTTTATAAAATAGTTTGTATATTTGTTTCAGGGGAATTTTATGAAAAAATTATCAATATTTTTATTTTTTCTGCTGTGCGGCTGCCAAAATTTAGCCATACCGCCGGACTTTGTTTATAAAGAAATTCATACCGGTAATTTTACGCTGGCTTCCTGGCAAAAAATCCGCAATCCGCAGGGAATTTACAAAATTTATATAGAAGGTGACGGTTACGCTTTTAATGCACGCGGACTGCCTTCGGCCGACCCGACTCCGCACGGAACTTTGGTTAGGGAACTGGCTTTCGGCGACAATCAAGACAATGTCGTTTATCTGGCACGTCCCTGCCAGTACCTTAAAGGCGGAATTTGTTCGACCCGCCATTGGACAACGGCTCGTTTCGCACCGGAAATTATTAACGCGGAATATGAGGCTGTCCGACAGATTGCCGGCAATCATCCGGTTATTCTCATCGGCTTTTCCGGCGGCGCTCAGGTGGCCGGCCTTATCAGCACGGCAAAATCAGGACTTCAGGTCAAAAAAATCATTACCGTCGGCGGGAATCTGGACCATACCCGCTGGACAACTTATCACAAGGTTCTGCCTTTAAATGAATCCATGGATTTGGAAAACTACCGGCAACAGTTTTTGCAAATTCCCCAACACCACTATGCCGGAGAAAATGATGAAGTTATGCCGCCGCATCTTATTGAAGATTTTGTGCAGAATCCGGCGCTGGTTACACGGGTGCCGGAAGCCGGACATAATTCGGGCTGGGAAAAAATTTATTCCAAAATCCGAGCTGAAAAGTAGCCTGAAAATATAAAAAAAACAAAGAACCTTTTCCGACGGCTGAAAATAATATTCCGTGTCCGCCGGAAAATTTTCTTTATTTCAAAACACATATTATATTTTTTCTTCTGCCGGCCTAGAACATATCAAAACTTTTGTTATAGGTCAGCGACAAGCCTAATGTACTCTGAGAACGGGAACGTCTTGCACCGCGGGTTTCCGCCAGTTCATAATTATAAAACGGTGCCAGATACAAATCTCCGACCAGTTTTGTTTCTATCCGGTTGTTGCAAGCCATGCGGTATTTGAAATCCGTCGGTTCTTTTTCGGAATAACTGAAGAAATGTCTGTAAAATCCTTCCGAAATAAATGTCGTATTCGGATTCAGCGGATAATTAAACTCATAACCGATTTCCGCGCCGGTTTTCATATTGTCATTATTGTAAGTCATATCATCTTCTTCAACGGCAGCAATGTACAGCTGTTTGAAGTGTGTACCGTCATAGAGTTTCAGACCGGCTTTGGCGCGAAGAATTTTAGTGCGGTAATCCTTATCATCCAAATCAAAGGTTGTAAATTCCGTTTCATAACCTAAATAAGCAAACGGCCCGACAACACCCTGTTCCAGCTCCCATACTTTGTGGATATAGTCGGTATAAAGCAAAATCTCGTCATCTTTTTCGTTTTCCGTGGTAACCTCGTCTTCGGTTGTCTTCGTTTTGCTGTAATTCATAATCAGTCCGTTAACCCAAACCATACGACTGTTATTGTAGGTAAAGTTTCCGTCAAACGCGCCGCCGACAGAACGTTCTTCATCTGCATTATAAGTATCCGGATAATTGGGATCATGTCTGTTACTGACACTGTGTTCCAGATATTCTACGGCAATACGTTTGAGATTAGCTTTTAAAGAAGGTGCCTTTACTGTTTTGACAGCTGCTGCCGCCGCTTCGGCCGGTGAATTGTCTACAACCTTTTCGGCAAAAGCTGCCGCCGGTAATAACACTGCACAAAAAATTGCAGGAAAAGTTAAATTTTTCATTAGTCCGTCCTCATATTCTGTTACAAAATAGATTCAGGCAAAGTTTAGCTGTTTTAAGGCTGTTGACAACGGCTTTCATAAACTTATCAACGGAGAAATCCATAGCATCTCCGAATTTACTGAAAATCCAGAATTTTCTTTACAATTTTATCAAAAGATGTTACTCTGTTTTTAGAAAAATAAATTATTTATATATGTGGATTATGGTTAAAAATTATTTCTACACAGCATTTATGCTGTTACTGGTTGTTTTTTTCTCACAGTGTTCATCCAAGCAGGAAAATTCTGCTCCCGAAAAAGAAAAGGAAAAAGAAATTTCCGCTGCTGAATACAATGTCTCCCGTGCTGAAGAGCTTATGGAAGATATCTTCCGTTTCACCGCTCTTATTGAGGGAGATAAAGGAGAAGGCAAACCGTATTTCTGCGGCGCTCGTTGGACAATGTGGTACGGCTCAACCGTAAAACCTGACGGCACGCGGATAAAGCGCAATGACAAGCCTGTTCCGCGCCAAGTCGGTAAAGAATGGTGCTACAGTCATTACCGGAAACAGGTTTTTCCTTTTTTCCGTCATTTCACCCGTCGCTTAACCGATGAGCAGATTATCGGTACGGCGTTGTTTATTTACAACGTGGGCGGCGAGATTGTCACAGGTTATAACCTGAAAGACGAAAAAGTGGGAGAACCCAGCCGTTTTCTTCTGGCCGTCAACAAAGGCAAAAGCGATGATTACTGTGTAAATTGTATGACTCGCTACCGTAAGTCAGCGGGCAAAAGAGCTAACGGTTTGTTGAAACGTCATTGGGTTCAGGGGGCTGCTTACAAAGGCCTGCTGACCGCCGAAAATATTATGTGTCTGAAGCCAGCCAAGTTTTATCTGACCAAAAATTTCGGCAATTATTACTGGCTTAACGGCAGACGACGCATGATAGAAAAAGACGGACTCTACCAGTTGCGTTTCGATTCCATAACGGTATCGACGTTTTTCAGAATGAACAAGGCAACATCCAAAGAAAAAAGTGTTGCTTCAATCATTCCTGCTGTGTAACCAAAAAAATTCCCGAGGTTCTAACCGAACAACGGGAATTTTTTTATGCTTCAAAACAATCTGCGCTCAAATAAGCAATAACAGCCATTGTTTTCTTCGGCTTAAGGATACAACTGTTTCTTAGATAACCGGTCACAATCGTTCTTGAAGAACAAGGTACCGAAGCTATCAGACAATATTTTTCCGAAAAGGAAAAATATGCACTAAATCGTCCGTTGAACGACAACGAGCGTTATTTGTCTGAAATGCTGATAGTTGCGGGTTTTACACCTGAGGATCTGAGGGTGTGGGGCGTGAAGATTTAACTTTTTTTTATTACATTCCAGACCTTTGAGCAAACTCAAACCTTATGACCGATTAGAACCTCTGTTTGTCGGTTTTAAATTCATGGCGGCTGAGGTAAAGACTCTGCCGGATATAAATTACAATGCTGCGAAAATTCAATATGATACGTTTATATATAGCAGATTCAGTTTGTGTAATGAATTAGAATATCAAACGGCGCGTAGTCAGCAGAAAAATGGGATTGCCTGCGCTTACGCTCCGGCGCTGCGGCGGTTATCGCCTCCGGCGACCGGCTTGCTCCCGCCAGCCTTATCCGCCTGGTTCGGACCCACTTCTTCGTGACTCCTTATCCGATGCCGCTTTTCAATTACAAAAAAACCGCCCTAAATCTTCATCTGTTGCCCTAATGGGATTGCCTGCGCTTACGCTCCGGCGCTGCGGCGGTTATCGCCTCCGGCGA
>JAUNIW010000014.1:17725-26976 GCA_030523245.1 Pseudomonadota bacterium
TCTTCGTGACTCCTTATCCGATGCCGCTTTTCAATTACAAAAAAACCGCCCTAAAGGACGGCTTTTTTGTAATTGGAGCGGGCAATGGGATTCGGACCCACGACATCAACCTTGGCAAGGTTGCGCTCTACCCCTGAGCTATACCCGCATCATCTGCGAACGAATTATTTATTACCCTATAAAAAAATAAATTGCAAGATATTTTTTTATATTTTTATACTTTTTTTTCAGTCTTTCATCTTGGATGTTTATAAAATAAGATTTTACTGTTATTTTCGGCTTTTATTTTTTATGATATTGTATGTTAATTTTTAAGGAGAATTGTTATGCCGGCAACCAAATCCGCCCAAAAATCAGCGCAACAGCTGCGCTTCGAGAAAGAAGCCAAAGCCTTGCAGAAAAATTTACTGAAACGTAAAAAACAACAGGAAGAATTAAACCGTAAAAAGCAAGAAAGAGAGCAAAATAATGGATAAAATAAAAATCATCGGCGGCAACCCGCTTTTTGGAAAAGTTTATATCAGCGGTGCCAAAAATACGGCATTACCTATTATCTGCGCTTCGCTTTTAACGGATGAACCGGTTACTTTATATAATTTACCGATTTTGTCTGATATCACCTCCCTGAACCTGCTCTTAAAACAAATCGGTACACAAATTGAAGGCCGGCAGGAAGAATTGAACGGACATATTACCCAAACATTCACTTATTGCACGGCTAAACCGACCAGCCTTATTGCTCCTTATGATTATGTACGGAAAATGCGCGCTTCCTATTATGTTTTGGGTCCTCTTTTAACAAAATACCGCCATGTTGAATTGTCTTTGCCGGGAGGCTGTGCCATCGGTGCCCGGCCGATGGACATCCATCTTAACTCTTTGGAGCAAATGGGCGCCAGCATCGAAATTAAAAACGGTTATGTTGTCGCCGATATCAAAGACCGCCTCAAAGGCGCACACATTGTCTTTCATTCGGCATCGGTCGGCGCAACCTGCAATATTCTGATGGCGGCTACACTTGCCGAGGGCGACACCATTATTGAAAATGCCGCCAAAGAACCGGAAATTGCCGATTTAATAAATCTTCTTAGAAAAATGGGAGCCGATATCGAAGGCATCAATACATCGACTCTGACAATTCATGGTGTGGATAAACTGCACGGTGTTGAGCATGAAATTATAAATGACAGAATAGAAGCCGGTTCTTATGCCGTGGCTGCGGCTATTACTCACGGCTGCGTAGAACTTGTCAATGCCAATCCCGAATATCTGCAATGCCCGATGGATATTCTGCAAAAAACCGGTGTCAGCGTCAAGAAAACCGAAAACGGCCTAATTATTGATGCCCAAAATACCAAATTGCAAGGTATTGATATATATACGGACTACTATCCCGGCTTTCCGACCGACTTGCAGGCGCAGTTTATGGCTTTGATGTGTGTTGCCGACGGCGCGGCCATGGTTACGGAGAGTATTTGGGAAAACCGCTTTATGCATGTTCCCGAACTTATCCGCATGGGTGCAAATATCAATGTTCACGGCCATGCTTCGGCTATTGTCCGCGGCGTACCAAAACTTTCGGGAGCTCCGGTTATGTCTACCGATCTCAGAGCTTCGTTTGCCCTGATTCTGGCCGGTTTGGCTGCTGAAGGCGAAACTATCGTCAACCGTGTTTACCACCTTGACCGCGGATATGAACGTTTAGAAGAAAAATTCAAACTTATCGGCGCCAATATTGAACGCATCAAAGAAAGCGACTAAACTAAAAAATTTTACCGGCCTCTTGCGCTGCCGCTTATTTATTCCCATATAAATAAGTAGCTTTTAGGGAGAAATGATTATGAGCAGAAAACAAAAATTTAAAACAGAAGTCAGCAAACTGCTGGATATTGTGATTAACTCTTTGTATTCAGAAAAGTATATCTTTTTGCGCGAATTGATTTCAAATGCCAGTGATGCCTGTGATAAATTACGCTATTATTCTTTGATGAATCCGGGGATAGCCAAAGATAACGGTGAGTTTAAAATTGTCATTAAACCAAATGCCGAAGAAAATACACTGACAATCAGTGATAATGGTATCGGTATGAATAAA
Source organism: Pseudomonadota bacterium (assembly GCA_030523245.1). Classification (GTDB taxonomy): domain Bacteria; phylum Pseudomonadota; class Alphaproteobacteria; order RF32; family CAG-239; genus RUG410. The sequence continues at coordinate 19,821 of JAUNIW010000014.1, forward strand.
GAAGATTTAATCAATCATCTCAGCACCATAGCCAAATCCGGTACTGCCGATTTTGTAAACAACGCCAAAGATAACGGTTCCGTTGTTGACTTAATCGGTAAATTCGGTGTCGGTTTTTATTCGGCCTTTATGGTGGCAAACAAAGTCGAAGTTACAACCCGACGTGCCGGTGAAGAACAAGCTTATAAATGGATTTCTGACGGTATTGACGGTTATGAAATTGAAGAATCCTCACGGGAAAAAATTGGTACGGACATCAAGCTTTATTTAAAAGATGACGCCAAGGATTTTACCGACACGATTTATCTGCGGCATATTATCCGCACTTATTCCGACCACATCAATTATCCGATTGTTTTGGATTTGGGTAAAGCCGGTGAAGAAACCGTCAATACGGGTTCGGCTTTATGGACTAAAAATAAGGCGGACATTACCGAAGAACAATATAATGAATTTTATCATCATATATCCCGCAATTTTGATACGCCGTGGATGAAACTGCATTTCAAAGCCGAAGGCAGCATCGAATATACCGGTTTGCTGTTTATCCCTTCGGAAGCACCTTATGATTTATTCCAGCCGGACAGACAGCAAAGTTTGAAATTGTATGTCAACCGCGTCTTTATTTCCGATAAAGTTGATGATTTGATGCCGGCTTATCTGCGCTTTGTCAAAGGAATTATAGACAGTGCCGACCTGCCGCTCAATATTTCCCGCGAAATGCTGCAGCAAAATGCTTTAATTGCAAAGATCCGAACCGGTACCGTTTCCCGCATTTTGAAAGAATTAAAAAAACGGGCCGAAGATTATAATGATTACATGAAGTTCTGGAAAAACTTCGGAATGGCTTTCAAGGAAGGAATTTACGAAGATCCGGCCAATCGTGTGGAAATTGCCGAGTTGTCCCGTTTCTATTCGACAAACAGCACCGAAAAACTGACCTCGCTTGATGAATATATTTCTCGTGTACACGAAGGACAAACAACGATTTATTACATCACGGGAGATGATATTCCGACCTTGCGCAACAACCCGCAACTGGAAGCTTTCAAAGAAAAAGGGATAGAAGTCTTGCTGTTGACCGACCCGATTGACGAATTCTGGGTTCAAACCCTGACAAACTTTAAGGGATATCCGATTAAACATGTCTCGCAGGCTGATATCGACCTGAAATTTGAACGGAAAGAACCGCGTGCCGATGAAGGTAGTCTGAAAAAACTGACTGATTTTATGGCTGATTTATTTAAAGACGAAGTCGGTAAAGTTGCGGCTACCGAAAAATTAACTAAAAGTCCGGTCAGTCTGACCGTCGAAAACGGACAGATGAGTATCCATCTGGAACGTCTGATGCGTAACCACCAACAACAGACAGCTTTTGCCAGTTCGCGTATTTTAGAAGTTAATCCGTACCATCCGCTGATTATAAAATTAGCCGACAGTATGTTTGAAAAAGATGAGCGCAAAACTGTGGAAGAAGTCTGCCGCCTGTTGCTTGATCAGGCTAAAATCTCCGAAGGTGAAGCTATCAGTGACAGTTCTTTCTTCAGTGAAAAACTCAGTGACTATATTTTGCGCGGCTGGAACAAATAGTTTCAGGCCGGACGCTTTGTGCCACAGCCGGTGTCGCCGCTGTGGCTTTTTCTTTAACTTTTATGACTGTTTAGGCCGTATCTAACCTATAATCAGTTCAACTTCCGTTTCTGCCGCACTCAGCCGGAGCGGAACATCACTGCCCAACAAAGCTTGTAAATAGTAAAACTGGGCAAATTGTGAAGTATTGTCTTCGATGTTTTCATTATTCAAAATTTTTTGATAAGCCGAGATTTTGGAGGCCGATAATTTGAAATCCGAGACTGCTTTAACCGTAATATTATCCGCACTGGCACTGATAACAATTTCCCCGCCTTTAATATAAAGCTCGGCCGCAATCATCACGCAAATGCAGACAATTTTGGTCAGTTCTTTAGACACACGCTGCAGATTTAAAACAATCGGATTAGCACGGCTGCCAATGGTTTTAAGATAGTCATTACACAGCTTTTCCAATTCGGGAAGAGGCAATTTCTGGGTATCCGTTCCAAACGCTATACGAAAAAATTTCTGACGCGCAATCAGCGTATCCGCACCGGTCTGCAAAATATTTTTTGTATCCTCGTCAAGCTGGCCGTTTTCATCTTCTATCAGTTCCAGAGAACTTGATATTGCGCCGATACTGCCAATCAAATCATGGCTCAGCCGTGTGCAAACGAGCTCTGTCAACTCTGTTGTGCTTAAGTCCATTTTATCTGCTCCTAAAACGTATAAACATCTGTATTCATAAAGCGTTGGTCTTCTCTTGACATGCGGGTATAGTCAAGTTCCAGCAGCATCGGGTCATAAAGCATCAGTTTTCCGGTAGCGGCCTGTAAATACGGCTTATTTTCGCCCAGCCCCCAGATAACCTGTTCTTTATTGTCGGGAACACCATATTTCTGGTTAATTTTTTTCCAAAAATCATAGATTTTGATGTTTCGCAGATAATCGGCTTTGGCACCGCTTCCCTTAATATTTGCCGCCTCACTCTGATAAATAATGCGATACACCTTATTGCCCGTAAAATTACTGGTAAAGAAAATGTGCATATTTTCTTTTGTCCGGAAATTATTAAATTCCCGCTGTTCAACATATTGATAATTATTTTTCTGCGCCATTTTAATGACGCAGGCATCTGTTCTTTCATAACCGACAACGCCGTTGTTGCGGCATTGCTCTTCATAACGCCAGCGGATAAAATTAGGTATTTCAAATTTTTCATAATTTTTCTGATAGCCGCGTTTAAGCATGGCTTCATCAACCTGCTTTTCCGTCATACGCAGCATGACACCAGAAATATCAAAAACCGAGGCGTTGGTTCTGTATAGATTTTCTGCTTCCTGATAATCGGGAGAAATAGCCTGAGCACCTTTTTCAGCCACGGTACTGACCAAATTATTCAGCCACGTTTTTTCTTCTTCCTCCGGTACCGAATCCGTATCCGTCGTTTCTTCTTTCACATAACTGCGCAAAGAACTGTTTTCCGGCAAAAGCGTTATTTCTGCAGCAGATTTATCCGTTTGATCAGCAGCAGGTTCGGCCGCGGCGGCAAAACCGGCATTAAAGAAACAAAATATTGTTAAAAAACAACCTATTTTTTTGTTTAAAATCATTTTCAGTCCCAAAGGATTTTCTTTCAGCTTCTTAATTTACAACATTCTTTTTAAAAAAGATTTAATAAGAAATTGTTTTTATTTACAATGCACTAAATTAAAGGTATTTTTTACGAAAAATAAGGAGAAAAAATGAAACCTGTCGTACAAATTATCGGTGCCGGATTAGCCGGTTGCGAAGCGGCCTGGCAGCTTATTCGCCGAGGAATCAATGTCCGTTTGTTTGAAATGAAACCGCAAAAGTTTTCGCCGGCGCATAAAAACTCCGACTGGGCGGAGCTGGTTTGCTCAAACTCCCTGCGTTCAGACGATGCCGGACATAATGCCGTCGGTCTTATGCATGAAGAAATGCGGCGGTTCGGTTCCCTTATCATGGCTGCTGCCGAAAAGACAAAAGTTCCAGCCGGCGGTGCTTTAGCCGTTGACCGTGACAGATTTGCCCGTTTTATTACGGAACAACTCAAAACTTCGCCATTGCTGGAGCTTGTTAATCAGGAAGTCTGCGAACTTCCCGCCGCCGATGCGCCCCTGACCATCATTGCCAGCGGCCCGCTGACCAGTCTTCCTCTTGTTGAAGATATCAAAAGAAAAATCAACCGGCAGTCCTTGTCCTTTTATGATGCCATTGCTCCTGTCGTCTATAAAGAAAGTATTGACTTCTCAAAAGCATGGTATCAGTCCCGTTATGATAAAGGCGATAAATATGATTACATCAACTGCCCGATGACAAAAGAACAATATTACCGTTTTGTCGACGAGCTGTTAAAAGCGGAAAAAATGCCGTTTCACGATTTTGAAGAACCACATTATTTTGACGGCTGTCTGCCGATTGAGGTTATGGCAGAACGCGGTGTTGACACACTTTTATTCGGCCCGCTGAAACCTGTCGGCCTGACCAATCCGCACTCTGCCGAAAAACCTTATGCCGTTGTTCAGCTGCGGCAGGACAACAAAGAAGATACGCTGCGTAATATTGTCGGTTTTCAAACCAAGATGAAACATGGTGAACAAAAACGTATTTTCAAAATGATTCCGGGGCTGGAGAATGTTGAATTTGCCCGTCTGGGCGGTATTCACCGCAACACTTTTATTCAGAGTCCGCAACTTCTGGACTGCTTTTTACGCCTGAAAAGCCAGCCTAATATTATGTTTGCCGGACAAATCAGCGGCTGCGAAGGTTATGTGGAAAGTGCCGATACGGGTATGCTGGCAGGTTATTATGCCGCTTGTTTGTGTCAGAATAAAATCCCCGTTGTTCCGCCGGCCACCACCGCAACCGGTGCCATGCTCGGCCATCTGCTGGATACAACAGCCGATTACCAGCCGATGAATATCAATTTCGGCATCTTCCCGACCATTCAGGGAGAAATTACGGCAAACGGCAAATTTCATAAAATAAAAGGTGCCGACCGGAAACAGGCCTACTGTACACGGGCTCTGGCCGACTTTGAAAACTGGCTGGAACAAATCAATGTTTAATAACCATGATATTTCTAAGCTGACAGCTCCTAAATACCGCCCTTTGGTTCGGGATTATACCTGTTTTTTGCAAACAGGTCTTGGTCACTTTGGCAATAAAAATCTTCCGGCGGATATCCGGCTGCAAAAACTGACTCTTTTGGAAAAAGCTTTACGCCGGCAGACACCTTTCACCGACAGTCTCATTTATAAACTGCAAAAAGCTTTTGTGACCGAAAATCTGTCTGTATCCCTCCTGCTTGAACCGCTTACAGCCTGGCGTTATCCGGCTGCCGGCAAATATCCGACTTCCGAAGCGCAGGTTTCCGAACTTCTTAACCGGATGCTTTCTCCCGCAGCTCGTCTAATTCTGGCTTTGGATAATGAAAATCCGGCTACTTATCTGCCGTTGACCTCTTTATTTGTTTTACTCTGCCTGCAGGAAATGATACAAACAGATGATATTTTCCTGAAAAAGGCCAGAATCAGCAAAAAACAGTTAATCAGCCGGTTAAACGGTCTCTATAAAAGTGCCTGTGTTCTGTTGTCTTTGGTTAAAAACAAGCGTCTGAAATTTCAGCTTGCTCTTTTGCTGAATACGGCGCGCTTACATACCCTGAAACTTAAAAATAATCTGCATGACCGTCCGGCTTTCCTTGACTATGTGCTGATTTTTGCATATAGTGTCTTTCAGTTTTTATTTATTAAACGCAAATCAGTTAATTTTAAAGGAATTTAGATGCTATCTGTCGGCGATATTATCAAGAAGAGTCAGCCTTCTTTGTTTTGGTGCATGCGCGGGCTGCCGAAACCCAAGCGCGAAGCATTATATACTTTGTTTGCTTTTTGCCGCCACATCAGCAATATTATCCGCTCTAAAATGCCTGCAGAAGAAAAAACAGAACTTCTTAATGCCTGGCGGGAAGAACTTGATAATATTTACGATAAAAAAGTACCGACAACCAATATCGGACGTAAAATATATAAAAACTGCATCCGGTTTAATCTGCCTAAGGACGAACTTTCGGAAATTTTGAACAGCGCTTTTTTAGATGTCCCGCAGCCTTTGCAGGCACCAACCATGGAGATATTTAATCAATATCTTTACGGTTCTGCGGTTGTTCCTATTCATCTGGCTTTAACCATTATCGGCGAAGGCAAACCTTCTACCCGTGAAAAGCTGGCCGAAAATTTGGGAAAAGCCCTGATGATTACCTATATCCTGCGAGATATCAAAGACGACGCCAAAGCCGGTCATTTGTTTATACCTCAGGAACTTTTGCAACAGGCTCAGGTTTGTAAAAACACGCCGATGGCTGTTATCGAAGACAGAAATCTGGCCGCAGCCCGCACCGAGCTTTCTAAAGAAGCCTCGAAATGCTTTGCTACCGCCCAGCGTTTTTTAAACAAAATGAACAAACAAGCCCTTATGTCTTTCAGCTATCTGGCAAACGTCAGTTTCTGTTATTTTGACCAGATGAACAACCGCGGCTGGGAAATTATATCTCCCAAACCTAAAATCAGCCGCTGGCATAACCTGCGTCTTATCATTAAAACTATTTTCTCTTAATTTTTTTCATCCGTAAGCTTAAAATACGGGTAAGAACTGCCGGCGGTATATTTTGTTTCCGCCTCTTTAACTGCTGCCGTAAAAAGCTCTTTAATTTTTACAAGACGGTTGTTTTTTAATAATGTCTCTTTGGGCAGCGGACGCAAAATATCAAATCCTTGTTCGCCCGAAGCAACAAACGGATCTATGGCACAGGTTATAACTTTATCTTTATATAGTGATGTTCCGTCATCTTTCAGTAAAGGTTCGCCGTTCACAAATATCTGCGAAATTTCCCCTTCCTTATTATCCGGCCGGCAGCGGCATACAATTTCAACATTGCGCGAACATTGCAAAAAACGAGTATTTCCCGTCGGTACCAGATAACGATATTTTACGGCATTATTCCAGACTTCTTTCAACTCTTCCGGTGTCAGCGTCATTGTCTGCAACGGCACGTCTGCCGAAAAGGCCCGCTCCAGATTATAATAGGTCAGAATCTTGTCTTTTTCATAACGCAAAGCATGGCTGGTATAGCCGGTTGAAATTATTGCAATATCCGTTTTGGCCGCCGCTCTCATACAATCGGCAATAAATGTTCCCAACGAACACGGCTCGGAATATATTTTTTCCAAATTCAATGTACTTCTGGCAACCGGAATATTCAAACCTGATTTTTCCTCAAAGGCCAGCAGCGCCGGTTCAAAAACGGAATTGATAACCGTCTTTTTAACCTCTACTTCTTCCAATAATTGCACTTTAGTACCGGCCGGTAAAAATTTCATAACAAAATGCAACATTGTTTTACTGAAAGCCTGAGGATAATATATTCTCTTTTCGACATCCGGTTCTACCGGAGAATGCTCATGTCCGCCCAGCAGTAAATCAATTTTTATGCCCATGGCGGCTGCTGTTTTATAAATATCATGGCTGCTTTGTTCCAGAGCATGGTTCAGCACAATCA
>JAUNIW010000069.1 GCA_030523245.1 Pseudomonadota bacterium
GTAAATCTAACTCGAAACCGGATAAAACAAGACACCCCCGGGTGTCTTGTTTTTTTGCAAATACAAACCTTTTTAATCAAATTATTTGGCGACAGAAAAAATTTTTGATTGATTTTAACGCGTTCTCTTTATATATTAAGCCAATATTAAGAGGGAAATATGTTTGATTCAAAAAAATTTATAATCGTTGCAACCGCCGTTTTGTTCAGTATAAATTCTGTCGCGGCGTCAGATGATACCGATGGTGCGCTTGAAACATACAATCGTGCCATGTTTGATTTTAACCAAAAAGCCGATGACTACGTCTTTAAGCCGGTCGCCAAAGGCTATCGCGCTGTGACAACGCAGTTTTTGCGCGAACGTGTCAGCAACTTTTTTAACAACCTTAAAGAACCGGTTTCTACTGTTAATCACACGCTGCAGGGTAACTTCGCTGATTCGGGTAAATCGCTCGGACGGTTTATTATTAACAGCACACTGGGACTTTTAGGAACTTTTGATGTTGCGTCCGGTTGGGATATACCGGCCAATAAAACCGGTTTTGACAGAACTCTTGCTGCCTGGTGCGTGCCGGATGGCCCGTTTATTGTACTGCCGCTGCTGGGTCCGAGTACACCGCGTGCTACAGTCGGATTAACGGCAGATACCGTTGCCGACCCGATTTATTGGGCAAATTATTACACCAACTTCGGACAGGATTGGGAACGCTACAGCTTTTATTATGGTCTGACCGCTCTCGGTTTTGTCAGCTTCAGAGAACAAAATCTGGAATTTTTGGACAACCTGACCGCTAATACCGTAGACCCTTACAGCATGGTCAAATCGGCTTATATTCAAAATCGTCTGAAAATCGGTTCCTGCGCCGGACAACAGAATGAAGCGCAGACAGCTAGCTATGATTTTGATTTTGACGAAGATGAAGACGAATAATAAATAAAAGGATATAACAATGAAAAAATTTTTTGCTTTTTTATTTTTGGGTTTGTTTTTTTCCGGTGTTGAAGCCAACGCTGCCGTTAATGCCGCAAATGCAGAAAACTTCATCAAAAAAATAACTCAACAGGGTATTGAAGAACTCATCAACTCAAATGTATCCGCCGCCGAAAAAAAATCCCGTTTTACCAAATTATTTAATGATGATCTGGATTTGGATTTTATCGGTAAATTTGTACTGGGACGCTACTGGAAAACATCAACACCGAAACAACGCACCGATTTTATTGATGTTTACCGCAAATTGAACATTCAGACATGGTCTGAACGTTTTAATGAATTCAAAGGCAAACATTTTGAGTTTTTGGGAACAGAAAATTCAAAGTCGGCCGACCAGATATTTGTCAACACACAGGTTCCGATGCAAGAAGGCGCTCCGGCATCCGTTAAATGGCGCGTCAAAGAAACCAACGGCCGTTTGCGTGTTGTCGATATCATTATCGAAAATGTCAGTCTGGCGCAGACTGCCCGCAGCGAATATACGGCTTATATAAAAAAATCACCGAACGGAATTGACGGTTTGATTAAAGATTTACAAAATAAAATCAAATAATTTCAATTTTTGTTGTCTTTAAACACCGTATAATCTGATTATTATACGGTGTTTTTTCTTAAGAAGATAAAATATATTCCCGTGACGTCTTGACAATACCCTTAAAATCGGCTATATATATAACAGTTTGTAGTGAGGATTATAGCTTAACATGATTGTTGACGGATATAACGCAAAACAAAGAAATATCTTGATAAATAAGTGTTTTTACCAAACAACAATACAAATCATGCACCTTTTTCAGGAAAAAGGAAACAGTGATTTTGCCAATAAAACCATAGAAGCTATAGCCGCCTATCATGATATTGTTCAACGCCGCAAACGCAATAACTATAATCAGGAATACAATGCCGCTTTTGAAACGATAGATTCCGCTATTCGTAACATTGCCAATAAAGTTTTTTATATTTACGGTACGGACAGTTTTAACCATGCCTACGATTCATTCCGTGATTATAACTATGTTCAGGCCATTCGCGGCTGTCTGCATAAAGACTTTATGAAATAACCGGATATCCTGTTAATTCTTTGCTTGTTTAGATTGCTAAATTCAAAGCATTATCTGATAATACGGCATAAAGAATTTAACAATGAGGTCATCATGAAACAGATATCAGTAATCGGCTGCGGCCGCTGGGGTACATTTTTAGCATGGTATGTTGCCAACTATTGCCATGTTGACAGCGTTTTAATCTACGGTATGGCCGGTGTCCCTTCGTTTGAAGAATTGAAGTCCACACGTAAAAACGAATATCTGACATTAAGCGATAATATGCTGTTGACAACCGATTTAGATGAAACACTGAAAAACGATTTCATTATCATTTCTATCAGCTGCCAAAATCTACGCAGTCTGGCCAAGCAATTAAACGGTTATCATATTGAAGGTAAAACCTTTTTACTGGCTATGAAAGGTTTGGAAGAACCTTCTGCCAAAATTCTGGCTGAAGTTTTCAAAGAAGAAATCCGGCAAAATATTCATATTGCGACGTTGGGCGGTCCGGGGCATGTCGAAGATTATATGCGGAAAGTTCCGTCTGCGGCCGTTATTGACAGTTACGAGCCGGAAACGCAGGATTATGTAATTAAATTTTTGCAAAGCGATTTAATCCGTTTTTATTACGGCACCGATTTAATCGGCAATCAAGTTGGCGCAGCCTTGAAAAATGTCATCGGTATCGCTGCCGGCGTTTTAGACGGTCTCGGCTGGTATGGCCTTAAAGGCGCTCTTATGGCCCGCGCACCGATAGAAGTCGGCCGTTTGATAAAATTTATGGGCGGCAACCCGACTTCGGCTTATGGGCTGGCTCATTTGGGCGACTATGAAGCTACCCTGTTTTCCAAAAACAGCCACAATCGTATGTTTGGTGAGATGTTTGCCAAAGGCGAACGCTACGGCAAACTGGCCGAAGGCGTCGACACGTTACGTGCCGTCAAAGCCATTGCCGACCGTGAACATATAGATATGCCGATTTGTCAGGCCTTGTATAAGGTCATCTTTGAAGATGCTGTTATTGAGCCGACTATCCGCAGTTTATTTGACCGTTCACTCAAAAAAGAGTTTGAAACTCTTTTCTAAGATAATTTTCTTATTACAGCTCAACAGCCGGCAATGCCGGCTGTTTTTTTGTGCACCTAAAAAAAAACTGTCCGGCAGAGTGGAAACCGCCGGACAGACAATATTATTCAGATTTTATTTTTTACTCTGGAATAAATTCAAGCAAATGTTTTGTCCGCCATAATGTTCCGCAGGAACACTATAACACCAATCTTCGTAAGGATGGACATAACGACCTCCTATTTCACCTCTGTCCAGCATTTCTTCTGCGCTTCTGTAACTATCTTTAACCTCTCTAAACTCATAAATAATATTATTTTTTGCGTCATATATCTGATTTTCACCTTCAGTCCCAAACACTCTTTTCACACCATCAACCTCATACATAATAGTCATAAGAGGTTTGCTGGCATTTTTATAATCATAAGTAAGGTTTCCATACTTATCCAACCACGCATTTCTAACCTCATCACTAAAATCAAGAACTTCTCCTCTTCCTAAAATTCCATATTTTCCATCATTATATGATTTCAGACCTTTTCCAAAAACAAAACTTTCTGTTCTCCAAAGACTATATTGCACTTCTTTATAATAAGGATTCGTATAATCATGATTAGCATCAATACAACAATATGAGGAATTGTCTTGAGACCATGGTTTATTTACGTTTTTATCAGGAGATGGCATTTTATACTTTATTTCAACACGAACATCGTTTGGTAATTCCCATGTTTCCGGATATACATCTTCAACAGGAACCACCGTCATTCTTGCACCCCAAATTGCCAGATGATTATCTACAGCCTTAGTCTTAACCGCAGTCGCTTTTTCTATATCACATGATCCCCATTGCGGAGGATAAGGCGTGCCATCAGGATAAAGACGATTTTCATAATTGGGAGTATAATCAGGAAATCCAATATATTCCTCATCACAAATACTTCCTCCTCGAGAGACATATAATTCGTCATTTTTACAAAAATTCTCTCTGTGCCATCCAGACATATTACAAGAACTTTCACCATACTTTCCAGGGGTTCTACTTTGTGGAATATAGTACTCTATAATAATTTTCATTGTTGCTTTCTCACATAAATAACATTGACCGTCAATGCCATACATATCACTTGCTTCAGTAAAAGCCCACCCGATATTACCACATTTTTCACCATAAACACCATAAGAAAAATCAAGAGGTACATATTCTGCTACCCCGTCAACATTCTGCCAAATATGTGTAATCTCATTACATTTCAAAAACTTACATTCGTAACATGTTCCTGATAAAACATCTACTGGCATAAGTTTAACGAAATCAAGAGATAATGCCTGCCCCGTTTTCTTTCTATATTCATCTATACATTCTCCCTCAGGAATTTCATCAAAAGTTCTATCTGAAAAGAATCTATCCGGATTGGCTGCTGCATATTCTTTACATGTCTCAGGTTTAGAGTGGGCAATACAGGTACCGCATTTTTCGCCGTAATCATCCGTTTTACTTGCCGTAAACGTGTTCTTGCTCGTATCACACGATGTTTCACTGACTAAACCATAGTCTGAACAGCTCTGTTTCTTGACGCACTTACTGCCGTCCAGCTTATAACCGGATTTGATACTTTGCGTGCATTTAAACTTCTTGCCGTCATCCGCACAGGCTTCGCAAGTATAACAGTTCGTGTCATACTTTGATGTATCTGTCACGTCATACCCGCCGCAGTTCGGAAGCTTACATCCCGTACCGTCCGGTATATAGCCGTCATCACATACACACGTGCCGTTCTGATTGTGTTTGTTGGTCGGACAACAGATTGAACCGTCCGCATGTTCGCCCACATTACAGCACTCGCCGGCGTCATTTTCATCCCGATTACTCGGACATTCGCAGCTCTTTAAGCTTGTACTCCAGACTTTCGGCTCTGGACAATCATCATGCACACAGCCGCCGCTCGGACAACATTTTCTTTCAGCTACGTCGTATTTTTCTCCGTTTGTACAGCACACACCATACGAATTATCCCATGTCGCATTACTCACAGCCTCGCATTTATACATCTTCTTTCCGGCCTTGTTTGTACAAGCTGAACAGCTGTAACACCCGCTGCTGTATTGTTTTGAGTTACGCGTACTTTCGCTGATATTATAGCCTTCGCATGTTTCATCCGAACCGCTGTCAGATGCAATATCTACCCCGCCTGCTTCGCAGCCCTCACTGCCAGCCGGCAGAA
>JAUNIW010000015.1 GCA_030523245.1 Pseudomonadota bacterium
TCATGGTGTTGTGTTTGAGATTTACGACAACAGGGAGTTCTTTGTTTTTCCCGCACATAAAGGGATACAAAAAATCGCACGTACTTTCTTTGTTGTTGAGTGTATACTCTGCTTTTTTGTTCAGACAATGCCGGAGTCTCAGCTGGAGGAGGCATGGATGTTTTGGGTGCCAGTATTTCTGTATCAGCCTGTACTCAATTTTCTGTTATGGTTTGTCGTTTTATGGGGCGGAATAGGCGTTGTTTGCCTTATCCGGTGGATGTGGAAATGAAAAATACCTTAAAAAAAGACCGTGCTTGTCATAGCCGGTCTTTTTTATTGACAAAAAACAGGGGAATAGCTATAGTATAGCTATTGTTTAATTATTAATTTTAACGTTATGATTCTTTTAATTATTTTTATCACAATCGCTCTTTTTCACGGTGTTGTGTTTGAGATTTACGACAACAGGGAGTTCTGTGTTTTTCCCAAACATAAATGGATACAGAGAATTACGCGGGCTTTGTTTGTTGTCATGTGTGTGCTCGCCTTTTTTGTTCCGACAATGCCGGCAAAAGGATGGGAGTTTAATTGGGGATTAGCATTCTTGTTTCAGACTGTACTCAATTTCCTGTTATGGTTTGTCGTTGTATGGGTCGGAATAGGCGTTGCGTGGCTTATCCGGTGGATATGGAAATGAAAAATACCTTAAAAAAGACCGAGTTTATAAACGCCGGTCTTTTTTTAGTGTCAGTCTCTAATTTTCCGATTGATAATCAGCAGGTAAGCGGCGCATAAAATCATAACAGCAACGGCACCATGCTGATTGGTCGCAAAATCAGAAACAATACCCATCAAAAGCGGAAAAACCGTACCGCCGAAAATCCCCATAACCATCAGGCCGGAAACTTCATTACCCCGATTCGGCAAAGTTTTAATGGCTTGCGAAAATGCCATAGGAAAGATATTAGCGTTGCCGTAACCGATACAGGCGATGCAGATATAAAGCAGTTCTTTGCTGTTAAAGAAAAAGATTCCGACAAAGGCTGCCGACATCAAAAGCACACTGCCTAAAAAGAATTTATGGTTTGAATATTTTGCCAGAATATAAGCACCGCTGAAACTGCCGATTGTCCGAAAGAAAAAGTATATACTGGTGGCGTAACCGGCCTGCTCAAGTGTCCAGCCCAGCTTCTGCATTAAGAGTTTCGGTGTCGTAACATTTGTGCCGACATCAATGCCGACATGGCACATAATAGCACCAAAACACAACAGAATGGTGCTGTTCTTCAGCAGGGCAAAACATTCTTTAAAACCAGAGACGCTGTCAGGTGCTGTTTCTTTGATTTTTTCGCGGGACAGCAAAATATAAGCCAGAGCTGTTTCCGCCAGAAAGAAAGGGAACAAAATCTGCCATTTGCCGAAAAGGATAACGCCCCAGCCGGCCAGAATCGGGGCTGTAAAAGAGGCGATGGCTTTAACAAATTGACCGAATGTTAAGGCACTGGACATTTTATCTTTTGCCACAATATTGGAAATCAGCGGATTGAGGGAAACCTGCATAATGGTATTACCGATTCCCAAAAGCGAAAATGAAATCATAATGACCGGCAAACTGTATTGCAGAATAGGTAAAACCAGAGCCAGCAGGGAGATGCCCAGACTGAGTAATACGGTTTTGCGGCGGCCGAGTTTGTTCATCAATAAACCGGTGGGTACCGAGAAAATCAAAAACCAGAAAAATGTCATAGAAGTAAAAAGGTTTGCCAGTGTATCCGAAAGAGAAAAATCGGCTTTGACGTAGTTTGTGGCGATTCCCACAAAGTCAACCGCGCCCATGGCAAAAAAGGCAAACATAATCGGTATAAGTTTTTTTACAGTGTCTTTTTGCAGCATAACTTTTTCTCCTATTTATACTCCGGCCAGGCGCCGTTTTTTGAGCAGACAAAAGCAGCGGTTGCCACAGCCTGTTTGTGCGCTTCCCGCATAGATTTTCCGCCTAAAAGTCCCATGATAAAACCGGCCGAAAAAGAATCACCGGCTCCGACCGTATCGGCAACTTTGATTTTTGGCGTTTCTATAAATGATTTTTCGCCGTTTGCCGCATATACGGAACTGTATTTTTCGCCGGCCGTAAAAATAAGATAGCGCAGATTATATTTTTGAATAAACCAATGGCAAACATCTTCATCAGACAGTTGTAATCCGTATAATTTTTGTACTTTAATCATTTCTTCATCATTGATTTTGAAGACGTTGGCTTCCTGAAGCAACGTATCAATCAGCTCGTGTGAAAAATAGTTGCTGCGCAGATTAACATCAAACAGTTTATAGGCTTTGTCCGGAACATTTTTAAGTAAAGTTAATATAGCTTTTTTCGTTGAGGCAGAACGCAGAGCTAATGTACCGAAGCAGACGGCATCAGCTTTTTGTACGATTTCAATTTCCTGAGCCGTTGCCTGTAAATGATCCCAGGCCACGCCTTCAACAATGGTATAGGTCGGAATGCCGTTTTTTAAAGCCACTTCTACCACACCGGTCGGGTAATTATTTCTTTGCAGCACATGATGGATATGGCTTTTTTCCAGTTCCCTGATAATTTCATCACCCAGAGCATCCTGACCTATAGCACTGACGGCATAACCATCGGCGCCGAGCTGGGTGGCATTATAAACAAAATTGATCGGAGCACCGCCGGCGCGTTTACCCTCCGGCAGCATATCCCACAAAAGTTCTCCGATTCCGACAACAACAGGTTTTTGCATAATTTTCTCCTTGGTAATAATATAGTTTTATTCTGACTTATTTTAAGTCAGAATAACAAGATAAAATAGAAAAATGTTGCCTGTTAAAATAAATCCCCGTCTATATACCAGTCATTATCATAAACCAGATGTATAACGGCACAATTGGGAATCTCTTTAAAGCTATGGTGTAAAAAATTGAGCAGACTTGCCATTGTACCGCCATGCATGGCAATTCCCATTATTTGATAAGGCTGCTGTTTCAGTTCTTCTATCTGAAACCAAATCCGGTGCAAAGCGGTTCTTTTGCTTTCGCCGTTCGGGTAAGCAATATCCCAGACTTCCGGATCATTCCAGTTTTTATAAACATCGGAAAATTTCTCGCAAACCCGTTTAACCAGCATACCTTCGGCATCACCGTAAAAACATTCCCGTAAATCATTTTTGACGAAAACATCACATTTTGCTGCACAGGCCACAACTTCCGCCGTTTCCAAAGCACGTTTGAGCGGGCTGCTGAAAACAGCTTCCACCCCGCAAGGACAAAGCTTTTCAGCCAAATCAAAAGCCTGTTTCTTTCCTAATTCGGTTAATCCCATATCCGTGCCGGAACCCTGCATACGCCGCTGTGCGTTAAATGCTGTTTCACCATGCCGGAAAATATAAAAGTCTTTACGCATGAAAAATACCTGTTTGCACCCTTTCTGTATTTTTCATAGCGCAAACAGGTATAATTGTCAACTAAAAGCGGAATTATAACGCCTTTAAACCTACTTTGTGAGCCACAATCCGGAAGATTTTTTCTTCATCTTCAGGTGTCAGAATCCCGTAAAGAGGCAGACAGAACGGCGTAAACGCACCATTATGTTTTTGTAAAAAATTGTATTTATACTCGATGCCTTCTTTAGGCAGCAGTACAATGACACGGCGTTCTTTGCCGCAGCATCTGACCATACGTTCTTCCGCACCGGCAATATCTTTCCAGGCAATCGGATTCGTATGGTCGATTTTGATGGTATCATCGGTAATAACGGCCATCGGCTGTTTAAGCATATATTTATAAATCCAGATTAAAAGCGTAATCGTAAACAGAGCGGCTAATGCTTGAAATTCCCACCAATAGGCATACGAAACATTGCAAAACAGGCAGGATAATAAGGCTGCCAGTGCCAGTATATTCAAAACCAGCCAGACATAGTTCTTTTTAAAATGGTAATAAATAACTTCTTGCATAATCAGGACCTTTCAGTTTATGACGAAAAATATATTTTTATATATAATCTCAGTAAACCCATATAGCAATGGCGCAACTCGGCGTTTTTCCGCAGCTGCATCCTTTGGAAATAGTATCAATCGGCATTTCTTTATTGTAGCAGACGGCTACTTTACCGGATGTTTTACATTCGGATGCACTCGGATGTGATTCTAAATATTTAGCGCTGTTCGGAGAATTATCTCCGGCGGCAACAACCGCCATTTTAGGACCACCCCAGCCCTTGCTCAGAATTTGCATACATTGTGCCCGCAGCAGGGATTTATAGACAACAACAAAATCTTTTTCATTGGTCAAACTGCTGTTGTAAAGTTGTTTTGATGAACCGATTTCAACCGCACCGCCATAAGCATGAACCAAGTTGCCGCTGCTGTTAATCAGTTCAGGCGGGATTAGTTTCATTTTTTTTGCGGCAGCAACGGTAAGACCGCGATATGAACCGCCCTGTCTTAAGCCGACATTTCTGACATTAGCAATAATCGTACTGATTTGTTCGTTGATTTCATTGGTTTTATAAGAATCCATAGCTTTAGAAAAACCCGCAATACCGCCGACGGACAATACACCGATAATAGCCAGCACGCCCAGCATTTCAATCATGGAACGACCTTGTTGCGCATACAAATTTAAGTTTCTCATTTTTTTATCCTCATTTAGTTGAATTTCAGGGCAATCAGACAAGTCTGCTGTGTACAGCTGCAGCCTTTGGCAGCATCTGCCGGTGCCACAGGTGTATACTGAACCGATTTGACTACATAGGTGTCTTTAACCTGATTTACCTCGGCCGTACTGGTGAAATCCTTAACGTAACTGTTATTTGAGCCGGAATTAGCCAGAGCAATTTTCAAAAAGGAAGAACCTCTTTTTCCCCAGTCCATTGTTGCCAAAAAGATGCAGGCATCTTTTGTAAGATTGGTATATGTAATGGTATAAGACATAACGTCACCGGCTTCGTCTGTGGCCGAAACGGTAATATTGCCGCCGAAAGGATTGGATAAAACACCGTTTGCGGCATCAACGACAGCTTCTCCCGGAATGGCACCGAATTTAACGGCTGTTTTGTTGTTAAGGCCGGAATAGGACGAGGCTTCGGAACCGATTGCCGAAATTTTTGCGGCAATGGCATTGATTTGGGTTTGTGTCTGTGAAATTTTCTGACGCGCCATCATTTGCGTAAAAGCGGCAATTCCACCCACAGACAGGACACCGATAATTGCCAGCACACCCAGCATTTCAATCATGGAACGGCCGGACATATTTGTAGATTTGTAAAACATAATATTCTCCTGTTTTTCTAAGTAGTAGCATCAATCAGTTCTATCGTCAAGATATTAAAAGGAGTTGTATGAAAACAAAAAAACAGCATCCTTTGGAGAGGATGCTGTTTTTTAAAATTTTCAAAGAGTTTGTTTTACTTCACTGTCCGAAGGACGGCAAAGTCAGTACCATTCTTTTTCACCGTAAGCTTTGAGCCGTTCTGGCTGATGGTAAAACTGAAATCCGACGTATAGACGGTGTTATGACCATTATTCCAGTGCCACATTGTTGCTGTGGAATACAACAAAGCGGATTGAACCGTTCCGTTGCTTTCAGCCCATTGCATGGTGTGCTGCGAGTCTTTGGCAATCGCATTTATCCAGACATTGTTAATGAAGACGGCACTGTTCAGATTTGGATTAGTGTCGTATGCAAAAAGTGACGGGTTAATGCTGACGCCGGTATCGTTCGGACGAACAATCACGGGCAGGGTGCCGTTGGTAAAGTGCAATGACCAGGTATAAACCCAGCCGCTGTTGCTTTCATTGATAGACACCGTGCTGGTAGCGCTGACGAACTTTCCCCAGGCTTCCGGAAAATCGGGCAGCCATGGTTTTTCAACAAAGATAGTGCCGGGGGCGGAACCGGTCAGGGTGTTGCCGCCGAACAGAACATTGACTCTGTCGATATAGTTATAAGTCGTCATATCATCCGTTTCCGAACCAACCGAAACAGAAGAGCCGCTTTCCTGAGCACTGAAGCTCAGAACGTCGAAAGTATAGGTCTGCCCTTCGCGGGTATAGACGATACTGTTCGGGTCAACGGACTTCCATTGATTGTTTTGCGTCGAGCTGTTAAGCTGTGCAGCCGTGGTAATTGAACGTGTTTCCTGATTGAAACTCCAGAAACCATCAGTCTGAGCACTTGTTCCTATAAGAGAAACAGTTGCCAAACCGGTACTTTGATTAGCGTTTGCCTCGGTTGATTTCCAGTTCGATTCGGTTGTAAACGAACGCTGGAACATCTTGCTGACGGATTCTGTTTTTTCCGTACCGTTTGAGTACTTTGTTACAAAAACCAGATCAGCTTTGACGCTGCCGTCCAGTACAGTCAGAGAACCGTTGCGGAAATCATATCCGACAATTGTTATCAGTGAGATAATTGTACCGGGAGCCGTACTTGTTACGGTATTAGAACCGTAAGTGACGTCAATTTTATCCGTATAGGCATAACGTTCTTCATTATCAGTCTGACTGGTGAGCTGAACATCGGCGCCTTTTTCCTGAGCGCTGAATTGCAGTTTTCCAAACGAACAGCTTACACCGTCGCGGGTATAAACGATATTGTTTGGCACCACAGCTTCCCAGCCGTTTGTTTGTGCGTCAGCGTTAAAACCCGAAAAGCTTGCCAGAGTTGTGATGGTATAAGTCTCATTGTCATAAGACCAAAAACCGTCAGTCATATTCTGAGAGTCTTTCAGCGACGTATCAGCAGCCATGGTATTCGGACGATTGTTCTGCGAATACTCGGTCCAGTCGGTTAAACACCTGAGGGAGCGGGCAAACGTTTTGGAAACAGTTTCCGTAGCTTCGGTACCGTCATTGTATTTTGTAACAAAAATGGCCGACGCAGTTACGGAATTATCGTTCACAACCAGATTTTGGTTACGGAATTCATGGCCGACAACCTCGCGGTTTTTCTCTACCGTAATTGTTCCGGGCGCATTCGTTGCAACCGTATTGTCCCCAAACATCACATGGATGGTGTTGGTGTACTTATAGGTTTCAACCAGATTGACCTTGTTGCTCAGAGTGGTGTTTGCCGAAACATAGGCGACATCAAACCTGAGCTTTTGGAAATTCCATGTTATATCCTCGCGGGTATAAACAATAGAATTCGGATCAATAGCGGTCCAGCTGTTTTCCTGACTGGTGGCATTCAACGATGCAATAGCGGTAATGGTTCTGGTTTCTTTGAGGTAGGACCAGTTGCCGTCATTAACCGTTTCACTGCCGCTCAGTTGGAATGTGGGCGCAGCAGTTGTCTGTTCTGCGTTCTGCTCGCGGGAACTCCAGTTGGAATTGCAGACAAGTGAACGCGGAAACGTCTTGGAAACAGCCTCGGTGTCCTCTGTGCCGTCAAGATATTGGGTCACAAAAGTCAGAGAAGCAATCACGTTATTGTCATTGACAACAAGTTTCTCATCTCTGATTTCATAACCGTTGACGGTTTTCCCATCTATCAAAATTTTTCCCGGTGCAGTTGCTTCTTTGGTATTGTCACCAAAGGTTACGGCAATGTCATCGGTGTAATTGTAGACAGAGATGTTGCCGGAGGTATTTGCCGGCGCCAAATTATCTCCCTTATGGACAGCAGTAAATTCAATAACATCGAATGTACAGCTGTGTCCGTTGCGGGTATAGATAATACTGTTAGGATCAACAGAGGTCCAACTGTTTGTCTGGGTAGACGAATTGAGTTTAACGCTGTTTCTGATGATTCGTGTTTCCGAATCATAGGACCAGAAACCGTCAGAGCGGGAAACAGTTGACTGCAGAGACACTGAAATATCACCGGTTTGATGATCCGTCAGTTTTTCTTTAGCCGTCCAATCCGTTGTACAGACCAAACTTCGTGCAAATTCTTTGGACTCGTTATGGAGTTCTTCGCTGCCGTCGTTATAAGTTACGACATAAATCAGGGAAGCCGTGACTTTATCGTCACTGATTACCAGTTTGGCATCACGGAACTCATAACCCGATATAACCTTTGCCAGCTTATAAAGGTTGACTTTTTCGGAAATATCATGGGTATAGCCCATATAAGAAGCACGTACGGCGTTGTTGTAAACCGCCTTTTCATAGCCGTCTTTGTCAGAGGTTGCACTGGAAACGTTGTTTGAAACTTCGGAGACAACAATGTCTTCATAGCCGAAATCAACTTCCAGATAAAGATCTTTGTAGACGGCGCGCTCATGATAAAGCGTGTAATCGGTTCTAATAAGTTCTGCGGCTAAATTGTTGGAAATATCCGCGGAATAATTATTAGTCCGGCCCCAGACGGTCCAGTTACCGTTGTCTTCTGTGCGCACTTGGTTCTCTGAACCATTGTTCAACCCGTTAGATTTGAGGAATGAATAAGCAAAAGAACTGACAAATTTGTCATAAGGATCGATTCCCTTAAACAAACGATTCAGAATAATGCTTTTAGACACCCTGTTAACGTCGCCGTTTTTCATCACGATGACTTCGTCAAACGAACATTTTTCGGTTGTCGCGTCAATAACCTCGCGGTTTTTATTTTCGGCATAAACCTTGTCAATGTCATTATCGGCAATCACATATCGTTTGGCATATCCTTTCAGATAGACGTATGTGATTTTGGGCGAACTGACGTTCTTTTCGCTGAAAGTCAGCTCCACCGTATATTCGGTGTTAACTGTCTTAGAAACGTAGGTAGAACGGGTCTGAGAAGAGACGTCCAGATTGCGTACGGAATGCAGGCGTCCGCTGATAAGTGTGTCGCTGCCGCAATAATAACGTTTGTTATCATAGCTGATGCAGTAACTGCTGATAGCAACGGGAACGGTCAGTTTTTGTCCGTCATTGAGGGCGATGGACAAAGTATCACGTTCCCAAAAAGTATCGGCAGCATTTTTTGCAGCACCGAAACCGCGGCGTATTTCCGAAGAAACAACCTGAGAGTTAAGCAGATCTTCCGTTATCTCATAATCGGTTTTTTCCACTTCTATCGAAGCGGTCATGCTCGGATACCGCGTAAACGGAACAGAGTCTGTTTCCGAGGTATACAAGATTACCTTTGAGATCATATTATCTGCTGCAGACGAGATACGGGTCGTGTCCCAATCATGGACAAGTGAATATTTCACTGTTTTCACACCGGGGCGGGGACCCTCATCAATCAATTCCGTACCCTGATCGGTACAGGAAACGAACGTCATGGCAAATGAAGCCATGAATGCCATAAAGGCACTGAATAACTTAAATCTACGTACCATATATTAAAGATGTTTAATTGTGTTTCAAAAAAAACAAATTACCAGTGAAAAGATGGGTAATGTTTTTAAAACATATCTCTCTTTTCGACAATAATACCCATAATTCAAAATCTATTGGTAATATTTTTACGCACATACTTTATCATATTTTTTTAATTTTAGCAAGAGGTTATACAAAAAAACGCTATTAAATTTAATAGCGTTTGCAGTTTTATAGGATTTATTTATAAGTGGGAAGTTTTGTATCATATTTCCGATAATTGGTCAGCTCGTTTTTTACATTGGGCGATTTGGGTTTTTGCGCCAGATTTGAATGTTTTATCGGAAATACTTTTACGCCGCCTTCCATCGTCAGGGCCTGAGCTTCTGCTTTCTTTTTCTGGGCTATCTGTTCTTTGGCTTTGTCATAGTCCAGCGAAGCGTGGTTATATTTGATGATTGTATCAACATTCGGTGCAGGTTCTTTTGCCGGTACGGGAGCCGAAACCGGAGCCGGCGCAGAAGCAGCGTTCTGAGCCTGCATCGGGGCCGAAACCGGATTATCGGTACCGGCCGGAAGCGGCGCCGAAACGCCGGCAGAAACCTGTGCTGTCGTTAAGTTTTTTTCGGATTCTGCTTTTTTAGGCTGAAAATCTTTAGGGTCCATTGAAATTTCTTCCGGCAGACGCAGCAGCATATAACCCGAACCGCCGCCAAAAGCCGGACCGGATAAACCGACAGAATAAAAACCGCCGATATAACCATAATCCAAATCTATATAGTCAATGGCAAAGAGTGTTTTAACCGTGCTGGTGCCGACAGTGGTAATTTTGCAGGCATAACCGTTATCTTCCATAATGACGTTGTTTATATTTTTGGCATAGAGTAATGTTTTGCTCGGCCGGCAAATCGGTGTTTGTCCGTTATAAGAGATGTTCCAGTTCAGAATCAAATCCAAAGCCGAAGTATTTTTCCGGCTGATGGAAACATCGGTAATTTTAACATCGTCAATATAAAGATAAGCCGGTGTAATGCCTACGGTAATCGGCATAGATACATATTCTTCGGTACAGGCATGCGTATTTGCATCGGCAGCGCAAACCAGAGCTTTTTTGCGGGCATTGCTGTCAAGCATGTGCAAAAGGGTATTGTAAATATATTCCTTGGACATGGTGGTCTGAGCCGGTGCGCACTGTTTGGCGCGGCAGAAAATAATAGACTTCGGTATTTTTATCACAGGCTGCTGAAAAGCTACATCAGGCAAGGCTTGAACAGGTTCTTCTTTTTCAAACATGTGACAGCCGGAAACAGCAAGAAAAACAGCTGATAATATTCCTAATTTCTTTAACATATCGGTACCTTATAAATAAAATTAGTTATAAATCTTTAGCCTACCTTAACAAAATTGTATGAAAGAAAAGTAAAGAAAATTCATTGCGCAAAAAAAATATCCGGTTATGATAAAAACAGGAGAGAGTAAAATGATAAGATTTTATCTGGCAATAATTTTAACAGTTATGGTGTCCGTGTCGGCAAGTGCCTGCAAAGATAAAAACTCTGATACATCGGTAATTCTCGGTGTGCGGGCTGTTGACGGCGATTCGCTGGAAACAGACAAACGGCGGATTCGGCTGGAAGGCATAGACGCACCGGAATATAAGCAGCCCTGCTGGGATGAAAACGGACAGGAATACCGGTGTGGCATAGAGTCTCTGGAATATCTGAAAAGTCTGATGAAAAACAGAAAAATAAGCTGTCAGTGCGAAGCCGAAAAAGACAGATATAAACGCGAGTTGTGTGTCTGTTTTGCCGATAATCTGGAATTAAATAAACAAATGGTTTTAGCCGGATATGCCGTAGATTACCGCAGTCAGAAGTATGCCGGCGCAGAAAAAACAGCCAGAGAATCCCAAAGCGGTATCTGGCGCGGAAAATTTATGCGCCCGTCTTTGTACCGCAGCTTGGAAAGGGATAAAGAACAAAAATGGTGCAAGGCCAATCCGGCCGAATGTAAAGCGCGGAAAAAACAGAAAAAAATCCGCCAGAAAATGTTTCGTAAAAAGCACCGCTCCGGAAAAACAGATAAAAATCTATAAAACCTGAGCCAGCCATTGACGGATTTGCTCGTCACAAACCGTAATCAGACTCTCATTTAAATAAGCCTCAATCAGTATTTGTTTGGCGTCGTCCCGAGAAATTCCCCGCGTTTGCATGTAAAAAAGCTGTTCTTTGTCCAAGTCACCGCTTGCAGCACCGTGCGAACATTTAACATCATCGGCAAAAATTTCCAGTTCCGGCTTACAATCGACCTCGGCATCATCACTCAAAAGCAAGGCGCGGTGGAGTTGATATCCCTCGGTTTTCTGTGCTTGCGGTGCAATATGAATCTGTCCTTGAAAAACACCTTTACTGCGGCCGTCAAGAACACCTTTGACAAATTGGTCTGATAGTGTTTTTTCGGCCAGATGGCGGATGTTTGCCGTTATATCCGAATGACCGTCTTTATATAACCGGTAAGCGCCGTTAAGATTGGCAGAAGCTTCTTCCTGCTGCAACAGAATCAGTGATTCGTTGCGGGCAAGCCGGCATTCGCTTTGCGCGCAAAAAGCATTATAACAACCTTTTTGCCGGACAATAACGCTGTTGAGGGCAATATGAAAAGCAGTCTGGGCTTCGGCTACCCGTTTATAATGATTGAGTCGTGCCGAGCCGCCGATAAATATTTCATTGACGATATTGTTGAAATAATGACAGTCTTTCCCTTGGAAATCTTCCAGTAAAGTCAGCTGTGCGCCGCTTTCAAGCACGATAATATTATGTATATTCATCCAGTTGTTTTGGGCATTGTGCGTGTGATAAGAAAGCAGAAGCGGTTTTGTCACACGGGTATTTCGTTCGACAATTATAAACAATCCCTGTTCTAAATAAGCGGTATTAAGGGCTGCAAACGGAAAGTTTTCTGCATCATAAGATTTATTCAGATATTTTTGAGCTTCTTTGTCATAAACAGCCTCAACCAGCGGTTTGACGGTCAGTCCCTCCGGCAGGCCGACATGGTCTGTATCCGGTTGTCCGCCGCAAAACGGAATTTCAATAACCTCAAACGGCAGATTATGTGACAGATGACAAGAGCATTCGCCGTGACATTCATTATGGCAAGGCTCGGTGCGGATAACAAAATCTTCCAGCTCGGATTGCTTAAAGAAAGAATATTTCCAAGATTCTGTTTTAGCCGTAGGCCAGCCGGTTTTTTGAAAAGCCAGTCTGCCTTTTTCTCTCAATCCCGCCAGCCACGGAATGTCGTCACCCCACAAATTGACATTTTGTTGCAGCAAATCCATTTATTTTGCCTCTGTAAATTGAGTATAACCGTGATTTTCGATTTCCTGAGCCAAAGCCATGTCACCACTGCAAAGAATATGGCCGTCGTTATAAACGTGAACCACGTCAGGCTGCAAATATGTCAGGAGTTTGATGTGATGTGTGATAATCAGCAAAGAGGTATCCTGCGCACGCAGCCGGTTAACACTTTCGGCTACAATACGGACGGCATCAACATCAAGGCCGGAATCTGTCTCGTCCAGAATAGCCAAGTCCGGCTGCAACAAACTCATTTGCAACGCTTCCAGCCGTTTTTTTTCACCGCCGGAAAAACCGACATTCATTTCACGTTTAAGCATATCACCGCTGATATTAAGTTCTTTTGCTTTTTCTCTCAGAAGTTTCAAGAACTCGGCTGCATCAAGTTCCGGCAGATTTTGTGCTTTGCGTTTGGCATTAACGGCATGTTTCAAAAAATTGCTGCAGGATACGCCGGCAATGGCAACGGGGGACTGCATGCTTAAGAACAAACCGAGGTGTGCACGCTCGTCAGGTTTGAGCGGCAGGAAATCTTTTCCTTTGAAAAAAATACTTCCTTTAGTAACCGTATAATCGGGTTTGCCGGCAAGCACATAAGACAAAGTGGATTTTCCGGCGCCGTTCGGTCCCATTAAAGCATGGACTTCTCCCTTGTTAATACATAGACTCAGGTCTTTTAATATTTCTTTTTCCGGTACGCCGGCATAAAGATTTTTAACTTCCAAAAGAGGTGTCTGTATCATTTTTTATTCTTCCGTTTATTTAGAATGTTTGCTGTCCCAGTCATTAAGGCGCTGTTCGATAACTTTTATTTTTTCATTTTTATAAGCGGCCACCGCATCGGCAATATTATAATTTTCCTTAAGCTGTTCAAGCATAATTTCCACATCGGCCGTTTCTTCGATAATTTGGGAAACATTATCCTTTTTACGATTGATATTTTTCAAAATTTCTTTCATTAACTCGGACATTTCTTCAACAACCATAAGCATTTGTGCCTGTTCGCCCCATGTTATTAAGGCTCTTTTTAAAATCGGGTTGACCATTATCCTACTCCTCCTTCTAAGCTGATATTGATAAGTTTGGCTGCTTCAATGGCAAACTCCATTGGCAGATGTTGCATAACATCTTTGCAAAAACCGTTAACAATCAGGCCGATGGCTTCTTCTTCGCTGATTCCGCGCTGCAGACAATAGAACAGTTGTTCCTCGCTGATTTTTGAAGTTGTGGCTTCATGTTCCAGAGTAGCTGATTTATTGCGGTTTTCAATATAGGGAACCGTGTGCGAACCGCAGGTCGAACCGATAAGCAGGCTGTCGCATTGCGAATAGTTGCGGGCGTTGTCAGCCTGAGAAGCAACCTTGACCAGACCGCGGTATGTTTGGTTGGAATGTCCGGCCGAGATACCTTTGGAGATAATTTTGGATGTGGTATTTTTACCCAGATGAATCATTTTTGTACCGGTATCGGCCTGTTGGCGGTTATTGGTAATAGCTACGGAATAGAATTCGCCGCAGGAATTATCTCCTTCCAGAATACAGGACGGATATTTCCAGGTGACAGCCGAGCCGGTTTCAACCTGTGTCCACGAAATTTTAGCATTGCATCCGCGGCAAGCGGCGCGTTTTGTTACAAAATTATAAACGCCGCCGCGTCCGTCTTTATCTCCGGGATACCAGTTTTGTACGGTAGAATATTTAACTTCGGCACGATTCAGAACCACAATTTCCACAATAGCCGCATGCAGCTGATATTCGTCACGCTGCGGAGCCGTACATCCTTCAAGATAAGAAACGTAGCTGTCATCTTCGGCAATAATCAGCGTGCGCTCAAATTGTCCGGTATTTTTTGCATTGATACGGAAATAAGTTGACAGTTCCATCGGGCAGGTAACGCCTTTGGGAATAAAGACGAAAGAACCATCCGTAAATACGGCAGAATTCAGACAGGCAAAAAAATTATCCGTATAAGGAACAACCGAACCCAGATATTTTCTGACCAAGGCGGGATGTTGTTTGACCGCCTCGGAAATAGAACAGAATATAACCCCTTTTTCAGCCAGTTTTGCCCGATAGGTTGTAGCAACGGAAACACTGTCAAACACGGCATCAACAGCCACGCCGGATAAAACTTCCTGTTCTTTCAGCGGAATACCCAGCCGGTTATATGTATCTAAAAGCGTTTTATCAACCTCGTCCAGACTTTTGGGTTTGGCTTTTTGCACCGGCGCGGCATAGTAGCTGAGGTTCTGGTAGTCGATTGCATCATAAACCAGTTTTGCCCAGTGCGGTTCGGACATGGTCAGCCAATGGCGATAGGCTTTCAGACGCCAGTCTAACAACCAGTCCGGCTCGCCTTTTTTAGCCGAAATAAAGCGGATAATATCTTCATTCAGGCCTTTAGGTGCCGTATCGGCTTCAATTTGTGTGACAAAGCCGTATTTATAATTATTGCCGCTGGAGTCCGTTATTTCCGGTTTATCTGACAATTTTACAAAATCCTTTTTTATTTTTCAAAACTGACGCATCATAAGCGAAACACTCAAAAAAATCAATACTTGTTTCTTTAAATATATCCCGAGAAGATAAGATTTGCATAAAATTTAAGACTTTTTTGAATGAAAAAGGTTACCTGTCGCTAACGATGAGTATTGACTTATGGTTGTAAAATATTGTATATTCTCTCGGTTATAGTATATCAAATTATGCTTATAACAGTTTTTTTAATTTTAGGAGATAATATATGGGATTCTTTTACAAATATAAATCGCCTTTGGGCTATACCACGGGCGACAATCGCATAGACAGCTACGGGGTAGACCACAACAATTTTTCAATCAGGGATGAACTGGAATATCAAATGGCTCGTCAAAAAAGGGAAAACCGACTGTTGGAAAATTACAAAGCCAACAACATAACGACAGACTATCCTGCGCAGGGTACTGATTTCTGGGGAGATTCTGAAAATAACTATGGTTTTGGTTTTTCCAAAATCAGCGACAATCTCGAAGATATAGAAAAGCGGCCAATTCCGGATATTCAGCCGGATAATCGGAATAAATTCTGGAGCAACAACAAGGACGGAGTAGTTGAAAGTGCTGTAACCGGACTTGGCGAAGGTATTGTTTCCGGGGTAGGCAGGTTTGTAAACGGGGCAACTTTGGGTGCCTCGGATTGGCTTGACCGTAAAACCGGAGGACATCTGGAAAATCTGGATAATACTTTGCAAGAACGTGCTGAGAGTGTCGGACTCGGATTAGCAAATCAAGTGGCAAAATTTGGTACGGAAATGACAGGTAATATGGCCGGAGCGGGTGGTGCTTTAGTAAAAGGTTTGAATAAAGCCGGATTAAAAGGCTTAAAACTCGCCGGTACAGCCGGAGGGATAGAAGGTTTGGCTTATGGGGCAACATCAAGTGATAATTTAAGTGATTTGCCGGAAAATATGCTTTTAGGCGGTACTTTGGGAGCTGGGCTGGGTACAAGTCTTGCCGGATTAGGTCAAGGTGTTAAAATGCTGGCCAAGCCATTTAGTTCATCATTGATGACGGCCGGAATGCAAGGTGGTTTGGATAATGTTTCTGGTAATCCGTCTGCAACCAATATACTTAAACAAAGCTTAAAAAATAACAAAGATGTTGCTGAAAAATATTTGCAGAATGTTTTGCCGGCCAAACAAAATATTAATGCAAACACGGTCGGAATGGTCGACAATGCTTTGACCAGTCGGATAAACGTGCCGGAAACAATAGCGACGGAACGGGCAAAATACGCTGACTTTATGGCAAAACACGGCGCCGATGAAGTGCTGGATTTTACACCGACAAGACAGCAGCTGGCTAACTATCAGGCACAAAGCAAGTTTAATCCTAACACTTACAGCAAAGAAGAAGCCGAAGCTGTTTTACGCAATAGAGCTGACCGTCAGGGAAAGAAAATTTTCAATGATAAGTTAAGTAATTCTCCAAATGCAGAAACGGAAAGATTAGGTGTAAACCACTTTTTGGGCAATAACAGACGTTCGTATGTGAGAACGTTGAGTAATACCTTAAATAAGCCAGATATCACCTATTCACAAAATGGACGAGAATATATGGCTAAAAAATATACAAATGGTCAAACCGGAAAAGATTTTTATGATTTTATTGTTCTAGATAATGGGGAGTTATTTAATAAATTCCCAACTAACAGCAATTATGTTGCTAATCAATTATCAGCTCCCGCGCAAAACGTGTCTTTGCGTAGGAATCCTGAACAGCTTATCGGAGCTGGGACACGTCCAGCTTCACTGCCAGGCATGACTGCTGATAATGTAAATCTAAATCCTAAAGGTTTAGTTGTCAACCCTAAACTTCCGCATATATCTTCACTTTATGATGATTTGACACCGTTTCAGTCCGGACAGCTTGACAAGGCTTTGAAAACCGGCTTGTCGAAGACAAACCAAAAAGCCGGAAGTTTGGAAAGCCTGAACAAAGCCAAGCAGGAAATTAACAAAATGATTTCCAATGCCAAAGTTACAGACAAGCCGAGTGAAGTCTGGCAGCTGCAGGAACTTAAAAATAAGTTTGATACGGCAATGCCGGAAAGTTTGAAAACCGCTGACAAGGGATTTGCCCGTGCAAAACGCCTTGAAGATGCCTTTGACAAAGGAACACATTATAACCCAAACAATGTAATCGGTGCGGATATGATAACCGGATTACCGGCAGACGAGCAAAACGCCTTTGCCCAAGGCTTATTCAAGCGGATAAATAATAATTCGCTGAGCGGAAAAGATTTGGCAAATGTTGCTTTGTAATATGAAAGTACGCTGGCGCAGGTTTTACCACAAGAACCCTATAACCGGCTTATACAAGGTTTAAACCGCCAATCGACAAGCTTTGGCCGGCTTTCGGAACTGGGTAATGTGGCGGAAAGCCGTTTGCAAAGACCGAAAAGAACTCGTTTCTTGGGCCATGAACAGTCTAAGAATAAAGATATGATTAGGGGAATGGCAGACTGGCTGAACAACCTGTTCCGCGGACGAGCTTTAAGACAAGCCGGAATGAATTTGTTAAATCCGGATTTTACGGGGTGGTCTCAGGCAGGAGAACATCAGCTTACAAACGGCTTGACAGCAAGTGTCTTGGATAATCTTACACAGAAACAATTATTGGAAAATAAGTGAAAAATTACTTTGCCTCAAAGCTTAAACTTTGGGGCTTTTTTATTAAATCCTTATCAATATTTTAAATTTATATTTGGAAACAGCCGGCTTGTTTACTTAATATTTATTTATTCCTGTTAAAGTATTGCCAAAAAGAAAAGGGTAAGAAATGATTTACGGACTTTTAGGACTGATTGCGGTTTTATTGGTATATGTGGTATTATTGCATTTAAAACTGCATGAAATGAGCGAGTTGGTGCAGGAAAGTAATATTTTGACGGCAAGCGAAGGGACGCGGCTGCAGCAGACGTATTACCTGAAATTCAATGTCGACAAGGATATGAAAATAACGCAGGTTAACGGTGATACGCTCAATTATGGCGGCTATACCCGTGAACAGCTTATCGGTCAGAATGTTTTGGGAACTTTACTGAAAGACGTTCCGGCCAATAAAGAAATGCTGGAAGAATGTTTCCGGCAGCTTAAAAAGAAAAAAAGAATAATTTCTTCCGAGCAGGTTCTGCAAAAGTCAGATAAAACAAAAATTCCGGTTTTACTGCGGGCGCGGCCGATTTTGAACGAATTATTGCAGTGCCGCGGTATCAGCTTTTGGGGATATCCGCTGAATCAGCAGCTGAATTTGGAAAAGCAGTTGAAACGGGAGCAGGAAAAAGACCAGCTCATCGGCGAAATTCTGAATGCGGAAAGTTTTTGCCGGCATCTGGACGAACATGTTCGTGTCTGCAATCGCTATAATCAGCCGTTGTTGTTTATAGCGGTAGAACTGGCCGATATTTACAATTTTGTTAATAAGGGATTTAGTTTTGAAACGGGAGACAAGTTGCTGCGGCTGGCTGCCGATGCCTGTATTGAAAGTACGGGAAAGGATGCGGTTATCGGCCGCTTTGAGCATACAAAAATCGGCATTATTCTCGAAAAATATGATAATGCCGAGATTCCTTCGCTGACTCAGTCGTTGTGGGATAACCTGATAGCCAATATCCGCAAGCTGAACGTCGATAAAGTCAATGCAGGAATGGTTTGTATTTATTACAGCCGCCGCAAAAACAAAGATGAAGCAGAAAATATGCTGTCACGTACCCGTAAATATCTGAGCAACAGTCTGGCGATTCACCGCTATGGTATCGGGACTCGGGACAGAAACAAATAGTTTGAGGATAAACGAAATTGCTGAGGTTGGTGTATATTGCTGTTTTATTGATCGGGCTGACGGGATGTGCCGGACAGGGCTGGATGTGGAACAGTTGGGGAGGTTCTAATACGGTATCGGTGCAAAGGGGGGATACGCTGTACAGTATTTCCCGCCGTTATGGTGTTCCCCTGAAGGATTTAATCAATGCCAACAACCTGCGTGCGCCGTATACGCTGCGGGTCGGACAAAGTCTGGTTTTGCCGGCCAAGCAA
The DNA here is from genome assembly GCA_030523245.1 of Pseudomonadota bacterium. Lineage (GTDB taxonomy): Bacteria > Pseudomonadota > Alphaproteobacteria > RF32 > CAG-239 > RUG410. Next base: position 19,184 of record JAUNIW010000015.1, read on the forward strand.
TATCATACGGTGCAGCGCGGCGATACGTTGTACAGTATTTCCCGCCAATATAATGTGGATATAACATCTTTGAGCCGTGTCAATAATTTGCAGACACCATATTCTCTGAGTGTAGGGGACAGGCTTGTTTTACCGGCTTCTGTCGGTGGTGTTTCCGGTTCGTCCGGTTATGTGTCGCAGAATACGTCCGCCGGCAGTTCGTCCAAAACTTCAACGGGACAAACTTATGCATATACGCCGGTAAAATCGGCACCGGTTGCGGACAGTTATACGCCGCCGAAAGCTCGTAAAACTAAATTTGACTGGCCGGTTAAAGGAACGGTTATTTCCGGATACGGCAATCTGGGCAGCGGTCGTAAAAATGACGGTATCAACATCAAAGCCGCTCTGGGGACAAATGTGAAAGCGGCCGATGCGGGAACGGTGGCTTATGCCGGTAACGAATTAAAAGGGTTCGGCAATCTGATTTTGATAAAGCATCCCGACGGCTGGATAACCGCTTACGCGCATAATGACCGGTTGTTTGTGAAAAAAGGGCAGAAAGTTAAAAGAGGTGAAAAAATTGCAACGGTCGGCAGTACGGGCAGCGTGACAACGCCGCAGCTGCACTTTGAAGTTCGTTCGGGCAAAAAAGCCGTTAATCCGCGGCCATACCTTCCGTGATATATTCGTAATATCTGAAAAATCCCGTTAATAACTTGAAATTTTAGTTTTTTCTGACAATAAATTGATGTAGAAGTATGACATAAATTTATGTGAAAGGAGAAAAATATGCTGATTAGTGATGCTTTTGCTGCGGCCGGAGAAGCCGGAGTTCAAAGCGGTTCCGTGGCTGTAACGTTGACACAGCTCGGTTTAATCTTGTTGATTTTTTATTTTTTCCTCATTCGTCCGCAAACCAAAAAGATTAAGGAACATACGGCGATGACGGAAGCTCTGAAAGTCGGCGATCGTGTTTTGACAAGCGGCGGTATTTACGGAACAATTACCAAACTGAATGGTTCGGAAGTCGTTGTTGAAATTGCTGCCGGCGTAAATGTTACGGTGGAACGTATGACCATAAACGGTGTTGTTGCTCCGGCGTCAAAAAAAGGCGAAACAAAGCCTGCTAAAACAAAAACGAAAATGAAAAAGACAAAATAAAGGGAATATCAGATGTATAAGTTATCTCTGCAAAGAATTTTGATTATCATCGGTATCTGTCTTGTCGGTGTGTTTTTTGCGATTCCGAATATTATTCCGAATCAGCATAATCTGCCGAAATGGTGGCAGCCGGTTAGTTTGGGGTTAGACTTACAGGGCGGTTCCAGTCTGCTGCTGCAGGTCAAAATGGAAGATGTTTTGAAAGACAAAATGGGCACGCTTGAAGATTCGGTCCGGACCTCTCTGCGTGAACATAAAATCCGTTATCAGGATTTAAAATCTTCGGATAAAGGCGTGTTTGTAAAAATTGCGGATTATGCGGCTCGTGACAAAGCTAAAGAAGCTTTTCGCAAACTTGACGACGGTTTGGTTGTTACGGATGATGCAAACGGTGAAGGTCTGGTGACCATTACTTACAGCGAGCAGGCTCTTACCGCTTTGAAATATCAGGTTATTGACCAGTCTATCGGTATTGTCCGCCGCCGTATTGACGAACTCGGAACAAAAGAGCCGAGCATTCAGGGGCAGGGAACAGACCGTATTTTGGTTCAGCTGCCGGGTGTTCAAAATCCGGAAAGTGTTAAAATTCTGTTGGGCAAAACCGCAAAAATGTCTTTTCATCTGGTTGATGAAACAACGAGTGTTGCTCAGGCCAAGCGCGGTAAACTCAGTAAAACTTCGCGTGTTATGAACGGTTCGGAAGGCGAACAGTACGTCGTGATTAAAAAACCTGTTGTCGGCGGAGAAAACCTGACGGATGCCCGCGTGACTTTTTCTGAAGGAATGCCTGTTGTCAGCTTCCGTTTCAATACAATCGGCGGTCGTAAATTCGGCGAAGTAACAAGCAATCATGTCGGTGAAAAACTGGCAATTGTTTTGGATAATGAAGTTATTTCCGCCCCGAATATTCAAGGTCCGATTACCGGTGGCAGCGGTATTATTACCGGTAACTTCACCACAAAATCAGCCAATGATTTAGCTCTGCTGCTGCGTTCGGGTGCATTGCCTGCGCCGTTGGAAGTTATGGAAGAAAGAACGGTTGGTGCCGGTTTGGGTGCTGATTCCATTCATGACGGTGTCATTGCTTCCGTTGTCGGTTTGATTGCGGTCGTTGTATTTATGGTTATGGCCTATGGTTTGTTTGGTGTCATGGTTGATATTACGGTTTTGCTGAATATTGTGTTGATGCTGGGTATTATGAGCTTTATCGGGACAACATTGACTTTGCCGGGTATAGCCGGTATTATCCTGACTATGGGTATGGCCGTTGACGCTAATATTTTGATTTTTGAACGTATGCGTGAAGAAGTAAACAAAGGCCGTTCCATTCGTGATGCCATTACACTGGGCTTTACCGAAGCATATCGTACCATTGTCGATTCTAACTTGACAACAATGGTTGCCGGTTTTGTTTTGTTCTATTTTGGCAGTGGTCCGGTCAGAGGTTTTGCCGTAACATTGATTATCGGTATTATCACTTCCATGTTTACGTCGGTTACGGTCAGCCGTTTAATGGTTGAAGCCTGGATGGCTAAATGTAAGCCAACTAAACTGCCGCTTTAAAATAAAGGAAAAAGAAGATGAAAATATTTAGTTGGATTATAAAAGATACAAGTATTGATTTTTTGGGTTATCGTAAAATTGCCTATGCTGTTTCGGCCTTTTTGATTATAGCATCGGTGGTCAGCATTGCTGTTCGCGGCTTTAACTACGGTATTGACTTTTCCGGCGGTGTTCTGATTGAGGTTAAGAGCAAAAACGGTCCGGTAGATGTAGATAAAGTTCGCAGTGAACTGGATGCCCTTAATCTGGATGAACTGAACCTGCAGTCTGTCGGTGATACCAAAGACGAGCTGATGATAAGAGCGCAGGCAAATAATGCCGATGAAGAAAGCCAGCGGATTGCCGTTAAGCAAATCAAAGAACTGCTGGATAATGATTTTACGTTTGAAAGAATAGAGTCTGTCGGACCGCAAGTCGGCGACGAGCTGAAACTTTCCGGCGTATTGGCATCTGTATTTGCCATGTTGGCTATCAGTTTTTACATCTGGTTCCGCTTTGAGTGGAAGTTTGCCGTGGGTGCATTGTTAGGTTTGTTCCATGACTTGATTATTACGGTTGGTTTGGTTTCTATTTTCCATTTGGATTTTAGTTTGACCACGATTGCCGCTATTCTGACGTTGGCCGGTTATTCCGTCAACGATACGGTAGTGACTTATGACCGTGTACGTGAAAATCTGCAAAAGTATAAGAAAATGCCGCAATACGATTTGTTGAACAAGAGTGTTAACGACATTTTCTCCCGCACGATTTTGACGGGTGTCACGACATTTCTGGCTTCGGTAGCTCTGTTGGTATTTGGCGGTGATGCTTTGCGTAGTTTTGCCTTTGTGATTACCACGGGTATTGTTATCGGAACTTTCTCATCAATTTTCATCTGCGTACCGGTAATCAATATGTTTGATTTGCGTGCAACGCCTGATGAACGGGATGTCAATCCGTTTGGCAATGTCTGATTGTTAAATCAACCGGCTTTGGAAGACAGCTCATTTGCTTGAGCTGTCTTTTTTATTTTTATTCTTTACTTTTAGAAAATCTTTTGATAAAATAAAAAATAGATGGACGATAGTCTGTCTGGGGTGTCGAAACCTCTTAAAAGAACACCTTTGCGCAAGGGTGACATAATTGTGCTTGCCTTCTGGTCAATTTGGCTGGAAGGTAGCTAAATAGACTATATATAAAATATATAGTTAATAAGCTACACTATTTTTCTTTTAGTAGTTTCGAACTTCCAGCTGCCTTTCGGTGGCTTTTTTTTGTGTGTTTAACAAGAATTATGGAAGAGAAAAACATGAATAATTATAAATATAAAGAACAGTCCGGCCGTTCAATGATTGAAATGTTGGGCGTGCTGGCTATTATCGGAGTATTGTCAGTTGGCGGTATTGCCGGTTATTCAAAAGCTATGAACAAATTCAAAACCAACAAGGTTGCCGACAACGTTTCTATGATTGTGGCCAATATTAAAACTTTGTATGCTCAGCAAAATACTTATACAGACCTTAGCAATAAGAATGCTATTTCTATGGGGGTTATTCCGGATGAATTGGGTACAAATGCTAAAACAGGTACATTAACCAATGCATTTAACGGTCCTGTATTTGTTGGTGAAGTAGATACGACATCTACATCAAAAGATCAAAGAGGTTTTTACATTTTATTTAACGGTTTATCCAGAGAAGGTTGTATTACCCTGGCAACTAATGATTGGGGTTCAGGTTATTCTTCCGGTTTGATTGCTTTAAAAGTTTCAGGAGCGCCTATTGCAGACACGGAAACAAATGCGAGAACCGCAGCTGTTGATGCAAAAATGGCAATAGGTTGTCAGGGGTCTAGTACAGACTTTATTGCTTGTCCGGGAGGATCTGGGCTGGCTGTCCCGATGAAGGTTACAACGGCAGCTAGTGCATGTTCGTGCAATGCGGGAAACACTTGCTCTATTTTATGGAAATACTACTGAGTTTGGAAAAGCAGAGCGGCTTAAGCTGATGGCAGCAGCCGCCTGCAAATTCCAAAGGACAGCCGCAACTCTCATTGTTTTATAATTGGCTGTTTTTTTCCGGAAACACCCTTGCTCCTAACAGGGGTGTTTCTTTTTATATGGACACATTACCGGAAAATTTATGCCGGCGTATAGCTGTTTTATGCTATCCGCACGTTTTTCTATATTTTTCTTGAATTATTTTATTTTTTTCCTAGAATGAAAGCGGCGCGTGGCTTTTGGCTTGCGTGTTAGAGCCGGAAACGGTTCGGAGCCTTAGAAAGCTCTTGTTATACACGGTGTTGGATATAACATCGTCATTTTGTTGTGCCTGACGGCACGGCGAAAAGATATCCCTGATTGATATAAGGTCGGGGAGATTTCTGCGTATGTTCAGAAGCCTCTCGGCTTCAAAGGCAGAAATGGTCATCTTGTATAACGTGATTTTCTAACTCTCCGGCCACCTCTCGAAGGTGGTCTCTTTTGAGTATCAAATTTGTAAAGAGGAAAAAAATCATGAAAAAAACGTTTTTAAAATTTATGTACCTGCTGAATATATTTATTCCTCAGCCTCAATGGAAAAATTTATATAAAAAATACATCAATATAAAAGGAGCAGAACTTTTTCTGCAAGAACGGCAAAAACAGGCGCCAAAACCTGTAGAAATCTTGCCGGATGATAAAATATACTGGTCTTTGAGTGTTCATGACCGCCGGTATATTCAATATGCGTTCCCACATAATCAGCAGGTAAAAAACAGCCGTCAGGCGGATGTGATATTCAAATGGGGTATGAACAGAACTTTCCGCTGCTCAGCCCGTAAAAAAGTTTTCATTATGGAAGACAGTTTTCTGCGTTCGCAAACAACGGTCGCCGATAAAAAGGCCAAACCGGAAGATAAACTTTCTATATCATTTACTTTGGACGATTTAGCACCGCATTTCTGCGGCAATTATGTTTCGCGGCTGGAGCAAAAAATAAACTCGGATGAAAAGTTAAAAAAAGAAGATATCGGACGGGCGCGGAAGTGTATTGATAAAATTGTCGGCAATTATTTAACCAAATACAATCATCAGCCGATTTTTGTGCCGGAAATTCTGAAAACCGATAAACATAAGGTTTTGATTATAGACCAGTCTGTCGGTGATTATTCGATTATTTTGGGTGGTAATGGTAAGCATCGTGATTTTGAAAAGATGTTGCAGGATGCCGTACGGGAAAACCCTGACAGTCTCATTTTCGTGAAAGTTCATCCGGATACACTGGCGCATAAAAAGGGAAATGCTCTCGGCTATTTTTCTCCGGAGAATACCGGATATCCGAATGTCATATTATTTGCCGAGAATGTAAATCCGGTTGCCGTGTTGCAAAATGTCGATAAAGTGTATGTTTGGTCATCGGGTATGGGGTTTGAGGCTCTGATGTGCGGCAAAGAAGTCGTGACTTACGGCACGCCTTTTTATGCCGGCTGGGGGATAACGACCGATAGAAACCGGATTTTTAAAACTGCGGAAATGCAAGCCCGTCGTAACAAAAAACGTTGTCTGGAAGAGTTGTTCTATTACAGTTATATTTGGTATTCACACTATGTTGATGCGGTTAAAAATTGCCCGTGTGAGATAGAAACGGCAATAGATTATCTTTTGCAAAAACGTGACGAGTATTTTGCAGTTAATAATATCAGGAAAGATTTATAAAAATTTATATCTGAAAAATGCTGTTTGGCAGACAGCTTTAAGTCAAAACGATTTGCTCGGAAATGCAAAACTCTGCCGGTTGATACCGGCAGAGTTTTGATACATTTTATAAAAGGAAAAGCAAAATAAGTATTGCGCCGCAAACAAGCGTCATGATGAGAAAACTGAGTATTGTAGCCGGTGTTTCCAGCTTTTTTGCCAGTTCCCAATCGTATCTGTAATCTTCAAATTCGCCATCCCAGGCAGCACTCATTAAAGCCGATTGGCTTCGATACTTTTCGGCTCGTTTTGCGTTCCGGCGGGCAACGGCTTTATGTTCCGAAGCCATGCATTTGTCAAACCACCAACACTTGAGAATTGAACTGAAAATGCAGCCGCCGTAAAGCCAAAATAAAATGATAACGGGAATCGCCAAAACCTTTAATAAAATCATAAGTATAAAAATTTAGTGAAACATAATTATATTAACTTTGACATTATTGAAACATACGGCTGTTTTTTTGTCAAGTTTTATGTGTAAGATTTGTATTTTTGCTTTCGGAAAATAAGTAATTTATTGAGAAATTTTCGCCGGCTTATGCAATTGTGTTAACTGTTCCGGACTTTGTGCGTGTGGACTAAAATTTTTGCAAGCCCGATGATGGGGCAGGAATATCTGCCTCTGCCTGTTCCACAGGCGGTATTTTGATAAAAATAAAAAAACACCCTCCGGGGTATGAACGGTATCCGAAATCGGAGCGTTCGACC
>JAUNIW010000016.1 GCA_030523245.1 Pseudomonadota bacterium
TTTACTCTTTCGTTTTTCTTTCTGCAGAAAATAATTTTATTGCTGTTTATCTTGGGAGTTTTCACCCTGTATCAACTGTTCAGACGCCGGATAAAACCGTCTGATTTCTGCAAGGCCTTAATTATACCGTTTTTCTTAGGCGGAATTTTTATTTTATGGCTGACCCTGCACCAAATGCTGCCGCTTTATTTTAAACTCAATTACGGCTTGAACAGTCTTATTCCGGAATACTACGGCTATCATCTTGTCAAATTCACGATTTTCGGCGTCATGCTGCATTTGCCTTTCAACAATGGCTGGGGTTCTGTATTTTTTTCGCCGGCAGACATCTGCCTGTGCGGACTGGCTGTCTTATGTTATCCCTTTTTTCTACAACGGAGAAGTATTTACGCCAGCTGTCTCATGACATTATTTTTTGGCGAATTATTTATCCGTCTGTTTACATTTTCGCCTTATGCACATTATTTTCCGTTTTTAGACACGCTGGCAGCTATCATTATAGCCGGTACACTGCTGCAAAATTTTCAAAGATGGAAAAAAATTATCTGCAATATCATTTTTTCCGGTGCGGCCGTTATACTGGCAGGCTCCGTTTTTTCTGATTTTACAACCCGCCACACAAACGGAAAACTCCGTCCGCATCTGGAAACCATGCAGTATATTATCAAACAAACAGCACCGGACGAATGTATCTTAAACGGAACAGCCCTGAATTTTAATCTGTTCCGTCCGGATTGCAATTATGTTTGGTTTATGCTTAATGATATCGGTTATATTTATGAAATCAACTATGCGGAAAAACTTACAGACCTTGACGCCTTATTGCAAACTAAACGTCCGGCCGTCATCAATATCCGAAACTATACTAATACGGTGTTAAGTGAACGCAGGGCCAAAAAACTTTTTGAATATAATGCCGATATAACGGCATTGTATCGAAGAAACAGATTTTCCAATTATAAACTGGAAGACCTCTTGATACAAATTCCGCAGCAAAATGCTTATATATATAATAAGGAGCTGATAGAAAAATATTACCGGCCGACAGACTATGAGCCACTGTGGATTTTAAAAGACGAATACCGCAATCATAAATAAGGAGTATTTTTATGCCTGATAAACTGATAATATGGGACTTTGACGGTGTTTTGGCCGACAGCGAACATTTATGGGTAGAAAACTGGACGGATACACTGCAGAAACTCTATAATTTCCGTTTGACACCGGCGCAGCAAAAGCAATATCTGGAAGGTAAAGCCGATAAAACAAAAATTGAGCTTCTGGCACGTGATTTTCCCCAACTCAAACCGGAAGAAAAGTTCTGGCAGATTCTGCACCAAAACGAAAACCGCCTGATTGCTGCCGAGTTACAACTGACAGAAAATGTTGAGAAAATTTTGGACGATAAAACGTTTGCCCAATGCGTTGCAACCGGTGCCACTTTGGAAAAACATAACAAAAAAACTGAAAAACTCGGATTAAATAAATATTTTACCCCAAACAATACTTTCACAGCCTATATGGTGGCCAATGGTAAACCGGCACCGGATATTTTTCTCTATGCTGCCGAAAAAATGGGGTTCTTGCCTCAGGACTGTCTGATAATAGAAGATTCCCTTGCCGGCATAAAAGCAGCTAAAGCAGCCGGAATACCCGTTATTGCCTATATTGGCGCCACCGGACATAATACAGCGGAATACGCCGAGGCCTGCCGTGCTGCCGGAGCCTTCGCTGTCAGCAGTAAAATGACGGATGTTCATCAGCTGATAAAAAAACATTTCGGTATCAGTTGTACAAAATGACTACTTGTATTTCGGTTTCGGCTGATTATATCTGCCCTATGAAAAATTCAAAACCAAAATACAGTCTGCAAGCAAAACTGGCCATCGCCGAAAGCATCTCAACCGTTCTGATGTTTATCATGGCTATATGGGGAACTGTTGCCGCCTATGAAGAGGGGTTCTGGCATAAACTTATGCACATTGTCAATCACTACCATACGGAAATCAGTAAAATCGAAAGCAGTGAAAATCTGAATAATCTTGACAACATCAAAGAACTAAAAGATCTCAAAGAACTCAATGATATTAAAGACATCAAAATCAAGTAGTCTGCCCTGACAGACAGTCATCGGTAACACCTGCCGGCAAAGAAGATTATTTTACGTCTTGACAATTTTCAGTCCAAAGAGTAGTACGCTCAAAAAGTATAATAAGAAGGGCTGTCCAAATGAAAAGAAAAAATAAAGGTATCCTGCTTGGTATCTGGGGAACTTGCTGTTACGGAACAAATCCGTTGTTTGCCCTGCCCCTGTTTGCTGCCGGTATGACTACAGATTCCATACTGTTTTACCGTTATGGTTTTGCTTTAATTATTTTTGGGTTATGGCTGACGCTTCATAAAAAGATTTCACTCAGAATATCTTGGCGCGAAACGGCCGTACTGCTGCCGCTCGGCGTGATTTTTGCCATATCATCCCTGACATTATATCAAAGCTATATTTATATCGGCGCAGGTATTGCCTCAACTATTTTATTTATCTATCCGATTTTGGTTGCCTTAATGATGTCAGCTTTTTTTCATGAAAAAATATCTTTGCGCACGATTGGGGCCATTATACTGACTACTGTCGGTATCGGACTGTTTTATGAAGGCAAAGACGGACAGCCTATCAGCCTGTGGGGTGTCGTTCTGGTTTTAATTTCCGCACTTGCCTATGCTATTTATATGGTCGCGCTGAAAAATGTAAGGTTACTAAAACGCGTTCAATATTCCAAACTAACATTTTATGTTATGTTTTTCGGACTGTTTGTCTTTTTCTTTGCGGCGGATTTCGGAACAAAGATACAACCGATAACTACCGTATTTATGCTGGGCTGCCTACTGTGTTCGGCGGTTATCCCGACAATTATCTCTCTGGAAACAATGACAATTGCCATAAAACTTATCGGTCCGACTTTATCGGCTGTTTTGGGCGCATTAGAACCGGTAACGGCTGTATTTATAGGTGTCCTGATTTTCGGTGAACACTTATCATTACGCATTGCCTGCGGCATTGCGTTGATTTTGGCTGCCGTTATGTTGATTATTTTAAGCGGACAGCCAAAACAGAAACGTTCTCCGACCGGTATAAAACGTCATAAAATCGGATAGCATGTGTAAATACGCCGTACTTTTTGAACGACGTATACATAGTAGTACACAAGCGAAAAAAGCATAAGTAGTTGCCAACTAACAACAAGCACAGGCTTGTAGAAACTCGGATAATGAGCTTAATGCGCCGCAAGATTTTTTCGATGTGTACAAAGAAGTACAACACAGAAGACTGCCTGCAACAAGCACAGGCTTGTAGAAACTCGGATAATGAGCTTAATGCGCCGCAAGATTTTTTCGATGTGTACAAAGAAGTACAACACAGAAGACTGCCTGCAACAAGCACAGGCTTGTAGAAACTCGGATAATGAGCTTAATGCGCCGCAAGATTTTTTCAATGTGTACCAACGAGTACAACGCATAAAACTGCCGACAACCGGCACAGGCTTGTAGAAACTCGGATAATGAGCTTAATGCGCCGCAAGATTTTTTCGATGTGTACAAATTAGTACATGAGAAAAAATCTTGCCAGCAGAAAGCCATTAGACGAGTTTCCTAAATGAATCGTATGCACTCTGAACCAACACATACACCATTGGTATAAGGAATAGCCCGCCCAAAGTACCAATAAGCATTCCATAAAAAACAGGCACACCAATCGCCTGACGACTGGCTGCTGCCGCTCCACCGGCAATTACCATCGGATATACCCCGAGAATAAACGCCGATGCCGTCATCAAAACCGCCCGAAATCTCTCCCGTAAACCACGAACAGCCGCATTAACAAGCGTTGCACCTTTGGCCCGCTCATCACGAGCAAATTCAACAATCAGAATAGCATTCTTGCTCGCCATTCCGACAAGCAGAATAATCCCCAGTTGCGAATAGATACTTAACGGCATGCCGCTGAAAAACAAACCAAGCATTGCCCCGTTGACCGCGACCGTTAAAGAAAGCAAAACCGGTATCGGAATAATAAAGCTTTCATATTGCGCTGCCAAAAATAAATAGGCAAATGTCAACGATAATAAAAGAAGATACCCAATCTGTCCATGCGTTGTTTTTTCCTGATAACTCATCGTCGACCATTCAATAGCATAACCTTTCGGCAGACTTTTTATCAGACTCTCAACGGCAGACATAGCATCACCGGTCGAAGAACCTGGTTTCTGCACCGCCGTGATTGAAACTGCCGGATACTGATTGTAACGCTCCACCACACGCGGTGCCAAAACTTTATGCAGTTCAACCAAACCACGCATCGGAACCATCCGTCCCAAATTGTTTTGAACATAAAGTTCATTGATGTTATCAATACTGTTACGGTATTTCCAGTCAGACTGAATCATAACTTTATTAACTTGTGTTCCGAGGTTAATATCGTTCACATAAGCCGAACCTAAATATGTTTCCAACGTGGAGAAAATGGTACTCATCGGTACTTTCATACTTTCGGCCTTTACCCGATTGATATCCAAAAAGATATTCGGCGTTTTGGCATTAAAAGTAGAATAGGCATAAGCCACCTCCGGCAATTGGTTAATTTTGCCCAAAAAGCTCTGCATTGCCGCATCCAGTTTTTGATAATCCATTGTCTGTCGTGACTGTAAACGGATATCCAAACCGCTGGCCGTACCAAGCCCCGGAATTGCAGGCATTTCAAAAAACTGAAATTCGGCTTCAGGAAATTGTTGCATTTGCATACGCAGACGATTCATGATATTGGTTGAATACTGTTCTGCCCGTTTACGTTCTTCCCATGGCTTTAACACAATAAAAGACATAGCCACATTTTCGCCGCGGCCGCCCATTAAGGAAAAACCGACCACATCGGAAACATTTGCCACATTAGTATCTTCCCGAATAATCTTATTAACTTTTTTTATCAATGACATTGTCCGCATTTTGGACGCTCCTTCCGGCAGCTGCAGACTCATCACCAGAACACCTTGGTCTTCGTCAGGAATAAATGAAGTTTGCGCCGTGGCAAAAAGTACACCGGCCAAACCAAACAGTAATAGCAAAACAGCAAATACAACTTTGAGCTTTTTGGCCAAAAACGAAACCGTGCGCACATAAAAATGAATTACATCGGCAATTGTTTTATTAACGTTATACCAAAAACCGGATGTCCGCGGTTTCATCTTTTTAAGCAGAAGAGAACACAAAGCCGGAGACAAGGTCAACGCGTTAAGCAGAGAAAACATAATGGCCGTAGCAATCGTCACTGAAAATTGCTGATAAATTTTACCGACAATACCGCCTAAAAAGCCGACCGGAACAAAAATAGCCAGCAATACACAGGATGTTGCAACCAAAGCCCCCGTAATTTCTCCCATAGCCTGCAACGTCGCCTCTTTGGCTTTCATCTGACTGTTCTGCATCAAAAATACCACTCGCTCCACCACCACAATAGCATCATCAACCACGGCACCAATTGCCAGCAGCATTGCAAACAGCGTAAACATATTGATACTGTATCCCAAAGCCAGAATAACGGCAAACGTTCCCAGAATAGATACCGGAATAGTCAGAGTCGGAATAAGAGTGGAATAAAAGTCCTGTAAAAAGAAATAACAAACGCCGACAACCAAAATCAAGGTCAAAAACAGCGTAAAAACAACTTCTTCCACTGAAGCATCAACATACTTTGTCGAATCATAGGCAATCGTATAAGTCATATCTTCCGGAAAAAATGCCGAAGCCTCTTTTAAAGCCTGCTTAACCAGATTCATTGTTTCCAGCGCATTGGCACCGGAAGAAAGGCTCAAAGAAACAGATACCGCACTTTCGCCGTCAAACAAACCGGATATGGCATAGGTTTCTTGTCCGAGTTCCACTCCGGCCACATCTTTTAGACGAACCAAACCGCCCTGCTCTGCCGTACGCACGATAATATCTTCAAACTCGGCTGCCGTTTCCATACGCCCTTTTGTTTGCAGTGTATACACCATCGGATTGCGCCCGCCGGTCGGTGCAGCTCCGACTTTTCCCAGTGTCGGTTGATAGTTCTGACCGGAGATTGCCCCGTAAATTTCATCGGCGGTAATTTGTAAAGCAGCCATTCTGTCCGCATTCAGCCAAACCCGCATACTCAGCTGCGCCGAATAAACATCTACGCTTCCGATACCATGGATTTTTGCCAGCGTATGCTCAATGTTGTTATAAACATAGTCGGCAATCTGTTGCTCGTCCAGTGTCCCCTGCGGCGATGAAAAAACCACAAATCCCAAAATATTGGAGGACTCCCGCTGTACGGAAATTCCCTGACGGGACACTTCTTCCGGAATTTTGGAAGCCGCCTGCTGCACGCGGTTTTGCACTTTAACCTGTGCCATATCCGGATCAACGCCGGTTTTAAATGTCACAGTCAGCTTATAGGTGGAATCTTCCGAAGAAGAATCCATATAAAGCATATCTTCTACACCGTTTATTTCATCTTCCAGCGGAATACCGACAGTCTTGGCAATAACATCGGCACTTGCTCCCGGATATGACGCACTGACCGTAATTTGCGGCGGTGTAACTTCCGGATAAAGAGCAATCGGCAAATTAAACAGCGCCAAAATACCAACCAGCACAATAACAATAGAAATAACAAAAGAAAAACGCGGCCGTTTTATAAAAAATGCAGAAAACATCAGTGCCTCCTATTTATCCGAACCAATAAAAACCGGATTAACTTCGGCACCGTCCCGAACTTTTTGCAATCCCTGAACAATAACTTTGTCTTCGGTATTCAAACCGGACAAAACGACTTGTTTATCATCAATAACATCACCAAGTTTGATGTACTTCTGCTTAACCCAGTACTTACCGTCCGCGGCTGCAACCGTCATAACATAAGTACCGTCGGCATCTTCAGATAAAGCAACCTGAGGCACCAGCAGAGCCATCTCTTTGGAGGTAAAGCGGATGTTTATATCAACATAGTTTCCCGGAACCAGCAAATCCGAATCATTTTCGGCATCCAGATAAACCGGTATCGTTGCCGTATCACTATTCACTTCATTGCTGAAAAACAAATTTTTTGCTTCTTCTGTTTGAATTTCACCGTTTGGCAAAACAATATCAACAAAAACATCTTGTGCGTTTTTCAATTTATCCAAAAATACCAAACGTTCTTTATCTGTCACCGAAAAAGCTATACGAACCGGATTCATCTGGACAACACGCGCCAAAGTCCGGCTGTTGGCATTAACCAGATTTCCCGAAGTAATAAAAGCCTTACCGATAGTGCCGTTTATCGGAGATTTAACTTCGGTATACTCCAGATTCAAACGGGCCAGATCTTCGGCAGCCTCGGCATTTTTCAGATTACTCTCGGCCACTTCCAATTCCTTGTCCGAAATAAATTTTTTATGATGCAGTTCCTGCAAACGCTTATAATCGGAAAGCAACTGTCTGGTCGTTGCTTCCGCCGCTTTCAGATTGTCCTGATAACGGCGCTGTTCAATCATAAACAGAATATCACCTTGTTTAACCTCCGAACCGTTTTCAAAAAGAATCTGTTCTATGTAACCGGATACCTGAGGAATAATATCAACACTGTTAACAGCTTCAACCGTAGCAATATATTTCTTCTTGGCCGACACATCCTGCCGGTCTAAATCTGCTACCTGAACCGACGGTGTTTCCATAAACCAGCCGGCATTTCCGGCCGGCGAGAAACGATTATTCAAATACCACCCCAAAGCTACAAAACAAAGGGCATACAAGGTATTCAGATAGATATGTCTGCTTTTGATTTTTCTAACTTTCATTTTTAAGCCTCTCATACACTTTTTAAATCCGGCTTAAAGTAAAAAAACAAAAAATTAAAATCAAGCAGAAAAAATTTAATGTAACTTTTCTAATGATTTTGCGGTGTTTGAAGCAAAATACGGATTTTGGCACCGGACGGCAATTTATTGCTAATTAAAACAAACTGCTCACCGGCCTCAATATCCAGACAGTCCTTAATATTAGCTCTGTCAACTTTATACAGTAACGCACTGCTTCCCCGTTCGTTTTTATAAACAGAATGCCACTTCTTCAGCCAACGTGACACTGTTTGAGCCGTTACACCAACCAAGGGTGCAATCTGACGCATTGAAATACCGGCCGCATATAAATCATGCACCATCAATTTTTGAAAAATAGACTTTCCATGAGGAGATTCTTTGGTAAACTGATACCCGCAACAACTGCATTTATAACGTTGCAAACCGAAAATTCTGCCATTTTTTACACAGTGGCAACTGCCACACTTCATACATTCAGGCATTATCATTCCTTTCTGTTCCGAAAAAAATAATAACACGGATTTTAACAAAAATCATTAAAAAAGTTACAAAATAAAAATAAAACGAATTACTATCTGGCTTTATTTTCCAAAAACAGCTAAACTGAAATAACATTTACACCGACGCAGAACAAGCAAACAACTAATACGTCTCCTTTATAAACGGCCGCTTCTTTTTTTATTCAGCCGCAGCTTTGTTGCGGTTCTTTTTTACAAACTCTCCGACCGTATCTTTCAAAACTTTTTCCAACCGGCCGTTCTGACGATGATATTCAATAAACTGATATTCTTCAAACAAATTATTACCGTGAACAAAAAAGACGTCCCGACCATAATTCGGATTTTCTACCCGATATCCCAGATACTGCGCTACAATTTCCGAGATTTCGTAATGAGAAATAAGCCCCTCCGGCAATAACGGCATTTTTCCGCCGATATTATAGATAAAAAACGGCACGCGCATTGACTCTACAACCAATTGATTATGACCGTACAACCCGTTTGGAATACCCAACATTTCCGCGTGGTCAGACGTAAAAATAAACTGCGAATCAGCCACATTCAGACGCTTAAATTCATCCAGCAGCTGCCCCAGAATACTGTCAATATATAACACCGCATTTTCATAAGCGGCATTTTCTTCTTCAAACCTGCTGCTGTCCTTCGGCTTAAAAATATCAAACTCCGGATGACGGGCATAATTTTCTTCATAAGGCGAATGCACGCTCTTAAAATTCAGAACCACAAAGTTTTTGCCATTTTTTAACTCCAGTTTTTTGAATAACTTAAGCAAAAAATCTTCTTTTTGACGCTTAAACTTGCGCGGCCGGTATTCTGAGGTTATAATTTCATCAATATAACGAACCCCGATAAGATTTGTCTGTTTCATATCATAAGCCGAATAAAAATAGGTACGAAAACCATTTTCTTTAGCCATACGAAACAGATTTGTCGTTTCATCCGTCAGTTTTTCAATATTTCCCGGTTCTTTCATCATATTGAAAAAAATCGGGAGAGACGAATGAGTTGACACAGCGCCGGATATGGCTGTACGATAAGCAAAACCGGGCTCGTCTTTCATTTTATCAAGCTGCGGCGTTGTCAAACGAGCCTGCGGATTAAACAGGTGCATTTTATCGGCACTGGTACTTTCTCCCATAACCAGAATAACCAGCTGAGATGAAGTCGCTAATTTTTCCACTTTATACGGCAAATAAAAATCTTTCGGTACAATATCATGAATATTTGCGCTATCGGCACCGCGTACCAGATAAAAGGAAAAAGAATTGATAGAGTTGTGAATAGAATAACGGGTTTCCGGCGGCAGAAAAGAATGCAGACCACGGCGTGTTGCCCTCTCCGGCTTGACACTCAGGAAGACAACAACGGCAAGAATACCGATAAAAGAGAAATACAGTTTCCGCCGCCATTTTATTTCAAAGAAAAGCATAAGCAAAAAGGGCAGAAAGGCGGCAACCGGTACAAACCAGAAATCATCAATATCAGACATACCGGCAGAATATATATCGTCGAACTCACCAAATACCTTGCCGATATCCAACGGATTTATCGGACGGGCAAAATAAGCAATATGCCCCAGCTGTATCAATTGCATAAACATAAATAAACAGCAACAAAGAGTGTATACCAGCACACCGGACATCGAAAGAAAAAAACCAAAGATGAACATTACCAAAATGAAAACCATATCTGTCAGATAGGTTATATTGGGAAAGAAAGCATCAAATACATAGTCCGGTAATATAACCAAAACGGCAAATAATAACCCCATAAAAACATTGTATTTTAACTTTGGCAAAAAAGATATTATCTGTGTCAGGACAGTTTTAGACATTTTAATCCTCTCAGCTTAGTCATACACAATTGCTCTATAATATAATTTTTTCTTTTTGATAATAAAATAACAAAATATATCCACATATAATCAGGATATGATATGATGCTATAATTGCCGGCAACCGGCACAAGCTCATAGAAACTCGGATAGCGTGCGTAAATACGAAGTACTTTTTGAACGACGTGTACAAAACAACAGCCTTGCCGGCAACAAGCACAAACTCATGGAAACTCGGATAATGAACTTAATGCGCCGCAAGATTTTTTCGATGTGTACAAACAAGTACAACGCAGAAGACTGCCAACAACAAGCACAAACTCGTAGAAACTCGGATAGCGTGTGTAAATACGAAGTACTTTTTAAGTGACGTGTACAAAATAGTACACGAGCGAAAAAAGCACAAGTAGTTACCCGCTAAACGAGTTTCCCTAATTTACTGACGATTAAAGAAATTTCCCTAACCCTTTCCTGATAGGAGGTCAGATCTTTGGATACAAAAAGCTTTTGATCCGGCCGAATTTGTAAAACACCAAATGATTTGGCAACTAAATCTATCAGTTTTTCGGCACCGGAAAAAGTATTGTTGCGAAAAGAAATTAAAATCCCCTTAGCTCCGGCATCAATCTTTGCAATGTTGGCTATATAACAAAGCTGCTTGATTTCTATAGTTTGCAAAAGATTTTCCACTTCAGAAGGTATCGGACCGAAACGATCAGTCAATTCTTCCCGCATATCCAGCAGTTCTTCTTTGTTTTTCAGCGAACCGATACGCTTGTATAAACCCAGACGAACTCCCAAATCTTTGACATAAGTTTCCGGAATCATTAAAGGGACACCGGTGGTAATCTGCGGCGCCCAGTCTGTGACATCTGCTTGGGAAACAGCGTTTTGTCCGGCCTTTTGCCGGATAATTTCCTCTTCCAACATATGTTGATACAAAGCAATACCGACATCTTTGATATGGCCCGACTGTTCGGTACCCAGAACATTGCCTGAACCACGGATATCCAAATCATGACTGGCCAGAGAAAAACCGGCACCCAAAGTATCTAAAGCCTGAAGAATATTCAGACGTTTTTCGGCTATCGGATTCAGTTTTTTGCGCGCCGGCACCGTAAAATAACAGTAACCGCGCACTTTAGAACGCCCGACCCGTCCGCGCAACTGATACAGCTGTGCCAGACCAAACATATCGGCTCGATGAATAATCATGGTATTGACACGCGGCATATCAATACCGGATTCAATAATGGTCGTCGAAAGCAGTACATCATATTTACCATCGGCAAAGTCACTCATAATATCTTCGAGCTGCTTGGCCGGCATTTGCCCGTGAGCAACGGCAATTTTAACATCCGGAACCAGATTTTGCAAAATTTCCAAGATTTCGGCAATATCCGACACCCGCGGACACACGAAAAATATCTGACCGCCGCGGAATTTTTCACGATAAATTGCTTCTTTTATCATAACCTGATCAAAAGGCATAACAAAAGTACGCGCCGCCAGACGATCAACCGGCGGTGTGGCAATAAGGCTGAGCTGTTTTACACCGGTCAGTGATAATTGCAAGGTTCTTGGAATCGGCGTTGCACTCAGGGTCAGGACATGAACATCTGATTTCAGCGCTTTAATTTTTTCTTTATGCGCCACACCGAAATGCTGTTCCTCGTCTACAATCAACAAGCCCAAATTGCAAAATCGGACATCCTTTGCCAACAGGGCATGCGTACCAATAACAATTTCCACCGAACCTTCTGCCAGTCCCTGTTTGGTTTCTTTAATTTCCTTGGCCGTACTTAAACGCGACAGCATTCGTACTTTTACCGGAAAGCCCTGCATCCGCTGCATAAAATTCAGATAATGCTGACGCGCCAGAAGAGTTGTGGGAACAATCAGAGCCACCTGCGCGCCGGACATAGCCACGGCAAAAGCCGCCCGCAAAGCGACTTCTGTTTTGCCAAAACCGACATCGCCGCAAACCAGCCTGTCCATTGGTATGCCTGCACCCAAGTCCTGAATCACGTCTTTAATCGCATGCAGCTGATCATCGGTTTCACTATATGGAAATTTAGAACAGAATTCATCATATGCACCACTCGGCGCAATAAAAACATCCGCCGTTTTCAGCTGTCGCTCGGCAGCAATTTTTATCAATTTTTCGGCAATATCTTTTATTTTTGCTTTAACTTTAGCCTTTTTTGCCTGCCAAGCCACACCACCAAGCACATCAAGCTGTACATTTTCATCAGCAGAGCCGTAGCGGGAAATCACATCAATATTTTCTACCGGTACAAAGAGTTTGTCATCATGCGCAAACAAAATTTTCAAACAATCATGCGGCGCTCCGCCGGCCATAATATTTTCCAACCCTAAAAAACGCCCGATACCGTGTTCGATATGCACAACCAGCTCGCCCACGCTCAACGATGAAACATCGGCAATAAAATCCTTGGAACTGGCCTTTTTGGCTTTACGATGCTGCCTCTCGCCCAAAATATCCTGCTCGGAAATCAGGCAATATTCATCATCGCGAAAACCATGGGCCAGCTCGGCAATAACCAAAGCAATTTTCTTTTGTACACAAGCTGACAAAGCTTCTGACCAACTATCTGCCGTCACGGTATTTTTAATATCATAATCAGCCAGAAGCGAGCGCAAACGTTCGCGAGAACCTTCGGTGTAACAACAGATAATCCGTTTCAACCGCCCGTTTTCCGTCAGATAATTCCGCAACTCTTCATAGACAGCAGCATTACTGACATGACGGGCATGAGCAAAATCCCGCCCCGGCACGGTTTTCATGTCAATTTTTTCGTTATCGGCTCCGGCGGACAACGGCGTCAGATAAATGGCTTGTCTTTCTTCTAATTTCGTTTTAAAAGCAACCGCCGTCATATAAAGTTTTTCAGGCGGCAGCGGCCGATAGGTTTCCGCCTCATTTCGGTTTTTTACCTGCAATGCTTCCAGACGTGCCGTGTAATAATCGGCAATACCTTCCGTTTTGGCTTTCAGGGCATCATCAACATTTTTACCGGCAACAATCAAAGCGTTCGGCAAATAATCAAACAAAGTCGGCAAAACATCATTATAAAACAACGGCAGCCAATTTTCCATACCGATATATTTCTGCCCGTTGGAAATCGCTTCATAAAGCTCATCATGCAGACCATCAGCACCAAAAATTTCCCGATACTGCTCCCGAAAACTGCGAATAGTATTGGCATCCAAAACAATTTCATTGGCAACCTGAAATTCATACTGCTGCAAATCACCGATAGTCCGCTGGCTCACCGCATCAAAAATACGCAAACGCTCCACTTCGTCATCAAACAAATCAATACGCAGCGGATTTTCCATGCCGCTCGGGAAAATATCGGTAATATCTCCCCTGACCGCATATTCTCCGGCCTCCATTACCTGTTCAACCCGTGTATATCCGTTAATCGACACATAATGCAAAAAGGCGTCAAAATCAAGCTTTTCCCCGACTTTAACCAGCTTACGGGCATTACGGAAAATTTTGGCCGGCGGTAATTTTTGTAAAACAGCCCCCACCGAACTGACAACCATCAGCGGCTTTTTTCCTTCATGAAAAATAATTTTTGCCAGTGTTTCAATACGCTTGGCTGAGATTGCGCTATTAGGCGAAACTCTGTCATACGGCACGGTGTCCCAGGCCGGAAATTCCAAAATATCGAATTCCGGATGCAAAAAACGCAGCATAGCTGCTGTCTGTGCCAGACTGACACCGTCACTGGCAACATATAAAAGCGGCTTTTTTAACGCCGTCAATGCCGACAAAACAAAAGGCTCGTACCCGTCTGTCACGGCTGATATGGTTTTGCCCGGCCATTCATTCACATCTTTTCGCATAACCCGCGCTTTCCTGTTTACATTTTTCCTTAAAATATATACAATAAAGCCGTTAACGCAACTAAAAAAAGACAAATTAACATGCGCCCGACTATTTTATATCCGCTCTTTGCACCGCTGAACACCTTAAAAGGCATTGGTGTTAAATATGCCGGATTAGTAGAAAATCTATGCGGCTGCCGCGTTGTCGATTTACTCTGGCATCTGCCGTCCGGACTGGTTGACCGACGCTGTGCCGTATCGCTGCGCAGCGCACAGGAAGGACATATCTGGACAGGTAAAGTCCGGGTATTGGAGCATAATGCCCCCCAAACACGCAAACAACCTTATCGTATTGTCGTAGAAGATGAGAGTGCACAGCTGACCCTGATTTTTTTCAAAACCTATGGTGATACGCTGACGCGCCTTTTTCCCGTCGGAACACAAAAAATTATCAGCGGAAAGCTGGAACGTTTCAACAGCAGCTGGCAGATGCCGCATCCGGATTATGTTGTCGATGCTGATAAACCGCAGCAAATGCCGCAAATTGAAACAATTTATCCGCTGACAGCCGGCATATCCAACAAAATGCTGAACAAACTGACGGCACAGGCGCTGGCCTTGACACCTCCCTTACCGGAATGGCTGGATGAAACAATAAAAAAGCAACATAATTTTCCGAGTTTCAATCAGGCTCTGCTCGAGACGCATCATCCCCGGTGTCCGGATGACCTGTCACCCAACTCTCCGGCCCGCCGCCGTCTGGCTTATGACGAGCTGTTGGCCAACCAGCTCTCGCTGACTATTGTACGCGAACGTCTGAAACATCAGAAAGGCCGCGCTCTGCAAAGCAACGGACTGCTCCGGCAAAAACTGGAAGAAATTCTGCCTTTTACACTGACCGCCGCCCAAAAACGCGTTATTGCCGAAATTGAAAATGATTTGCATTCAGATTACCGCATGCTCCGTCTGTTACAAGGGGATGTCGGTTCCGGCAAAACCATTGTTACCCTCCGGACCATGCTGAATGCCGTAGAATGCGGCTATCAGGCAGCCATTATGGCTCCGACAGAAATTCTGGCGCAGCAACACTATGAAACGATTGCCGGATTATGCGATAAAATCGGTGTAAAAACCGCGCTGCTGACCGGCAGTATCAAAGGAAAAAACCGCCAAAAGATTCTGACTGACCTGCAAAACGGCGCTATTGACATTATCATCGGTACACATGCCCTGTTCACAAAAGAAGTCACTTTCAAAGATTTGGCCTACTGCATTGTTGACGAACAGCACCGTTTCGGCGTACGGCAGCGCTTGAGCCTTTCCGAAAAAGGCCGGTTATGTGATGTTTTGGTCATGACGGCCACTCCTATTCCGCGGACATTGGTTTTAACCCAATTCGGTGATATGGATTATTCAAAAATAGACGAACTGCCGGCCGGTCGTAAACCTGTTACCACAACCGTTATGCCGCTGAGTAAAATCCATGATGTTGTCGCCGCGCTGAAGCGCAAAATTGACAGCGGTACGCAGGCTTACTGGGTTTGTCCTCTGGTTGAAGAGTCTGAAAAAATCGACCTTTCCGCGGCCAAAGAACGTTTTGAAAGCCTGCAGCATGAATTTGGAAATCTCGTCGGTCTGGTTCACGGTAAAATGAAAGAAAGTGAAAAAAATGCCGTTATGGAAGACTTCAAAAACGGTAAAATCCGGCTTTTGGTTTCGACCACAGTCATAGAAGTCGGTGTTAACGTTCCGTCTGCCACCATTATGATTATTGAACACGCCGAACGGTTCGGACTGGCTCAGCTGCATCAGCTGCGCGGCAGGATTAAGCGCGGCTGCGAAGCTTCCGGCTGCGTTTTAATGTACGGCTATCCGCTCAGCGATGTCTCACGTTCCCGCCTGAACATCATGAAACAGAGTGAGGATGGCTTTTTAATTGCCGAAGAAGACCTGAAATTACGCGGTGGAGGCGAAGTTCTCGGTACACGACAGTCCGGTTTCAGCAATTTCCGTGTTGCAGATTTAAGTCTGCACGGTGATTTGTTATTTCTTGCTGCCAAAGAAGCCGCCCTGATTCTGGCACAAGATAAAAACCTCAGTTCGCCGCGCGGACAGGCACTGCGTACGCTGATGTATCTGTTTGAACGTGATGAAGCCGTCAAAACCTATCTGGCCGGATAACCTCATAAATAAGCTTTTCCGCTTAACATCCCTGCGGAATTATATCCGGCTACTCTCGTGAAAAAAGCGCCTGCAGATAAGGCAGATTTGAATGGCGAAGCATTTCTTCCGGATAGTATTCCTTCAGCATTTTAATTTTCTCCGCTCGCAATGTCTGCGAAGGAAAACGGGATACACCATTCATTCTGAAACAGGAACACGGAAACGGAATATGGGAAAATTTCACGCCGTTATCAACAAAACACAACCATCTTTCTTTGTCGCTGACAATTTTAAAATCCTCACGGTACCCGCCGAATTTTACAAATAAATCTTTTCTGATGAAAGATGATTGATGAGCCAGTGTATTATCCAGAAAGAATGATTTTTGAATAACCTCCGGATAAGTTTTAATAAAACAAGCTGATTTATCCTCAAACAGACGAAAAGAATCACCATAAAAAACATCGGCACGGCCTTTATTCAGATATGGCAAAACATTGGCAACAGTCTGGTCGCTGTACAACATGTCACCGCCGTTTAAAAATAACAGATATTTTCCCGAAGCCTGACTAATTCCTTTGTTCATTGCCGGATATATGCCGTTATCCGGCTCCGATACGAAAATATCAGCCCGTTTTTGATAGGGTTTAATCTTATCCGGTGTGTCGTCCGTCGAAGCGCCATCCACAATAACCCATTCGAAATTCTGATTTATCTGCGCGCAAACACTTTGACAGGTACTTTCGATAAACGGCTCATTTTTACAAATAGTTATAATTGACAAGAGTTTGGACATTTCCGATACGCCTTAGATGAAATCAGTTTTATGAAAGTTTCTAAATATTTTTATGATTAAAATTCCCTTTAATACAATTTGATACATCATTAAATTCAAGTAATTTATTAAATACATTCGCTGCCTTTTCCGCTGTATACGGCCGATAACAAAAATCTGCGCGGAAATAATCCGGTTGCAGTTCTTTTGCCTCTGCGGCAATACAATATGGCTTGTCATCAAACACCATCATCTGGCAATCCCGTGATAAAGCTTTATATTGCCGTCCGTCACGTTTTAAATTAAACCACTGATCCGCATGGGTACAATGTCGGCAGTCATTATCACGAATACAGCCAGCACTTGTAAACAAAGGAACATCCTGATAAACAACAAGGCTTGTTTTAACTGGTGACTTTTCTATCAATTTACAAATATTTAATTCAGTATCTTCAAGCGATAATGTAACATACG
This sequence comes from Pseudomonadota bacterium, assembly GCA_030523245.1. Classification (GTDB taxonomy): domain Bacteria; phylum Pseudomonadota; class Alphaproteobacteria; order RF32; family CAG-239; genus RUG410. The sequence continues at coordinate 17,506 of JAUNIW010000016.1, forward strand.
ACGCACCAATTTCCTGTGCTTGAGCCAATGCCTGAGTGTTAAGCATATACAGAGATGTATCAAAACTAAAATCAATTTGCGGCAAAGGCAGAAACGCCAAAGCCCAGACATTAGCAGCTTCCCATTTTTTATAGCCTCCATCCAGTAATCGGGCCGTAATATCGGCATAAAGCTGCGGCTTCCGGCATACTGCAGGCAAAGCCAGCCGGATTTTATTTTTCGGCAAGTCCTTCAACGGGCTGATATCACTCTGCGGATTGATTAAATAAATTATTTCACTTATGTTATTTAAATTTATATTTTTCAGATAATTAAGATTATCAACTTTTACTGTAAATTTTGGCGTCCAAGCTGTTTTTATCCGCTCTTGGATTTCCGGTAAAAAGGTTACCGGCTGCTCAAATTTAATCCGGCTGTATAAATTCCGCCGCAATTCATTCAGCATTGAGGATGGCGTAAATAAATTTTCTTTATTTTCAATATGTAATTCTGATAAATTAAAGTTTGTATTCCCTGTCTTGGCAAAAGCGGCTTCGATTGCAGCCTGACTTTTCTGAGGATTATCCGTCGGTTCAAATACACCTTCAACCTGCGCCGTATACATTCCTGATTGAGCGGTTATAAGATTTTTTTCAACTTTAACATCAACAATTATCTCATTGGTATTACGATATAATCCGTCTTTAGGTTTTTCGTAATGATAAGCACCTTTTACCGTACTGGACGAAGCCAGATATACTGTCCACCCTTTGCTGAGCGGCGGACATTGACGCGGCAGTTCAACTTCTACGGTTAAACCTGCCGCAGCCTCAAAAACATTGCGTTTATCTACCTGCATTTTCTGCACGGAAAAACCAAACGGCTTTTCCATCCCCGGAATATCTATCTGCAAACCATCATGGCGGGCAATCTTATAAGATGTCTTGAAACGCAACCATCCGCGACCGGTTTGTTCGACTGTACCGACAACCAAACCACGGTGTCCTACAAAATGGCGGTCAATAACATCTTTATTTTTGCCTTCAAAATGAAATTTACACCACGGCCGCGAAAAAATCTGCTTAATACGCTCTTCCCGCCGGATATCCGCCCCTTTACCGTCTAAAATCTGCCGGTAATAATCTGTCACGGCCGCCACATAAAGGGCTGTTTTCTTACGTCCTTCAATTTTCAGTGATGTAACCGGCATTTGTTGCACTTTGTCCTGTAATGCCATATCTTTCATGGAAAAAAGGTGTTCTTCTTTACCGTCCCGTTCAAAACATGCCCGACACGGATACAGGCACTTTCCCCGATTTGCGCTGCGGCCGTATTCCATAGCCGAAAATTGGCATAATCCGCTGTACGAATAGCATAAAGCCCCGTGAATAAAAGCTTCGGTTTCCAAATCAGGAATAGCAGCTATCTCTTTTATTTCTGCCAAGGTCAGTTCACGCGCCAAAACCACGCGTTTAAGCCCCATTTTTTGCAAAAAAAGGGCGCCTTCTTTATTATGTACGGCCATTTGAGTACTGGCATGCCGTTCAAACCACGGATATTTTTCACGCATAACCCGTGCCACACCTAAATCCTGAATAATAATGCCGTCTATTTTGCAGCGGGTACAAATATCCAGCATTTCTATCAAATCCGGAAGTTCATCTTCCTGCAAAACCGTATTAACCGCGGCATAAACTTTACGTTTCAGATGATGAGCATAAGCCGTAAACGCATCTAATGCCGGTTCATCAAAATTTGTAGCGGTCGCACGAGCCGAAAACTTGGGCAATCCCAAATAAACAGCGTCTGCCCCGTAATAAAGAGCCGCATAGCCGGCTTCAATATCTCCGGCCGGAGCCAGTAATTCTTGTTTTATCATAAAAAAACGTCCTCAAATTAAAAACTTGAGGACAAAATACGGCAAACCGCCATTATTGTCAAGCCGGATTAAAACAATCCGCTACGGCAAAATCCGGCAAATACTGGTTTATCCAGACCAAGCTTTTTAATCAAAACTGACGGGCGGCTTTCTTCCGTCAACGCACATTCCGACAATTTGTCACCTTTACGTGTTTTCAGAACGGCACTCAGTAATTCAGAATGTCCGATACAAGAGGACAAATAAACCCAGACTTCATCATTATCCGCCAGATTTTCCAGTGCCAGTCGCCGCGCATACAGATTAAGTGTTAAATCAGCCTTACTGGCATCTTTCGTCCAAGGCGAACCACCGCCGACGGGACTTGCCGCACTATAAAAATCACACGCCAGCTTACGCCCCGTCACCCCGCAGTCTGCCACGCTGGAATGACAGGTATATGCGCCCGTACCGTTAACAATCAGCTTCTCCGGCTGCTGTGGCAGAACACGGCCTATAAAATCGGACAAATCTTCTTTTTGCCTCATCGGAACAGCGACCACCGCCGTTTTTATTTTATCACCGTCCATGGTAATCTGTGTTTTAATATCAAGCCCCAGATTATCGCTGTTTAAAGCTTTTTCATATAAACAGCGGCATAATCGGCGTGACCAGAACAACTCCGCCGGCATATTATCCGTCCCCTGACAGGCATAGCCTACAAATATCCCCTGATCGCCCCAGCCGTCGCGCGCAACACCCTGAGCAATCTGTGCCGACTGACAGCTGATTAAATTAACGATTTTCAGTTTATTGATATTCAGAGCCTCGTCTTTCCATAAGTCGGCATAGCGCTCGTCATAACCGATTTCACGCACGGCCTGACGCACATAATCCTCTACCGCTTCCAGCGACACATTGCCGCTGACCTCTCCGCCCAGAACAATAGTTTGATTTTTGACCATAACTTCCACACCGTAACGCACGGCGGAATCTTGCTCAACGCATCTGTCAAGTATATAGCTTGAAATATAATCTGCTGTTTTATCAGGATGTCCCAAGGACACAGCTTCTGCTGTTTTCATCTTTCATTCTCCTTTTTAGTCCATTTGACTGCTGGACAAGTCGGTTAAATCCACATTTGCAAAGTCAACTTGCAACATTATGAGCATACCCCAAAACGTTGGATATTGTCAAGTTTTATATTGCTAATTTACAGTCGCCCTGTTATTTTGATAAAAAAGGAGTTTTCTATGAAAAAAATCGGCTTAATTTGTGCCATGGATAAAGAACTGGAGCTTTTTGCAGCCGCAGCGGCTGATTTTAGCAAAAAAAGCGGTAAAACACATACTTTTTATCATGGACTTATGGAAAACTGCGAGCTATTTGCCGTCGTTTCCGGCATCGGCAAAGTTAATGCAGCCCTGTGTACAGCTGATTTAATTGAAACCTGCGCACCGGATTATATCTTGAATCTGGGCATCTCCGGCGGACTGACGCCTGATGTAACCATAGGTGAATACATTATCGGCAGAGATATTGTTTATCATGACGTCTGGTGCGGCGAACCGAATGCTTATGGTCAAATTCAGGAATTTCCGGCGGTATATCATTCTTCAGCTTCACTTATTAACAAATTTTCTGAATATAAACAAGGCCTTATCTGCTGCGGAGACAAATTTATTACCGACAGCGGCGAACTGCAAAAAATAACGGTACATTTTCCAACCGCTTTGGCTGTGGATATGGAAAGTGCAGCCATTGCCCAGACTTGCCATATTTATGATATTCCCCTGCTCTGCCTGCGCCAAATCAGTGACATTCCGGGACATCCGTTTTCAAAACAGCAATATGACACTTTTTGGCAGAATGCCGCCCAAAATTCTTTTAATATTATCCGAGATATTTTGAAAATTTTATGAAAGACAACCCTCTGATGAAAGAAAAATTTACGGATATCCTGTCTCAAAGCCTGTTCCGTCATTATATTCTCTGGAGCATTATCACTGTCATTCTTTATAATCTCTTTGATGCCGGCACCACTTATATTACCTACAACCGCTTTTTTTATGTTGATACAGACTGTTACACTCGTGCCTTGCGTATCCTTGACTGGTTAAATAACTTTCAGTGGCATGAAAAAATTTTTCCTTATACAAACTATCCCGACGGAGAAATTCTGCATTTTACCCGTATCAATGATATAATCTGGACATTTTTGAGCCTGCCTTTTATGCTTTTTCTGCCATTAAAAGAGGCAGTTTTCTTTGGCGGTATGCTGTTTTCCCCACTGTTCTTCATCTTAAGCCTGATAACCGTATTCTGGGGTTTGAGACCATACCTGCGCCGCTATAAAAACATCAAAACATCCTTCTTTTTCATATACGTTTTCACCTTTATCTTTTTAAATAAACTAACCAACATTTTTGATTTCAACCGGCCGGATCATCATTCCCTGATGTTTTTCATTTTATGTTTCAATATAAGCACCGTCCTGCGCTGCAACAGCCGCCATGCCGCCCATTATTTTTTTGGAGCCGGAATTTTGACCGGATGCGGTATATGGGCATCTTCTGCCGTCGAAGGCTTTATTCTGGCCGGTATTACACTTACAGTTTTATGTCTGAAATGGCTGTATAATTCCTTATCTTTTAACCTTATAAAAATTTACGGACTGGGATTGTTTGTGGCAGTTCTGACAGCATGGCTGCTTAATCCGCCTTATGAAGGATATCTGAACCTTGACAATACACGACTGTCGCTTTTACATGTCGTTGTAACCGGCTTTATGGCCTTGTCTTTTATAATCCTGCAGCAGCTGAATCTGCCAACATTTTCCCGCAAAATAACAGCTTTGGTCACGGCGGCTTTGCTGTCGGCAGCTCTTTTAACGGATCTTTTCGGCTATAATACCGTTTTTGCTCCTGTATATGATGAAAAAGTAGAAGAATATTTCATATCTATCGTGGTAGAAATGCAACCGGCAACATTCTATGCCATAGGAGCATATATTTTCATATTCTTAATTTTCTGCTTACTTTTTTTTGGAAAAAAGAAAAGAACACCGGATGTTATTATTCCTGCATTATTTGCCCTGTTCTATCTGCCTTTAGCCTTGAAATTACAACGTTTTACACCGAATATGATTCCCTCACTCGTCTATTTGAACGCTATTATGGTTGTCACTTTCTTTTCACGCCGTTTGAAAGATAAAATAATTTTATTCATCTATATCATTCTGCAGATTTATTTCATATCATCTTTCCATGGTACGCCGCTTTTTAATAAAAACATTCCGCCTATGTCCGGCACGGTTTTATCCAGTATCTTTATATCTCCTCAGCTGATATATGAACAAAATGTCAACGCTGTCGGCTCGCCATATCATAAAAATGTTGCCGGAATTGTTGATTCACATCTAATGTGGTCAGCCACCGATGAAAACAAATTAAAAGCTCTTCTGCGCAAACATCATATTACCTGTATTTATTTAGTTTATCATAAAAAAGCAGAGGAGGATATTAAACAAAAACAATATCCGGAAACCTTACAAGACAGAATTATCATGAACAAAGATATCTATCCGTGGCTGGAAAACCATTCCGCGGATAAGAAATACTATTTTTATAAAGTCAATTATCAGGATTTCTGATTCTGCCGCTGCAGCAGCTCGGCCGTCCGCAAAATCTGTTCGGATTTATCGATTGGCTGCATCCGCAGTTTTTCCTGAGACATTTCAGCCATTGTCCGCTCTTTATTTTGTAAAATAGCGCGCAGCTTTTCATCATTGCCATTGCTGATACTTTGCTGTTTTAAGACATCTTTCATCTGGTTATTTTTTAAAATATTCTGTTGTTCCTCTTTTTTACGCGCTTCCTTTTCCGGAAATTTAGGATAAATATTTCTGAAATTATGGTGCCACTGAAAATAAACCAAAAAAACTGAAGGAAAAGCCGAAATAAGTTCCTGAGCCATCGTTCTCGGTTTTGTCAGTTCATAAGCCCGCGCAGCCATAATCCGGCGCGTATCTTCAATAAACTGCTCCATTTTTTCTTTATTTTTATCAGGACGTCCCAAGCGGTATTCACAGCCTTCAATCAACCGGTTAAACACCGGATTATTATTCTCTAAAGCCAGCCGGCGCAAAATTTTAAGCATACTCTGCATACTGGAGCTTTTATTCCAAAAAGAGCGAATTGTTTTAGCCTCAATACTGTCAAATCCGAAAAAGTGTATGCCTTCAAAACCGGACTCTTTGATAGCACTGAAAGTAAACATATACAAAGCATCCCATTTTATTTTACCGTCCGGCGTCAGAAAATCGGCATATAACCCGCTTTTAAGCCTGTTAAGTACATATTTTGTAACCGGAAAATCAAAATTGGTAATAGATTCCCCTTGCAGCAGCAACGTTACTTTTGAAGAAGAGCTGTCCATAATAAAATTTTCTGCCGTAATAACTTCTTTGGTCAACACGGCTTTCAAATACAAATAAGCATAGGCAAACACACTGGAATGAATAGCGCGTAAAATACCGATATTTTTAAAAGTATGCTGATATTTGTCTTTAAAATCGACCAACCGGCGCAACCGTTCTTCCCCTGTATATTGATAATTTATACATTGGTACAAATATCCAAACCGGCGAAACATCTGCGGGTGCATTTTTTTAATATGCATCGCCATACACCATTCGCGCGCCATCGAATAGATTGAAAACAACGGATTGCGCGAATACCCGACCAAAACGGTGGCAAAAACGGCTTTCTGCTCATCAAAATAAGGTTCCATGTGCGAACAAAAAGCATTTTTCCGGAATTCGACATCAAGCATAAAGGCATAATGTTCAACCTCATCTTCCGGTATATTATATCTCCGCATACTCTTATCCAAAACCCCCGTAAGTTTCTGAAAATTCGTATTGGATATTTTATTGTCATCCATCGGCATATAGCCGCTGCGGAAATCATCATAAAACAAATTCAAGAAGATATTTTCATCATCATCAAAATTCTGCTTGAAGTCAACCACATCGTCAGCCACAAAATCTTTGACTTTGTCCGCATAAGACGGTTCATACACCTGTTCTTTCAAATAGCGTATGGCATCTTGTTCCAATTCCTTATCGGAATATGTCAAATCGGCAAAGCGTAAATTTCCCATGACAAACTCCATTGCGTAAAAATGATTATACACACTTTAAAACATTTATGTCAATTTTTTATTTAAAATAAGTACAATCTTCCGCAACATCCCGATTTATAAAGAATATTTTTTCTTTTGTCCTTGACTTTTTTCAGTAAAAAGTTTATCTTAAGCCCATTCATTATATTATTAACTAAATTTCTATTTTTATGAAAAAAACGATTCTGATTCCGTACATTGTCGGAACATTCCTTACTTTTCCGATAATTATATTCCATAAACTGGAATGTTTATCTTTGCGGCCCAAACATCATCCGTCAGGAAGAAACAACAAAAGAGCTGCCGCAGCCAAGACAAAAATCGGAGACAATAACGTTGTTCCGTCCGGCCGTAAAGGTCCATCGGTCAAAAGAACATGTGGCCAGTCTCAAAAGGATGTGAGATTCAGCCATTCACATAAGTAAAATCAAAAAGCGTCGGTTCAAACCGGCGCTTTTTGCTGTTTTTCAGCAATAATCTAACGATTGACAGCCTTTTTAAAACGCACAAAATCTTCATTCATTTCAAAATCTTCCAGATTAACCGGCAACTTGCGCCGCCAGTTCGGATGCTTATCCCTGTCCGTTCCGGGAAGATTCTGCAACACTTCCACGCCAAAAATATCTTCCGGCTGTGCCAGACAAACGGCACAAGTGCTGGAGGCCAAATAACGTTCGGCAGCTTCCATAATTCCCTCCGGATACCCCTCACCGTACAAATAATCAGCCTTACGGGTTCTATCCGGCGACCAGGAATGAGTGTAGTCCAAAGCATCAAGCAGACAACGGCGCTCAACTTCCCGTCCCTTATATTGATTCCGGCGTTCTTCGTCCGTCAGCATATTCAACCGGTACATTGTTTCAATATCACCGCCAAACCAGCGCATTTTCAACGGTGCCATATCATGTGTGCCTATAGAACAAAACGTATGCGCCGAAAAATCCTGAGGCAATTTAAACGGACCGCTGCCATTCCACCGCTCCGACCACAAAACACTCAAAGCAAAAACCCCGCGGTTTTGAATTTGTTCGACAAATCCTTCCGCCACATTACCGATACTTTCACCGACAACAACACATTTATGTAAATAGCTTTCCAAGGCTACAATCCCCAACATATCGGAAAAAGGATAATAAATATAGGTACCTTTCTCCGAATTATCTGGAATAACATACAACCGTTGCAGGCTCATTACATGATCAATCCGGATAGCTCCCGCATTTTCCATCGCAGCCCGCAAAATTTTGATAAACGGCAGATAGGCATTTGCTTTAAGTTTATAAGGGTTAAACGCACCCAGACACCATTTCTGTCCGGTCGGAAAGAAAATATCCGGCGGCGCACCCGCACCGCAGTCTTTAATAAATAAATCCGCATCACTCCATAATTCGGCACTGTCTTTACATAGTCCGACCGGTAAATCCCGATATAAACCTATTTTTAATCCGCAGCGTTCGATTTCTGCCTGAACATCTTCCAGTTGTTTTTCGGCCCAGTATTGTAAAAATTTGAAAAAATCGACTTTTTTTCGGTTTTCCGAGCGAAATTTTTTAACTGCCTGCGACTGCGGATTTTTCAGTTCTTTCGGCCATGCCCGCCAGCCGCCGTATACCGAGTGGCATAAAGACGAATAAAGTGCCTGATAGGTTGCCAGATTTTCCAAATCATCTTTATGTTTTTGTTCAAATTTCCGATAAGCTTCCGTTTTTTGCAGACTGGCAAACGTTTCCTCATAAATCTGACGCAAAAAAGACATTTTGAAATTGTAAACACCGG
>JAUNIW010000070.1 GCA_030523245.1 Pseudomonadota bacterium
TACGACCAAGCCGGCATCTTTTTATCCCAAGCTGGAACGGATTATTTTTACGGGAGTAGACAATCTGACCGATTATAAGCAATTGTCTGCTTTGGCCAATGCGGTACGTTATGCGCGGGATTTAATCAATGAACCGGCCAATTATCTGACACCGGAAGTTTTTGCCGCCGATATCCGCCGTTTGGAGTATCTGGGGCTCGAAGTCAAAATTTTGGACGAGAAAGCCATGAAAGAACGCGGCTTTGGTCTGGCTTTGGCTGTGGCGCAGGGGTCGGTTAATAAACCTCGTATTGCCGAAATAAAATGGCGCGGAGATAAAAGTGTCGAAGATTTTGCCGTTGGTCTGGTCGGTAAAGGGGTTACTTTTGACAGCGGCGGTATTTCTATTAAACCGGCGGCCGGAATGGGTGAGATGAAACAGGATATGGCCGGTGCGGCGGCGATGGTTGCCGTTATGAAATCTCTGGCTTTACAGCAGGTTAAAAAGAATGTGGTTGCCGTTGTCGGTTTGGTTGAAAATATGCCGTCAGGCAGTGCCTACCGGCCGGGCGATATTTTCCGCTCAATGTCCGGACAAACGGTGGAGGTTCTGAATACGGATGCAGAAGGTCGTCTGGTGCTGGCAGACTGTCTGACATATATTCAAGAAGAATTTAAACCGGCGTACGTGATTGATATGGCAACATTGACGGGGGCGATTGTTATTGCATTGGGGCATTCTTATGCGGGATTGTTCAGCAATAATGCACAGCTGGCAAAACGGCTGACGGCCGCCGGCGAAGCATCGGGAGAGTTGTTGTGGCAGCTGCCGCTGAATGCGGAATTTAACAAACTGTTGGATTCAGATATAGCCGATATGAAAAACATAGGCGGCCGGGCGGCAGGTTCTTGTACGGCGGCTTGTTTTCTGCAGCGTTTTGTGAAAAAAGAAACAAAATGGGCACATTTGGATATTGCCGGTATGGACTTAGTCGAGACGCCGAAGCCGCTTTATCCTAAGGGTGCCAGCGCCTATGGCGTAAGGCTTATAAATCAATTTATTAACGAATTATAAGTCAAAAGTGCAGATTTTACTTGAAAATTTCATCTTTAATGTTAAATTAGGTCCAGTTTTTTGAAACTATATGCCCGTGCGGGGTTGTCCGCACAACACTTTGACTTAGGAGAATAATAATATGGTTGTTCGCGTTGGTATTAATGGATTCGGTCGTATCGGCCGTTTGGTTTTCCGCGCTGCTCAGGCAAGAAATGATATTGAAATCGTCGGTATCAATGATTTGATTGATGTTGATTATATGGCTTATATGCTGAAATATGATACAATGCATGGTCGTTTCAATGGTACAGTTGATGTAAAAGACGGCAAATTGGTTGTTAACGGCAAAGCTATCCGCGTAACGGCAGAAAAGAATCCTGCTGACTTGAAATGGGGCGATATCAATGCTGATTATGTAGTTGAATCAACAGGTTTGTTCCTGACAAAAGAAAAATCTCAGGGTCATATTGATGCCGGTGCAAAATATGTTGTTATGTCTGCACCTTCTAAAGATGATACACCGATGTTTGTTTGCGGTGTTAATACGGATTCTTATGTTAAAGGCACACAGTTTGTTTCTAATGCTTCCTGCACCACAAACTGCTTGGCTCCTATAGCCAAAGTCCTGAATGATAAATTCGGTATTAAAGAAGGTTTGATGACAACTGTTCACTCTACAACCGCTACTCAGAAAACGGTTGACGGTCCGTCTGTAAAAGACTGGAGAGGCGGTCGTGCTGCTTCCGGCAACATTATTCCGTCTTCAACAGGTGCTGCCAAAGCCGTAGGTAAAGTTATTCCGTCGTTGAACGGCAAATTGACAGGTATGTCTATGCGTGTTCCGACTTTGGATGTTTCTGTTGTTGATTTGACGGCTAATCTGGCTAAATCTGCAACTTATGAAGAAATCTGCAAAGCCATGAAAGAGGCTTCTGAAGGCGAATTGAAGGGTATTCTGGGTTATACCGAAGATGCCGTTGTTTCTTCTGACTTCTTGGGTGATGCTCATACTTCTATTTTTGATGCTAAAGCCGGTATCCAGTTGACGGATACATTTGTAAAAGTTATCAGCTGGTATGATAATGAATGGGGTTATTCAAACAAAGTTCTTGATTTGATTGCCCACATGGCTAAAGTTAACGGCTAATTTGTTATTCCCCGTTTGCCTGAAATATGTCGTTAAAAGCATATCAAGGGCAGGCGGGGAGTATCTTTTTTGAATAAGGTAAAAATCAAAATGCAAGGATATAAAACTATTGAAGATTTAGGCGATTTGAACGGCAAAGTTGTTATGCTGCGTGCCGATTTGAACGTGCCTATGGATGAAAACTTCCATGTGACCAACACGGCACGTATTGACCGTACGGTTCCAACGATAAAACTGTTGATGGATAAAGGCGCGAAGGTTGTTGTTATTTCTCACTTCGGCCGTCCGGAAGGTAAAGGCGATGTCAAAACATCTTTGTCCCATGTTGCTCCTGAATTGGAAAAAGCTTTGGGTAAACACGTTGTTTTTGTTGATGACTGCATCGGACCGAAAGTTGCCGAGGCTGTTAAAAATATGAAAGCTGATGAAGTTCTGCTCTTGGAAAATCTGCGTTATTACAATGAAGAGAAAAAAGGCGACGAAGCTTGGGCTGCCGAACTGGTAAAACCGGCTGATGTGTATGTTTCTGATGCTTTTTCTACGGCACACCGCGCTCATGCCTCTATTGTAGCTGCCGCAAAACTGCGTCCGTCTGCAATGGGTTTGCTGATGGCTGAAGAAGTAAATGCCCTGACAACCGGCTTGAATGACCCGAAACGTCCGCTTATGGCTATTGTCGGCGGTTCCAAAGTTTCGACCAAGCTGGATTTGTTGAACAATCTGGTTAAAAAAGTTGACAAACTGGTTATTGCCGGCGGTATGGCTCACACATTCCTGAAAGTACAGGGTGTTGATGCTATCAATGAAAAAAATTCACTGGTGCAGATGGATATGCTGGATACCGCTAAAGAAATTTTGGCAACAGCTAAAGCCAACAACTGCGAAATCATTTTGCCGGTTGATATTGTTTCTGCCAAAGAATTTGCTGCTCATGCCGAACATGCAACATATACTTTGGATAAAATTCCGGCTGACGGCACTTTGCTTGATGTTGGTGAAAAATCTATTGAACATATCAATAAAAAACTGGATGAGTGCAAAACTCTGGTTTGGAACGGTCCTTTGGGCGCGTTTGAACTGAAGCCGTTTGATAATGCCACCAATAAGGTTGCCCAGCATGCTGCTGCATTGACAGAAGCTGGCAAACTGACTTCCGTAGCCGGTGGCGGTGATACGGTTTCCGCATTGGCTAATGCCGGTGTGGCAGATAAATTTACTTATGTTTCAACAGCCGGCGGTGCTTTCCTCGAATGGATGGAAGGTAAAGAATTACCGGGTGTTGTGATTATGAAAAAATAATCATAAGCTTTTAGCTTAAAAACAAACCCCGTCGGAAAATTCATAGTTCCGGCGGGGTTTTGCGTTTATAATATTTTTTCTAATTTAATCATCGAAAAATCATGTTTGAATTGAACAACCGGTTTCATACTTATCATAAGAAGAACAGGTTTTAGCAGCTATATCAGGTGGAATTGGAAGACTAATTGGCATTAAAACTAAATTTTTATTGACTTTATGTACAGAATATTGTACATATTATATATAGATGAGAAAGGATAGAAAATGGAAGCAATAACCTATACAGCTGCCCGCCAAAATATGGCGAAGTTAATGGATGAAGTTGTCAATAACAGTGAAGTTAAAATTATTACCCGCAATAATAATCCGTCTGTAGTGATGATGTCGCTTGATGATTACAATGCATGGATGGAAACTTGCTATTTATTGGCCAATCCGGTAAATGCTGAACATCTGCAAAAAAGTCTGACAGAAGCTGAAAACGGAGATTTTGTAGATGTCAACATTGAAGACCTGTAAATTTACTCAAGAGGCTTGGAAAGATTATTTGGAAATAAAGTCTCAAGATGCTAAAATGGCGGAAAAAATAAAAAATTTAATTAAAAATATTATGAATACGCCGTTTGACGGATTAGGCAAGCCGGAACCGCTTAAATATAGTCTGACCGGCTGTTGGTCAAGACGGATTAACCAACAACATCGTCTTGTTTATAAGGTTGTGGATGACAGTTTACAGATAATTTCCTGTAAATATCATTATGTAAAATAATTTAACCCCGCTGGAAAATTCATAGTTCCGGCAGGGTTTTGCGTTTAAATAAAACTTGTTGCAAAATGGCAGATTATTCTTTATATTAAGCTTGCAAACCAGAGATGGTTTGTGGTGTCTGAAAAACATCTTAACTGTTAAACATATCCCTTTCGGGGGAGTGCACGAAATAAGCGTATTAGCAATAATACGGCGAATAAGTGCGACTGACACAGTTACAGTTTTTCAGCTCCTCCGCCTTGTTATTTTCAGGCGGATTTTTTGTAACAAAAAAGGGAGCTAAAAAATGAAATTCAATAATCAAAACGGCCGTAGTATGATAGAAATGCTGGGGGTGCTGGCAATTATCGGTGTCTTATCTGTTAGCGGAATTGCCGGTTATTCCAAAGCAATGGATAAATATAAAACGAATAAACTTATAGATGAAGTTATCTCTGTTGCACATAATATAAAAACTTTATGTGCCAATCAAAAAAAATGCGATTTAGATTATGAAAATGATAGTATTGTAGAATTAGTATTTTCAAAGAAAAAACACCGCAGAGATTTTGATTTATTCGAGAGCGAATATGGCGGAAATATATTTTTTAGTCAGGGAATTTCATCAGAGCATGATTATACGATTTATGTTGATGGTTTATCCAAAGAAGCTTGTGAAGAAATAGCCGTTCAGCCTTGGCAGAATATTTTTGAAATGGTTGAACTGGGAACAAATATATATGGACA
>JAUNIW010000071.1 GCA_030523245.1 Pseudomonadota bacterium
TTTACAAAAAAAGTATAAAAGATGTCATCTTTTATACTTTAAATTATAAATAAATGATGCAAAAACTTAGTTTTCTGCAGAATTTTCCAGACTTTTATTATAAGTATCACGTAATTTCCGGAAAGTCTCTTGTTGTTCCGGTGTTAAAATTTCATAAAATTCATTCAGATTTTTATTTTCCAGCGCTTTAGCTTGTTCTTGCAGCTTTTCGATACTTTGCAAAATCTGTTTTTGATGCAGAATACCATCCTGATTGATTTGTTTGGCTTTAACCAGCTGCTGCGCGTCTAAATGAAGTTCTTTAATATAGGTGCTCATTTCGGCATGAAAATCGGCTTCCGTCTGTTGCTCGGACGAATCTTCTGGTTGAACAGACAATTGAGGAGCAGAAACTTCGTTATCTTTGTTATTATCTGTTTCTGAAACAGCAATGTTATCTTGCTGCGGCAGAGCAGGTATTTCAGTTTCTTCAATCTCTGCGGAAACTTCGTCTAAACCAAAATCTGTCAGTTCAGTGTCTTCGGCGCGGGCAGATTGTCCGTAAATTAAGGACAGACTTAATAGTGCCGTTAAAAAATTTATTTTCATTTTCAATCCTTTTATATTATTGCATTTTGAGTTTATCTTAGCGCGCAAATCTAACTTTGCAAGTTTAAACCGCCGTATTGACGCATTCTTTTTCGGGAAGGTTTTTTCCCGTTGCTGCCGTCATGTCCGTTAAATTCAGGTTTATCTTTGTTCATTCTGACTTTAATTTTATCAAATTTTACCTGTTGTTTTTCTGTTAAGATTCCTCTGATTTTAGTATCATCTTCATTTTTGATACGGGCAATTTCCCGATGAAGGGTGTCAATTTGCTGCATCATGGATTTTATTTTTTCATGACTCTGGTTATAAATTTCGTGCATCTGAGCCTGTTGTTCTTTGCTTAAATTCAGCTCATCAGCCCAGTCTACCGTTTTTTCCGGCGTTAAATTCGGCTTTTTGGCATTAACGGTGCTTGTTGATAAAATAACAGCAGTTAATATAAACGGTAATATGTATTTTTTCATTTTAATCTCCTTAATAAGCGGATTGTAACATGGAATTCTTACTAAATTATTCATGTTGTTTAAAAATTTAATTGTTTTTGTGTGTTGCGGATTAAAAATACGCAGACAAAAAAATATTGCATAAATATCTGTTTCTGCTATAACCAAGGCAAAAAGGAGATAATATGCGGATATTTTATTGCGGTGATGTGGTTGCTCGCTCCGGACGGGATGTGGTATTGAAAAATCTTGAAAAAATACGTTCTGAATATAAGGCCGACGTTATTTTGGTCAATGTCGAAAATGCGGCTCATGGTTTTGGCGTTACGCCAGGGATTTGCCGTGATTTTTTTGATAAAGGCGCCGATGTTTTGGTTACGGGTAATCATTTTTTGAATCAGCGTGATATTGTACCGTATCTTAATGACTGTAAAATGATTATCCGGCCGGCAAACATTCCTGCAGAAAATGTGGGGCGCGGTTATACTGTTTTTGAGCTGCCGGACGGGCGGTCAATCTTGGTTATTCAGGTGTTGGGACGGTTGTTTATGGAGGCTGTCGACTGTCCGGTTCAGGCTATTGAAAATATTTTGAAAAATTATACGCTCGGTAAAAATGTCAGTGCTGTTTTTGTGGATATTCATGCCGAGGCCACTTCCGAAAAATTGTCTTTGGGATATTATCTGGACGGGCGGGTGAGTGCCGTTGCCGGAACTCATACGCATGTTCCAACCGCGGACGGACGTATTCTGCCAAAAAAAACGGCCTATATTACGGATGTGGGAATGTGCGGTAATTACGATTCTGTTCTGGGTTTTGATACGGCAGCACCGATTAACCGTTTGTGCCGGCATTATATTGGTGACAGACTGATGCCGGCAGCCGGAAACGGCACGCTTTACGGCATTCTGGTTGAAACGGATGATACGACAGGTTTGGCACAAAGTATCCGGCAGGTTGTCTTAGATTAAGGCTCGGCGGCAAAAATCATTCCGGCAACATCGTTGCCGTTTTCCTGTCTTAAAGTCAGGGGAAAGCTTTTGATTGTCCGGTATCCGTTTTGTTTGAGCAGGTTTTCAATGTAGGCCGGATTATGTTTATAGCGTCCGTTTGCTTGGATTTTACAGGTTTCAGTCTGTAAATCTGTTTCCACCGAAAACAGAAGTTTTGCCGGAGCGGCAGCTGCCAGAATTTCAGCCAGAGAGCCGAAATAGCAAAAAACATCAGCAGCAGTTATGGCTTGAAATTCATTTTTATGTTGTTGCAGATAAGTCAGTGCTTCGGCTTGTTCCAACCGGTCATAAACATTTTTTTCGCGTGCTTTTTCCAGCATGGCGGCCGATAAGTCTATACCGGTCAGTTCCATGGTTTTCTTTTTGATTTTTTCGCCGAGTAAGCCGGTTCCGCAGCCTAAATCCAAAACATGTCCACTTAAATTTTCAGCCTGTCCGGCCATTTTATCGACTACGCTGTAATGAATGTTTTGCAGGGTGTTTTCATAAGTATCGGCAAAAGAATCAAACAGGATTTTGTTATAATCTGTTTCATTTTCGGGGGTTTGCCCGTTCAGAACTGCCCGCAGATGTGCAGCGACTGTATTCTCCGGCATTTTTTCATACCAATTTTGGGCAATTTTTAGAGCTTTTTCAGGTTCTTTCTGATAAAACAGAACAAGTGTTTCGGCAATATTCAGACTCCAGTCTGTATGTTGGGGAGCCAGATAAAAAGCGTTAAACATCAAAGCCAGAGCCTGTTCATATTCTTCCAGTGTTTTTAAAATGATTGCCAGATTAAAGCTCAGTTCAGGGGTTTCAGGAGCAATTCGCGCAGCTGCCCGATATTCTTCCAAGGCTTCAAGTGTTCGTTTGCACCGGCACAACATATTGGCATAATTGGTATGTGCCTGTACGTTTTCGTCATCAAGTTCAAGCGTTTTTTTATAAAATTTTTCCGCTTCGGCATAATCTTGCTTTTGCGCATTTATATCGGCAATATGCAAAGATGCGGCCGCGTTATGGGGATTGAGGTTTGCGGCCTGATAAAACAGCGGCAGAGCCGTATCATATTGTTGCCGGACAAGCAAAGATTCTCCCAGCAAGGTTTTAATTTCATCCGAAGCCAGCAATGTGTCTGCCTTTTGCAGGTAAGCGGCAGCAGTATCATAGTTGCCGTCAGCAAATTCCCGCCGTCCCAGATAGTATAAGGGCTTCGGTTCTCGGGGATTTGTATCGGCCAGTTTTTGTAAAGTTGTTTTATCATTTTGCAATTCAGCCAGATTGACGGCAGCTTCAAAATAGGTTTTATCAAGATTCAGTGCATTTTGAAAAGCTTGTGCGGCTGTGGTTAAATCTTTCTGCTGCCAGTAAATATTTCCCAAAACAACATAAGCCTCTTTTAGGTCAGGTTTCAGCTGTAAGGCTTTTCGGCAGGCCTCAGCGGCTTCTACGAGTTGTCCGCAGGCGGCCAGAGAAATGCCCAGATTAAAGAATATCGGAAAGTGCTTCGGAGCCGAATCCGCTGCCCGATAAAAATAACCGACGGCTTCTCGGTGCAGGCCGCGTGTTTGGGCTATCAATCCCAGTAAATTCAGGACATCGGCGTTTTGCGGGGTTGTTTCCAGAATTTGCCGGTAGAGTTGCTCCGCTTCGTTTAAAGCCCCGTTTTGCTGCAGGGATAAGGCTTTTTGAAACATCAGTTCATAAGACATTGTTTTCTCCTTGGCCTGATTGTAAAATAATTTTAACAAAAATCCAGTGCTATTTGCATTTTTTTCTTGAAAAAACAGTTTTTTTGGATTAGTTTAGGCCTACTTCCGAGAAGGCAGACCGGTGTATCCGGCCTCGTTTCCGTATTTTGGCGCGAAACTATCGGGACAATAATGTAAACAAATAAAAAGGATTTAACTTATGAAAAGTATTGTTGCTGCTAAAAAGAAAAACAGCCGCCGTTATGGCGAAAATTTGTGGGGTGATGCAAACAGCCCGTTTAATAAACGTTCTTATGGTCCGGGTCAGCATGGTCAGAGAAAGAAAAAAGTAACTGACTACGGTGAACAATTAAATGCCAAACAAAAAATGAAAGTTTACTATGGCAATATTTCTGAAAAACAATTTCACAAGTATTATGCCGAAGCTATTCGTCGTTCCGGTGATGCTGCCGAAAACTTAATCGGTTTGCTGGAATCCCGTTTGGATAATCTGGTTTATAAAGCTAAATTTGTACCAACCGTTTTTGCGGCTCGTCAATTTGTAAACCATGGTCATGTTACCGTAAACGGCAAAAAAGTAAATATTCCGTCTTATTTGGTTAAAGCCGGTGATGTAATCGAAGTTCGTGAAAAATCAAAAGGTTTGGCTTTGGTCGCTGCTGCTATCGAATCTCAGTCTCGTGATTTTCCGGGGTATTTGGAAGTGGATGCTAAAAAACTGACAGCCAAATATACATTTGTGCCTAAGTTTGACGATGTTCCTTATGCTGCTATTATGGAACCGAATTTGGTTATTGAGTACTATTCAAGATAATCTGTTTTATAACGGATTCAGAAACCCGCCTGTTGGCGGGTTTCTTGCATTTAGGCGTATTAGGGCAGGTTTGAAAGTTGTGTTTTGAAAAATTTTTACAAGAATAAAAATAAGATTATATAATAAAAGTTGTTTATAAAATAAGAAAAATCTTTACAACTAGTCACTAAAGTGTTATAAAAATTTTCAGGATGAGTTAGTGGGTTTAATTTATCCAGTAAGAGATGGAACGAGGTGTCAAAACTTTCGTTCTTTTTTTATTAACACAATCAAACCGTA
>JAUNIW010000072.1 GCA_030523245.1 Pseudomonadota bacterium
ATGATGCATGGAAAACAATCAAACTTTATTTTGATCCGTTGGATAAAGGCGTGCGTTAAAACAAAGATAATCTCGAAAGTATCAAAAAAGCTCTAAAGCAGTGGCTTTAGAGCTTTAATAAAATTACCGGTTTGGATTAGTAATTTTCTTCATGAATTTCAAAGTAGCTTTGCGGATGAGCGCAGACAGGGCATACAGCCGGTGCTTCCGTACCAACTACAATATGTCCGCAGTTGCGGCATTCCCATACTTTCACGGAAGATTTAGCAAAAACTTGTTTTGTTTCAACATTTTTCAACAAAGCTCTGTATCTTTCTTCATGATGTTTTTCAATGGCGGCAACGGCGCGGAATTTTTCAGCCAAACCGTGAAAACCTTCTTCATCAGCTGTTTTGGCAAAATCCTCATACATATCAGTCCATTCATAGTTTTCGCCTTCGGCAGCATGCTGCAGATTTTCTGCCGTATTTCCCAGACCGCCCAGTTCTTTAAACCACATTTTGGCATGTTCTTTTTCGTTATCTGCCGTTTTGGTAAACAAAGCAGAAATCTGTTCATATCCTTCTTTTTTTGCAACGCTGGCAAAATAGGTATATTTGTTGCGGGCCTGACTTTCACCGGCAAAAGCGGCTTGCAGGTTTTTTTCTGTTTGAGTACCTTCATATTTATTGGTCATTTTCAGTTCCTTCTTGATTTTTACAATTTTTACAAATGTAGTTGATGTTCAGGCTGTAAGAAAGAAAATCACAATCCAGCTGACTTTTGATTTTTTCTTTGATGCCGCCTACAACGATATCAGAAATTCTTCCGCATTTGGTACAGATAAGATGATCATGTTCGGGCAAAACCTTGTCATAACAGTCAGCCTGATTTGACAGGATAATTTTGCGGATATGATTTTCTTTCAAAAGCGCTTTCAAGTTATTATAAACAGTTGCGCGAACCATGGAGGGCATAATTTTTTGCGCTTGGGCAAAAATTTGTTCTGCGGTATAATGGGTTTGCGCTTTGTTGATAATATCTAAAATTAAAAGCTTTTGTTTTGTCATCTTTCTTCCAAAATTTAGAATGATTCTAAAAAATTTATATAAGAAATAAAAGCAAAAAGCAAGTAGAAAATAAAATAAACTCCAATCTGTGCAGATTGGAGTTTCATCATATTACCGCATATACTTTTTTTCATACAGGCTGATTTCGTCCGTATGATTGCGTCTGTAGAGAGCTTCTTTGGCTTTAGGCTGTAATTCCCGACATCCGATATAAATCATAATCAGACGATGAACGCCGAAACGGATGAGTTCCAATTCTCCCTCTTCATCAAAGATACCCTTTCGGGCTGCTTTTTCAATTTCATCCGGTTGCGAGCGCTGGATTAACGCAACGACGGAACCTGGAAACAGTTTGTGGTTTTCAAGAAGAGCCATAATTTCCGGATGCACACCGCGTTTGATAAGATAGTGCTCACTGTCGGAATGGGGCTGATGCAGCAGGACATAGGCAATAATTTCCGAAGAAATACCGCGTTTGAATAAAGCCAGCTCACCGCGTTCGGGTAATGGATGAGAAACAACATAAGCCATAATTTCCTTAGAATTGCCGCGTTCAATAAAGAGTTGGCTGCCTAAAGGAGAAAATCCGCGAAAGTCTTTGGATGTAATCAGGCTCATAATTTCTTCATGCTTATTGTCCGAAAGCAGAATAATATGCTTTTTTTCGGACGGAGAAGCTTTTTCTACCATATTTAAAAAAATTAGTTAATAATTCAAGAACTGTTAAAAAATAGCATAAATTCTGTTTCTATGCAAGAAAAAATAAGAGATTTTTTAAATTGTAGGAGGAGAATAAAAATTATTTATTCTGACAATGCGCTAAAAAAAAGGAAGTTTTTTATAAAACTTCCTCGATATTTTTTATGAAGACCGGTTCTTACTTAATATAAGGTTTGACATACAAATCAAATTCATCTTGTTTGGCACCGCTCCATCCCATAATATATTTATCTCCCAAAAGAAACAGAGGTGTTCCCTTAGGGCCGGTAATGGCATACTTTTGAATTGCTTTTTCAAAAAGACGCATATTCCCCGGCAGCCTGATATCGAGACTTGTAATTTTCAAGTTCGGATAATTGGCTTTGACATACTGGGCGGCGTCATGACAATGCGGACAAGTTGTCTGATAGAAGAAATAGATTCTGTCATCTCTTAAATCTTCATCAGGATTAGAACAAGCCGCATTAAATAACAAACTCAGACCGCAAAAAAATACGAAAAATATTTTTTTCATTTTAAGCCTCTTTATTCAATACAACAGTCAACGGCTTTGCGGACAAAATGTTTCATTTTTGCCAGAGCGGAACTTGGTTCTGTTTCGGCAACAGCAGCGGAAGCATTTTCGGCAGCTGAAACTTTTACCTCTTCTTTTAAAGCTTCATTAGCCTTAGCGGTTAATTTTTTGACCTGTTCTACATCCGGTTCAATCCATTTTAAGTCCTTGGTTTCCATCATACCCATATTCAGTCCCCAGAACAGACAATACATATCGTATGCCGTATTAAACATTTTATAGGCTTCTTCATCATGTCCCAGAGTCTGCTGTTTGGTACCGACTTCCATCAAGCGCATTGAAGTAGCCAACAGATGTTTGGACATACACCAGACTTCACCCTCGTAACTCGGGATAATTTTCTGGAGCAGATTTTTGCGTGTTTCACGGATGTCTTTAATCAAATCGTAGTAAGAAGTTTTCCCTGTTTTGGCACCGGAAAATACCAAATGTTCTTCAATGGAAATCAAATTCATGATAGCGATGCTTAAATCCTGATCCGACGATAAATCTTTAGGATTTACCTTTTTGCCGGCATCGATTCTTTCCACGAATTCTTTAACATTTTCAGCTTTTTTCATCACTTCTTTCTCCCAAAATTATATTCTAAAAGGTAGGCGTGACGCGTGGGAATGTCAAGGAATATTTATGCTTTCTTGTTGATTTTTTTCACGGAGCGGGCTATCCTGAAAAAAGACAAAGGAAGAGGTTATGGGAAGTTTATTATCATCGTTTTCTTTTTTATCTTTAGGGGGCGGCGTTTTAGGCGTTACCGTTTCATTGCTGCTGGCAACGGTTATGCTGGCGCTGTGGGCGCTGGTGCTTATGATTTTGCACCCCCTGCATGCGACAATGTTTGTACTGGCAGCCCTGTGCGAATATCTGTTGATATCGTTATGCGGTTTCAGTTTGTGGTTTGATGTGATTGCTTTCTTTTTGTTTTATATTTTTATCTTCGGAACATATACATTGCTTTTGCGCCGCTGGCTGCCGTTGCCGCATACGGAAATCGAGCAGCTTTTGAAACTGGCAAAGCTTAAAGATGAAGGAATGCTTTCTGAAGAGGAATACAAAGCCGCCAAGAAGCGGCTTCTCAAAATTTAGTCCGAGATTTCACGGTCAATCCATAAAGAATTGATAAATGCCTGTTGTCTGTCATGAACGGGAGCGCAGGAAATCAGACCGTTGCTGTCACTCAGGCATTGAACACCGGTGTTGGCCGAGGCATAAGTTGCATATTTGCCGTAAACGTCAAGTACATACGGTAAAAAGTCTTCTGTTTCGTAAATCGTATCGGCACAAAAAATCGAAGCATAGGATACGCGGGATGTATCTTTGCGGCCGATATAAAGCGTAAAGCAGGTTTGGTCGCGATTCGTCTGCAGATTGGCATTACCGGAATAATATTGCGATGAGGCGTTTTCATCACCGCTGAATAAAACGCCGGAAGATGTATTGGCATACGTTGCATCTTTATAGTCGGCATCTTGTTTATAAAATGTTTCAATATCAAAAATGGCAATAAAATCGGCATTATCGGTAGATGTGGCGGTTTTCATACCGATTTCTCCGAATTTATTGCTTAAAACGCGGCGGATTTGTCCGGCATAAGAACTGCGTAAACTGCTGCGAAAATAAATGCTCTGTCCGTGAGCTTCGGCCAGAGAACTGTCTATTTTGAGTCTGTACGGGTCCTGCGCACATGCCGAAAGAAAACAAATCATTGAAAGAAAAAGTTTTTTCATTGTAATCACTCCGCAAATTTTTTATATTTTGTAAAATATGACAAAAATTTTTAATTTTTTATTGATAAAATCAAAAATAAATGTATTTTGACAAACGTCAAGAGAAATTAGAAAATGATGAAAACAGCACAGAATGATATAAATATTTTTGCTTTAACCGATTCGCATCAGGAAACGCGAAAACTTTGCCGTTTGTTCAGCCGGATTATTGAAGATACGCCGGCAAAGGGAAAAAATACGCTGATATGCGACTGCGGTGATTTGTTTAAAGGAATATATCATCGGGAGCTGAGTATAGAAAGCTATCAGACTTTGCGCCGTCAGCTGCCGGAGGCAAAAATCGTTCTGGCTCTCGGAAATAATGATTTCGGTTTTGATTTAGAAGGTTTTAAGTTTTTACAGCAGGCCGTAAAGCGTTTTCATCAGGCAAACATTCACGTTTTGTGCGCCAATTTGCAGGACATGGCTACAGGGCGTTGTCCGAGCTGGGTGGACCCGTATATTTTATTGGACATCAATCATAAAAAAATAATGATTACGGCTTTTTGCATCAATCAGGTGCGGCTCAATAAATATGGCGTTATTTTGAAAGATATTCCGGAAACATTTGCCTCATTAGCCGCAGAAATAAAACATATCGAACCGGATGCCCTGATTGTG
>JAUNIW010000073.1 GCA_030523245.1 Pseudomonadota bacterium
AAAACCGGCGGTTCGTCTGGCAGTCCAGCCCCTGCTACAACTCCTAATACAACCGGCAGTCCGGCTGGCGATAACAGTAACAAACCAAACATATACAACCATTCGGACGGTAGTCGTACTGAAACAATTACTGACAAAAATGGTAACACCACTGAAAAAGACTATTATGCTGACGGCAAACTTGATGCCATAAGATCTACTGACAAAAATGGCAATAACCACTGGAAAACCTACAATAAAGATGGTTCAATAAGAATGGAAGGAGCTGCAAATGCTGATGGCAGCGGTTTCCTAAAAGAACACAATGAACAAGGAAAGCTTATATATGAATCATATAATGACAAAAATGGCAATGAACAATGGAAAACATACAATGAAGACGGTTCGACAAAGATGGAAGGTTCTTTAAAAGATGGAACCCGCAACTGCAAAACTTATGAAAACGGAAGAGTTATTAAAGACGAAACCTGGCAGGAGAATAAATGATTCTAAATTTCGAATTGATTAAGAAACAAATTTTCAAATTTAACGATACTGTAACACTTATTCTTTATAATTTATGATATACTGTATAAAAATGACTTTGAAACAAAAAGGACGACACTATGAAGACAATCAAACTAAATAATATGCTCAGGATATTATTTATCGTCCTTTCGACGCTGTTTTTGCTGACGGCCTGTTCAAGCAGTACAGACGGCGCGACTCCCATGACACAGAGTGATCCGCGTTATGCAGCGGAAAAACAACGCGAATGCTGGCAAAGGGATTTCATTGAAATTTTTTACAAAGGCATAGGTAAACAGACCCAAAACGTTTATAATACCCTGACTCAGGAAAATCTTTTCGGCGTAGTCGCTTTGGGCTTCAGCATTTGGATGGCTTACCAGATTTTACGTCATATATCCGCGCCGGGCGGCGAATCTCTCGGCGAATTCTGGACCAAGGTAATGCGTAAAGGGGCTCTTTGTGTCTTTTGCGGTTTTCTGGCTTCTTCTACAGACCAGCTATATTACGTCTTGCAGAATTTTATCTGGCCGATTTATTTAACCGCACTGGAATTTACTTCTGAGATTCTGAAGATTACGGCTGCCGATGACGCCTCCAAAGTCAAAGCCATAAAAATAGCTTCAGAATTTGCCGACGACAAAGGAGCCGACGGTGTCGGCGCCATCTGTGAGGTTTACAGAAATTCTTTTAGTGACAGCAGTTGCGAATTCAAAGCAACCAGCCTACCGACTGACGGTTCCTTCCCTGACGGACCGATGAATATGATGGGATGTATGACCTGCACCATCAGCGACCGTCTGAGCATTGGTTATGACATTGCCATTCGTTTATTTAAAATTGGCGAAATATCGGCCTTTTTAGTCGCATGTTTTTTGATGGTTGCATTTTCCATTGTTAAAATCGGCTTTGTTTTCTATCTGGTTGACAGCATTTTCCGTTTGAATATTATTTTGATTATCTTGCCGTTTTTGATTATGGCCTATCCGTTTGAACAAATCCGAAAATGGTCTGTTTCCGGTTTCAAAATCATTTTATCTTCTTCGGCAATTATGCTCTGTCTCGGGGTAACTGTATCTATGACGATACTGGCTATGCAGAAAATCTTAACCCAAAAAGACTTGGACTTGGGTAATAGTGAGCTTTACACCGAATTCAGCCCTTCCGCTTTTGCCATGATGTTTATGGGATTTTTGATTATCAAAGCAACCGGACTGGCTGTTGAGCTGTCCAAAAACATTTCCGGCATAGAAACAAATGCCGGTTTCCAAAGAAAATTACAGCAGTTGGTTGCGACAATCGGACGGGGCGTTTTACTTGCCGTAACGGGCGGTACGTCTAAGGCGGCAACAGCCATTATCGACCATGTTGAAAAACTGCGTCAAATCCGCGACAAATACCGCAAAGCCAAAGATAAAGTCAATAAAACCCGCAACAAACTAAACGCCATGGCCGGAAGAAAATAAGTGAGGAAAGATAATAAAATGAAAATGAATATAATAAAATTATTTTTTATCTCTCTTTTGCTGGCAAGCACCCTCGCCTTTTCAGCAACACCGGCCTATGCCGAAGATTCAGCAAACGCTGCGGAAACAGAGGAAGAAGGTTCTTTAACCTGCAATCAGAAATTTTTGCAGGAGAAATATTTTGGCGAAACGGCAGAAGACGCTCAGGACAAATGTTGGTATTGCCGGATTGTCATCATTATGACAAATGCCTATCTGCAGGCCGCATCGCAGGCTCTGCCTGTTGCACAGCAATTAGGTCAGCTTGTCGTCAAACTCGGTTTCGGGATTTGGCTGGCTTTGTTTATTGCCAAACAAATTTCGACGATAGGCGGTGTCACGCCGGGGAAAATGCTGCAAGAAATTTTAGTTATGGGGTTTAAGTGTGCTTTCTCCTACTATGCCATTGCTGAAGGTATCGGCTTTATTACCCAATTTATCCTGAATCCGATTTTGATTACCGGAACGGATATAGGCAATGAGATTTTCAATAAAATATAAAGCGGATTGATAAAAAGGAAATATACGAATGAAAAAGTTGAAAAAAATAAAATTTTTGTTTCTGAGCGCCCTGCTTTCAGGTGCTCTGCCGGTATATGCCCAGACGACATCTGCCGAACTGGCACTTCATTATATATCTGCCGACAGCGCGGCTTCCGATATTTATCAAAAAGAAATCAAAGACCGGCAAAATACCTATAAAGAATCCCGTTCCAAAGCCGAGCCGGCAAAAATATCCGATATCAGCACCGCGCAGCAGCTTCAGGATAAACTGCAACGTCAGCAAATGAATACCGCTGATATCGAACGTAAAGTCATCACACCTGACTTTACGCGCAACAGCTGGGAAAATGCACAGGAAAGCGGTATAAAACAGTTAGATAAATCTGCAGCTCAACGCCTGCGTCAGGAATATATCTGGCAAGACCTTGACCGCAATGATTCTCTGAAAAAGGATACAAACGAAGATTTTAATCCGGACATGGAAGACGAATAAAAAACGGAGAAACAGATGTTGGCAAAATTGAACAAAATGAAATATTTTTCTATCCTGCTGCTGGCAGCGGGAATGTTGTTTTTGCAAACATCTGACGCCCATGCCGTAGATGCAAGCTATCAGGAAGCTTTGTTTGCGCACATGCTGGCCACCGAAATCGGTAATGCCAAGCATCAGGAATCCATTGAAATGGTAGCCAACGTCGTTACAAACCGCGTTAAATATTACCGGCAATATGATCCGAATGTTAATGTAACGGATGTTCTTTTGCAAAAAGGTCAGTTTGTTGGTATTCACAGAGATTTAATAGGGTCAACGGAACAATTGCTTGCCGATATCAAGAAAAGATGTCCCGGCCAATGGAGAACGTTGCTGGAAATCTCCCGTGCAGCCATTAACGGAACCTTGCCTGACCGCACCAACGGCGCCCTGAACTATAACAAATCTTCAAAACGCAACGCAGGTGAAACCTCAAAAGTAACCGATAAGCACTGCTTATACAATGATAAGCCAAACTGCACAACGGTTAACCACTATTTCTACTCTTCCCACCTCGGCAGATTGAAACATAATCCGAAATACAGCGGCGGAGACCACATCGGTGAGTTTTCCGAAGAAGAACTGGCCAATATCACCGTTCCGGACAGCAGCAATGAAAATCCTACCGAGCCGGACTATGTTGAACCGGAAGAATGCAAAACAGCCTCAACCGAGCAAGCAACGGTCAGCGCCGATATCAGCGGCGGAGGTTTGTTTGATGCGGCGATTCTTACAAATATGAACAATATGATGGTCAATATTTATAAGACTCTGGGACGGCTCTACATGCTGGGACACGGGCTGATATGCTATTCCACTAAAGTTGCACCGGTAGAAATCATGAATGTTATAAAACTCGTCCGCTTAAACTACTGGATTCCGGGAGTCTTGATTTATATGACAGCCTTTTTCCTGAGTATGTCTATTGGTATGTATTTTATTGATATCTCTTTCAAATTAGGTTTTGCCGTGTTATTTTTGCCGGTCAGCATTGGTTTATGGCCGTTTCCGCCAACAAAAGACAAGTTTTTGCAAAACATCAACATTGTCATTCACAACGCCATGCTTTTCGCCTGTGCGGCTATCGGTATCACGTATGCGGTAAAACTGATTGAAGAAGGTGTAACCGGCGGCGCCGGAGGCATTGAAGAATTTTGGCAGTTTATTGACAGTGCGGAAAGAGTTCAAGCCAAAGTAAGCAGCAATGCTGATGAAGCCTTTGTCAGTAATAATATGGAAAACTTCACCAAGAGATTTGCCATTGATACCACCAACATTCTGGTTATTCTGTTTTGTCTGTTCTTTGCGTTCAAGATTGTCGGCGTCAGCGTTGCCAACTATCTGAACCGCTTTTTTGGAGAGGGTTCACTCGGCTCGGCCGAACATGCCATGCACCACATGGGAACGCAAGCTATGGGATTTGCCACAAGCCACACCATCGGTGCGGCCGGAAAGTGGGCTCGGGACGTTGCCTTTACCCAAGCCGGACGAGGTTTAAAAAGTGCGGGCAGTTATATATCTTCTCGAGCCCCTAACAGTAAATTTCAAGGTACCACATCTGCCGGCGGCGGAGCTGGCGGCAACGGTGGTGCCGGCGGTCCGACTCCGAATACAAACGGCGGTCCAACGGGAGGTCCAATTCCATTTAACACCGAACAACAGAATAAGG
>JAUNIW010000074.1 GCA_030523245.1 Pseudomonadota bacterium
AGCTCCGGCCATTAAAGAAGCACTTATAATTGCACTCATAATCATTCCTTTCATTTTTATCTCCGTTAAAAAAATTATTGTTATCTTTAAATATGGTTATAAAAAGGAAAAATATGAAGACATAAAGCTCTCAAAAGATTGCCTGATTCTTTCAATGTTGGTTTATGGCAAAAAATAAAGGTTCCGATAGGGATTTTTTTATGAAAAGAGAAAATGAGGTTGTAAGATATGCTTGAGTTGGCAGAATTTTTATTGTATGATGCACCGAAAGAGAAGGGAATTATCTTTAATGAAAAAATATAATCTGGATAACATTGAAACGCTGAGTGACGTATTTACGGCCTGGCTGGGCGGTGAGCCGGAAAATACGGCGGAAGTTAAAGAATTTTTGCAAAAAAGCAAATTGGAACGTCTGATGTCCGGCAGTGATGTGGAAAAGATAATTTTCCATAACGGGTATTTTGCACCGGAACTTGTGCCGGCAGTGTATGCTTTATTGCCGCCGACGCTGCCTGTAAAAGGCGGAAAAGAAAAAGCCGTTTTTGCCCAAACTTTTTATCGGATGAATAATAAGGTATTCCGGCATCCTTACAGCTGTTTAATTAACATAGATTTTGTGCGCGGTGTTGCTGTATATAAAGAATTTGGTGCCTCCAAAAAAGAAATTATGGAAAAGAATAAAATAAAGTTCCGCAATATGAATTATGCTCTGGTATCTCCCGATGCGCATAAAAAGGCTTATGAACGGCTCAAGGAGCGTCTGACAGACGAACAGAAAGCAGCCTTGCGGGAAAAAGCACGTATCAGAATGCAGAAATACAGAAAAGAAAATCCTGAAAAAGTGGTTGAAAGCCGGCAGGCTAATCGTTTGAAACAGCAGAAAAAAACACCTGTTGAAAAAATGATGGATTTATTTGCTTCGCGTGCCCGCGGTAAACTATATCGGGAAAAACATAAAGACGATATAAGACAACGCCGGCAGCAGGCACGGGCAGAGCTGAAAAAAAATAATCCGGAACTTCTCAAAGAAATAGATTATAAGCACAATTGCTCTGCCAACCGGACTAAAATCGGTAAAGCATATTATGAACGGCACAAAGAGGAAATAAAGCGCAAAGCACAGGAAAATCCAAAGACCAGAGAATATAAACGCCGTTATAAAATCAAAAAACGGCTGGAAAAAACAGGCCCGGTGCTGGCAGCTCTTTTACAAGGATTAAAATATATAAAGCAAAACGGGGGCGACAGATGAAAAAAATTGCGGGTTGCTTTTTAGCCCTGTTTATTTTTTACGGTACCGCGGCAATTGCCGAAAATACAGAAACGGAAAATGCCGAACCGGAAACAGAAACAATAGATAATATTCTGGTAGAAAAAAAGGCGCGGCGGCTTTATTTGCGACAGGGCAGTAAAATCGTGCGTATTTATAAAATCGCACTGGGGCCTGAACCGGAAGGACATAAAGAAAAAGAAGGTGACGGACGAACACCGGAAGGAAAGTATGTTATTTCCGGCCGCAATCCGCACAGCGCGTATCATCTTTCCTTACGTATTTCTTATCCGAATGCCGAGGACAAGCGGCGTGCTGCCCGAAATAAGATGTCACCGGGAGGAGATATTATGATTCACGGATTCCCGAACCACGCGCCGGATTTTTTCTTTGATGTTATCCATAAATACAAGGACTGGACAGCCGGATGTATTGCCGTAACCGATACGGAAATAGAAGAAATCTGGAAATTGACGCCGGATAATACACCGATAGAAATCAGACCATAGAAAAGTGCCGGTGAAGTTAAAATCCTTCTTCTTTGAAAGGACGCGCCATAAGTTCTTCCATTGCCGTTTTAATTGAAGTTCCGGAAAAAAGAACCCGATTGACCATTTCACAAATCGGCATTTCAATTCCTAAAGCACGGGCACGTTTAACCACGGCCTGTGCCGTACAAATACCTTCTACCGTGCGGGTATTTTCATCTAAAACCTTTTGAGCATGGCCGCAAATGCCTATCTCGTAACCAAAACTGAAGTTACGGGACTGAGAACAGCTTGCCGTTAAAACCAAATCTCCGAGACCGCTCATCCCCATCATGGTATTATGCAATCCGCCCAAGGCATCGGAAAGTCGTCCCATTTCATGCAGACCGCGTGTAATCAAAGCGGCGCGCGCACCATTGCCGAACTGAGCTCCTTCAATAACACCGGAGGCAATGGCTATAACATTTTTGACACTTCCGCCGATTTGCGGAGAAATCATATCGGATGTCGTGTAGGGGCGGAAATACGGTGTGGCCAGATTGTTTGTCAGGCGGGAAGCTATCCCCGGTTTGTCGCAGGCAATCGTAACCGACGTAAGTCTGCAGCGGGCAATATCAACGGCAAATCCGGGGCCGGATAATATGGCCACGGTGGTATCCGGAATTTCTTCGGCAGCAATTTCCGACATCATTTTACCGGTTTCCAACTCAATACCTTTGGCGCATAAGATGATGACGGTATCTTTTTTGACCAGTGATTTAACGGTGTGTAATACCGAACGGACAGCCTGTGCCGAAACAGTCAGCAGGATTGTATCGGAAAAATCAAAAACATCGGCAAATTCCGAGGTGGCGGAAATACTGTCGGGAAGAGGAACATCCGGCAGATATTTTTGATTAACGTGTTTACGGTTAATATCTTCCACCAGTTCTGAATCGCGTGCCTGACATAAAACCTTGTTTCCGGCCCGTGAAGCAGTCAGAGCCAGAGCTGTTCCAAAAATACCCGTGCCGATAAGGCCGATTTTATTCATACTTATTCTCCGTTAACGATTATGATATAAAAGCTTAAAAATAAAACAGCCGGATAGCAAGTATAATCTGCATTTCATCCTCTGTATTCAGCAGAAAAATATTCTTTAAAGAGTTGACAAAAAAACAATATCTTGCTAAGAAAGAAGTATAAATCAATTTTTATGTACCTTTAATTTTTTATTATTATGAACAGTAAAATGAATGTGGAAGAACAGATGGCTCAAGGAGCTGCTGTTTGGAAAGAGCGAGAAGAACATCTTGCTGTTATGAAAAGACTGAATGACATTTCTTATACCGAGGAGGTCACAATTCTGGGTGAGGAAATGGGCGAGTATGCCGGCGAAAGAGATGTTCATTATCATGTACAGAGCTTACCTGAAAGTGAGTTGGAATACATTGTAAAGCGTGGCAATCATGAAGAAATTATGTACATGATTGAGCGTTATCATCATGTGAATATGTGTACGGATAATGGCTGTTTTATCCCCGGAAGTATTCAGGCCTTGATTGTGAAACACAATCAGCCGGAGGAAATTGAAGCCGTTATTTCCGAATACGGATTTTGTGATGTTGCTCAGGATGCAATGTTTGCTGAATGGCCGCACAATCAGCTTGTAGAATACAGCCGTCGTCACGGTTTTTACGGTAAATGGCAGGTGTTTATTATGCAGAACTGGTCTGAAGACGAGATTATGGCATATATCAGACGCCATGAGCTAAACAGAGAAGGCTGGATTGCTTTAATTTCCAGAGGAAAACATGAGGAGATTATGGAGCATATCCGCCTGCATGATATTCCCTGGGGAGAAGGTGATATTCTGCTTGTAGAGCGTGGCAATCACGATGAGATTATGGCCATGCTTAATAAAAACCGGGGGCGGAGTATAACTTCTGAAATCAAAATCATCGAGCGTGGTATTCATAGCGAAATCATGACACTTATTTCCATGGATAGCTATATATCGGCCGATGCTCAGAAAATGATTTGGGCGCGCGGTGATGCCGATGAATTTATGAGCCTGATGGAAAACGCGGATATCTGTGACGATTTACTGGGTCTGATTTTCACTGATGAGGAAACAAAAAAATCAGGTTATTTTTCTCTGTATGCCCAAAAGAACAAAAAGGGCCTGCCGGAAAAATACGAAAAACGTTTCATAAAAATTGCATCAGCTGATGATTTTATCACGTATATCTCGCGGCACAGGTTCAGAGAGAACAATCATGTTTTTATGATTGAAACACGTTCAGCGCCAGAAGTTCGCCGCTATCTGGAAATCTACGGGTATATAAGTGATGAGGCCGAAACACTGTTTGCCCGAAAAGGTTCCAGAGAAGATAAGTTGTTCTATTATCGCAAAAGACCTTTCTATGAAAGTGAAAAGTTTTTGGATAAAATTTTGCAGGCACGCCCTTTGGATTATGGTCTGCTGGCAGAAATTTTACTTTCTTTGAGCGGCAGGTATTGTCAGAATGAACAGGCCGTTCAGCTGATGAATACGGGAACTCCGGAAGAAGTAAAAGCATATATCAAAACATGCGGAACTTTGGAAAGACGGGCATTCATATCATTATTCTTCCGTAATGATAAGTCCTTGTTTGAGGAATATCTCGAAGGTAGAACAAAATTTTTTATTTAATCTTAAAACCCTGCTCGAAATTATATCGG
Source organism: Pseudomonadota bacterium (assembly GCA_030523245.1). Classification (GTDB taxonomy): domain Bacteria; phylum Pseudomonadota; class Alphaproteobacteria; order RF32; family CAG-239; genus RUG410. The sequence goes on from JAUNIW010000074.1 coordinate 4,462, forward strand.
GCAGGATTTTTTTTATTTTATATAAAAAAATCTTGATTGTAAAATATAAATAATATATAACAAAGGTTGTAAATATATATAAATTATATTTAGAGGAGTAAAACAATGGACAATTTTAGGGTTTACCGCTGGAGCTCATGTCTGTAATATTGAAGGAAAATTAAAAACAGATGCCGATAAAGCCGAATATAGGGAAAGAATAGAAACATCTGAGAGTAAAAATGAAGATATAATTATT
>JAUNIW010000017.1 GCA_030523245.1 Pseudomonadota bacterium
ATATAATATATTGTAATATATACAAAGAAAGGAGTGCGGTATAAATACTCATTAATAGGAGGGTCCAGATACCACAGTAAGTATATGACCAATAACCCTAGGCAGACTATTTCTGTCATGTCTTCAAAATGCATTATTTTTATATATGAAATCATATAACCGCATAAGATACAGAAAACAAAATCCAAAAAATTGAAACATTTTTTGCCGATAACAGTTAATATATTTGATTTGTTATTTTTCATCATTATCTTCAGGCTTTCTAAAGTAGTTTAGTCCATAAGGAATTATTCTGTTAGCCAAAGAAACCGTGCCAGAATACTTTAGTGACATCGGCTATAGAATCCCAGTGGATGGCATAATATATTGTAATATATACAAATAAAGGGATGCTATATAAGTATTCATGTTCATAGTTAAGATCTGGATATCTTGAGGAATACCACAATATGTATATTGTAAATAACCCTAGGCAGACTATCTCCCTCGTGTCTTCAAAATTCATTATTTTTATATATGAGACCATGTAGCCGCATAAAATACAGAAAACAATTATTAAAAAATTGAAACATTTCTTGCCGATAACAGTTAATATATTTGATTTGTTATTTTTCATCATCTTCTTCAGGCTTTCTAAAGTAGTTATAAATATAAGGGGTTGTTTGAGCCGCTCCGTTCATAAAGCTGCGGCCGAATCTGTACATATTATTTCTACTGCCATACAAACGATTGCCGACAATCGTTCCTACACCATTTGCAATTGTGTTTCCTATGATATTTTTTGCATAATTTCCAAGAGTATTTTCATCCGTGGTACCGATGCCGCTGATAACGCCGGTGCCAATGGCATTACGCCATCTGGTGCTGGCAATGTCTTTCGGATGTGCTATGAATTTTCCGAGTGAGCCGGTATATCCTCTGGTTTTAAACGGGGTGACCGGCGAGATTGCCGCACCGGCAATTTCTGCAACAGTAGATATTGTCGGGTTACGTTCGGAACCGTCTTTTAATTCCTGCCGCGCAAAATCCCTGTACTCTTGATAGCCTTTGTTCCAGGCATCACTGAAACTTTCTCCGTTCACATTCTGTCCTGCCGCGCGCATTACACCGTTGGCCGTTACTCTGCCGATACCACCGATTGCCCCCATAAGCTCATCGCTCCATCCCAGACTTACACCTTGTGCCATGTGATTAGCGCCGTCAAGGAAAGTTTGTCCGATATCACCAATTCTTCCCATAAGCTCATCGCTCCATTCCTGATTTATTCCGTGTGCCAAATGATTAGTACCATCAAGGAAAGCTTGTCCGATACCGTTGGAATTCTGTCGGGTATTATCTTCTGAATAATAGCCGTCATCATCATACTGCTCATATTCTTGCTCGGTCATAGGCTTATTCATCAGCTTTTCTATGTCCTGACGCTGTTGCCGTAAATTATTTATCTGCATTTGTGCCTCCGGACTGTTGTTATATTGAAGCTGTTTAATTTCAGAATCAATTTGTTCGTTCATTTTAGAATAACGCATATTTCGCATTAAATTTTTTCTTAATTCATTAGTCATTTTAATCTCCCTTTTTATAAAATGCAACCGTTTTTAGAATTTTTATATAATATTTTTCTTATAAAATCAAGTATAAAATAATAAAAATATCACAATATGGGATAAAATATCTTAAAATCAGGTTGTTAATGAGTTTGATTATTATATAAAAATCTTATGATGTGATTTATATCATGAAAATGTCAGGTGTTTCAGGGCATAAATATTGCCTTTACAGTGTTTATTTTCAAAAGGATGTTTGTCGGGGAGATACAAAAAGAGCCTTGCCGGAAAGCAAGGCTCAAATAAATAGAGAAAAAACTTATTTTTCGACTGTTACATCCGTTAAACGGAAATAATCAAAATCTCCGTCCGACGAAATTTTGAAACGGCTGCGGCTTTTGGCAATCATAGCCGTGGCTTCTGCGCCGCCTTCATAAATAACGGCACCGCCTTTGTCATGGAAAGTTACGGAAATCAAAATGCGGGCGACATCATTATCACTTTCATTTTCCAAGAAACCACATACGGCATTGTCGCATTTATACATGCCATATACTTTTATGCCGTCCTGATTATAGGAGTTGAGGTCTTCTTTGGTTTTAATTTGTTCTTCAAGCTGTTTGCTTTCCGAGTTTTCTGTGTTTACCGGTGTTTCTGTATCTGACGGAGCGGCGAGCCAGCCTAAAAATAAGACAACAGCCAATACCAAAACCAAAGGAATCTTTTTTCCGTTTATCGGAACATATTTTCCTTTCAGATATCTTTTATAGAGGTGCGACAGTAAATGGAAAATCTGGCGGGTTGCCGCAAAATACTTTTTTTCTTTAATTGCCTGATACGTATCTTTCGCTTCATTCAGCAGGGTTTCCGGTTCCATGCTGTCATTATCTTTTTGTGTTTCATTCGTCATTATTTTATCCTCATCCGAAACAGAATCACTTTATCTACTACAATATATAGAAAATATTGAATAAATAGTAAAGAAAATAAAAAAAGCAGCTGTTATTAAGCTGCTTTTTTTATAAACAATTCAGAATTTTTGCCATCTAATCGGGGATTGTCAATTCGGTAGCCCGGCTTAGTGAAAGAAAATCTATTTTTTTCTCTTTGAAAAAATTCAGTGTTTGAGGGCGGTCAAAGGAAAACAGGCTGACAACACCCAAAATTTCATTTCCGTTGTTTTGCAGAACATCTATAGCTTGAGATAAAGGTTGTTCTTTGTCGCAAATATCTGTCATGAGCAAGATTTTCTTATGATTAAATGAAATATTTGTCAAAACAGACGGGCCGGCCATCATGTTATCCGGATTTGAAGTCGGGATGCAAACAATCGGTAAATCAGAATAGAGCGAATTATTCTGGCACAATAAAACAGCAAAGGGCAGAATTCCGGTATCCAGAGCAACTATCATGGTCATTTTTTGCCCAAAATGTTTTTTTATCAGAGCCTCCATATTGTAGGTTACTGAAAAACGTAAATTGGCATCACCCAGAATTTTATAACTGTTAAAAGTTATAAATCTGCGATATTTCTCCAATGATAGTTTTATATCTGCAGCCAGTGTTGTAATAATTTTTGTTTTTTGAAATTGTTTGGTTATTTCTAACATGGGTAAAAAAATTAAAATTAATAATATGTTTGTGGAAATATAATGCAGATATATCATCTTTTTGTCAAGCTAATTTTTATAAATAAAAAAACGGTTGTCACCGGTTTCTAAAATCGGCATGACTTCAAGTAAAAAGCCTAATGGGGGGATTTTGCAAAAGATTAAAATGCCCTTGAATTATCTTCAAAATACCGGTCATTTTATTAGAAGGAAAAACAGGTGACTTTACCAAAGTTTTGGATGAGGCTATTCGATATCACCAGAACGTTGGTAAGATGCAAAAAGCCATGCCGCAGCGTTTAGCGAAGTTTGTGGGATCTCATAGTTTGCGCGGCAGGATGTTAGCAGGTGCGATTTTTGATAAAATGTGCGAAGAAGGAAAAACAGCACCGCAAGAATGGCGTGATAATAAAGTTTTGCACGAAAAATTTTATGAAGAATTGGCTCGTACCGAGAAAATGCCGAGACAACAAGCTTTTCAGCAATATATTCCGAACACTCCAGTTAATCGTAAACGTATGGTTGGTATGGGAATGGAAGAAAAAGGTATTGAAAATACACCTGAGAACTTTAAAGCTTTATACGGACAGATGCGGGAAAAAGGTATTTTTGAAAAAATGCTTGCAAAACCGAAAGAAGCAAGAACGACAATTTCTTCACGATTACTTGTCGAAGCGGCACGACGGAAGTTTGACAAATCTAAATAAAGATATTTTCTTATCTGTTTCTAAACACCTCTGAAGTAAAGTTCAGAGGTGTTTTCGTGATAAAAAAACAACCTGATATTAAAATCAGGTTGTCTATGAGTTGTGCGCATTATTACCATTCGCGCGATACGCTGCCGTCGGCATCAAAAATACCGTAAAGACTTTGTTCATCTGCAACAAGGCGGTATATACGCACCTTGGCGGTATCTTTGTATTCAATGGTACAATCTGTTGCCAGAAACTTTTGGTTTGGCTCGATGATGACTTTAAGCGCTTGGCCGGGGGCAAATTCAAAGCGTCGGCCGTCGGGCATTATCACCACCGCAGATTTTTCCTGACCCTTGGCGTCCGGAACGACGAAAAAACGGCCTTCTTGGTCAAGGCTGTAATCGACGCCGGCTACGCATTCGAGGAAATTAGGGTACTGTGGCTGGATTGAAAACGGCAGAATTCTTTTTCGTCCGCCGGCCGTTGTCAGACGCCAGTCGGTCGAACTGACAAAGTTACGTCCGTTATGGCCGACAACTATTGCGATTTCGGCCTTTACCACATTTTCTCCCAACATGCTCGATGTGCAGTAAATCACTTGGTCAATCTGGTTGTAAATCGGGTTAAACGATTCAAACATTTTTTCATCTGTTTTCATACATGTAAATAATTATAGAAATACTAATATTTTTTCAAATTCCGTATATCATATTTTATCTTTGCTGTCAAATATTTTTTTGTCTAACTCGGCCGGAGCTAAAATATGACATATTAAAACAGCCGCTGATTTGCAGCGGCTGTTTTAGGCTGTCCAAAAAATTTAGTTATCAAAGAGCGGAACGCCGCGGGATAAACGGATACGCTGAGTTTCTATGGTCGTAGAAAGATTCATCTTTCCGCTTTTGATAATACCGCGTACCTGATCTCCTTTTGTGCCGTCCGGATTAGCAAAGACATATTCGATTTTTGCCCGTTTTGGTACACCGACCAGAGTTTGGTGCAAAACAGCTAAAATACCGTTGCCGACAAGGTCATAAGCCATTTCTTCCGAAATACCAGTAGCCGCAGCATATTTAACGATAGACTGAATGGCGTCGGTAACGGTACTGGCGTGAATGGTTGACATTACGAGGTGGCCGGAGATGGCAGCACGTAAAGCTTCGGAGGCAATTTCCGGATCACGAATCTCACCTAAGTAAACATAACGCGGTTTAGAACGCAGCATGGATTTCAGACCGGCTTCCCAGGAACCTCCCGGAGGCGTCATCTGTTTGCAGATACCCAGTTCGCCGTTGACCGTATGATATGTACCGTCCAGAGGCATTTCAACCGGATCTTCCAGCGTAAAGGCATATCCGCCGTCACGAATCAAAAATTCCCGCAGCAGAGCCGACAAGGTAGTTGTTTTACCGGAACCGGTCGTACCGGCCAGAAGAATCAATCCCGGTGCGCCGCTCAGTGATTTGAGGTATTTCAGCAAATGTTCTTCAATGCCCAGTTTGTTAATATCCGGCACGGTGTGCGGCATTTTACGGGCGCAGTATTGCTGTCCTTCCAATGTTACGGTGCGCTCGACACGATAGTTAAGTCCCTTAAATTTTACCTGATAGCTCGGGTTGTGACCGTCGTAGGTGTTCATAACTTCTTGTAGAAATTCATCATAATCATCCGGATGAACCTGTACCAAACCGCTGGGAGTTCTTTTACCCCAGATATATGCTGTTCCGTCCGGAATAATGTAAATATCCGAAAAATCTGTATCATTAACTGTAGCCATTATTTTTATCCTGTTTGTTAAATATGTAAAATCAAGATAACCGGCTTTTATTAAGTTTTGGTTAAATAGGGCAAATTTGTTGAAAATGGCAGTTATCCACAGCCTGAAGGCAGAAAATCTTCGACTCAATCCCCCTAAAAAAATAATGGTATCCTTCGGGATACTGTGCTCAGGCGAAACAGAAGGGGTTTACGGCAGGAGCTGTCTGTGCTAGGACTGGTCTGTCAGTTAAATTTTAAAAGGGAAAGACAATGAAAAAATTATCTGTGGCGGCTGTGTTGGCACTTTTGACAGGTGTTAATAATGCTTATGCTGCCGGTTATCAACTTAATGAATTTTCGGTTATCAATCTGGGGCGTTCTTTCGCCGGTATCGGTGTATCCGGAGATGATTATTCCGCTTTGGCTTATAATCCGGCCGGTATGACACTGGTTAAACGTTCGGGAATGCAGACCGGTTTGACGATGACCGAAGTGGCTTCTAAAATCAAAGGTGATAACGGTCAAAAAACCGATATGGATTTTATGATTCCGCTGCCGAGTATGTTCGGGCAATACAATGTAAATGATAAATTGTTTTTGGGTGCCGGTGTTTATGTGCCGTTTGGTTTGGCAACACGTTACAGAAATGACAGCTTTGTTGCCGAGGGTGGTAACGGTGTGCGTCGCTCGGAGCTGGAAGTTATTGATATGAATGTTTCCGGTGCCTATAAACTCGATAACGGCTTGTCTTTGGGTGCCAGTGCTATTGTGCGGTATATTGAAGGAAGTTTGACTTCCAATGTTATCGGCAAACCGAGTTACGGACCGTTGAACGGTAAAAATATTGCTTACAGTGATTTTCGCGTAAAAGGCTGGACAATGACGGCTAATCTGGGAGCAATGTATGAATTTGATGAAAATACGCGTATCGGATTGTCTTATCGTTTTAAAAGTACACAGCGGCCGACCGGAAAACATTATGTGACGGTAAGAGATGCGTATGCACCTTATGCTTCTCTGTTGCATTTGAATACTTTTAATCGTTTTGATTCTGTTTCCGAGCCGGAATTGCCGGCCAGCTGGATTTTATCCGGTTATCATAAATTCGGTGAAAAATGGGGAACCTCGTTTACGGTAAAATATACCCAATGGCATCGTTTTTATACTTTTCCGGCTCTCAGCTCCGGAACGGGTAATCTGGATGTTGACTACCGCTGGAAAGATGCGTGGAGTTTCTCTCTGGGACAAGATTATTATCTGAATGATAACTGGACGCTGCGTGCCGGTTTGGCCTGGGATGAAACACCTGTTCCAAGCAATACTTACCGGACAAACCGTATTCCGGATACCGACCGCTTATGGGCATCATTTGGTTTCAGTTATACAACAGGCAATCACCAGTTTGATTTGGGATATGCGCACCTGTTTATGATGCACGGCAAAGTTTGGAACAGCGACAGCGGTGATGTTAATGCCAAATACCGCAGTTACAGCAATATGTACGGTGTTCAGTATCAATATCGTTTCTGATTTCCGAAAAATCGTTTTAAACGATAAAGGTTTGTGCTTTTCCGGTTTTGCCCAGATTTTCGGGTGAGCCGGAAAAGCATTTTAGTATGGATAAATGTTTCTGTATCCCATTAAAAAGTTCTATTGAAAAGACTTTCCCGGTTATTATGTCATTAGACGAACTGAGATATATTTTTTTAATTTTTTACAAGGAGACAGAAAAATGACTTATGGTGTTCGTTATCCGACATTAGCATTTATTACCGGTGGTGCAGGACAGGCCAACGAGGGAATTCCGCCACAACCGTTTGAAACGTTTTGTTATGATTCCGCTTTGATGGAAGCTAAAATCGAAAACTTTAACGTGATTCCGTATACATCTGTTTTGCCTAAAGAAGTTTATGGCAATATTGTACCGGTTGACAAGGTTGTCGGACAGTTTAAACATGGTGCCGTTCTGGAAGTTATTATGGCCGGTCATGGCGCAAGCCGTGATGATCATAAAGCTATTGCTACCGGTGTCGGTATTTGCTGGGGTAAGGATGCAAACGGCGAACTTATCGGCGGCTGGGCGGCCGAATATGTGGAATTTTTTGATACACATATTGATGATGAAATTGCCCGCGGTCATGCAGAAATGTGGCTGACAAAATCTCTTAACCATGAGCTGGAATTACGCGGTGTGGAAAAACACAGTGAATTCCAGATGTATCATAACTATCTGAATATTACGGAACAGTTTGGTTATTGCCTGACAAGTCTGGGCTTTTTGAATTTTGAAAACGCCGAACCGGCAAAAATCTAAAGAAAATAAACGTATAAAGGCGGCAAATTTTTGCTGCCTTGATTTTTAGCAAAAAGGAGAAATAAATGGCTGATAAAAAGAAAATATCGGCTGACAATGCGGCGGCGCCGAATTCCGGTTTGGGCGTGTGGGCGCTGGCCGCTATTGTTGTCAGTTCTATGATTGGCGGAGGTATTTATAGTCTGCCGCAGAATATGGCGGCCGGCGCATCGGCCGGTGCCGTATTATTGGCATGGGTTATTACGGGTATTGGTGTCTATTTTATTGCTAATACGTTTCGGGTATTATCCGCGGCAAAACCGGATTTGAAAGCCGGTATCTATATGTACAGCCGTGCCGGTTTCGGGCCTTATGTCGGATTTACGATAGGGTGGTCATACTGGTTGTGTCAGATTTGCGGTAATGTTGGGTATGCCGTTATTACGATGGATTCTCTTAATTACTTTTTCCCGCCGTATTTTGAAGGCGGTAACAATCTGGCTTCGGTTATCGGCGGCTCAATTTTGATTTGGGGATTTAATTATCTGGTCCTGCGCGGTATCAAACAGGCCACTATCATCAATTTAATCGGTACGGTAGCTAAAATTGTGCCTTTATTACTTTTTATCCTGATTGTGGCAGTTATGTTCCATATAGATCAGTTTGAATTTGATTTTTGGGGCGAAGAAGCTGATACGGCAAAAAGACTCGGCGGTCTGTCCGACCAGATTAAAAGTACAATGCTGGTGACTTTGTGGGCATTTATCGGTATTGAAGGTGCCGTTGTGATGTCAAAACATGCCAAATCAGCTAAGACAGTCGGCCATGCAACGGTTTTGGGTTTTGCGGGCTGCCTGATTATTTATGTTTTGCTGTCGCTGCTGCCGTTTGGTGTTATGACGCAAGAGCAACTGGCTGAAGTGCCAAATCCGTCTACAGCAGGAATTTTAGAAAATATTGTTGGTAAATGGGGCGCATGGCTGATGAACATCGGTTTGTTGATTTCGGTGCTGACCAGCTGGCTGGCCTGGACTGTTGTTACAGCGCAAATACCGCAGGCTGCTGCAGAAAACGGTACTTTTCCGAAGCAGTTTGCCAGAGAAAACGCCCAGCAGACACCGTCAGTTTCGCTTTGGGTTACCAGTGCGCTGATGCAGTTGTTAATGCTGTTGGTTTATTTTTCCGGCAATGCCTGGAATACAATGCTGAGTATTACCAGTGTTATGGTTTTGCCGGCTTATTTATCCAGCTGCGCTTATTTGTGGAAAATCTGCGAAGATCACGAATATCCGATGAACTTTTATATTAAGCGGTCCGGCGCTTTGTTTTCGGGAATTGTGGGTGTAGCTTATTCTGTTTGGCTGATTTATGCCGCCGGTTTGAATTATCTGCTGATGGCTGTAATTTTTATGGCTCTGGGTATTCCGGTATATATCTGGGCGAAAAAACAGCGTGAACCGGAAACACCTGCTTTTACCGTGGGTGAGGGCGTTATAGCCGGATTTTTGGTTGTTATTGCTTTGTTTGCCATCTATGCAATGGCACGGGGCATTGTCAGCGTCTAGAACTAAATTTTGCTTTATGCCTGACGGGGTTGTACCAAGGTGCAGCCCTGTTTTCGATTCTGAAAATACGATTTATTTTTTAAACTTAAAGTTGTATTTTGATTCGGTTATAATTGCCGAAAAATGATATAACTTAGGTTGTAAATATATATAACTATTTGTTTATATTACATAATATATTATCAATATTCAATATATCTTTTTGGTTGCATTTTTTAAATAACTTGTTATGATTGATTTGTATTTTACAGGTGTATAATGTTTAAAATTCTAAATTTAGTAAAGGCTATCGAACTATGGATATGTTTAATTTGGGACTGGATAATAATTTCAGTTGCTGGCGTGTATGTTATTATTTGGTTTGCATGCTGGTTTTGCACGGGTGGTATCTTTATTATGTTAAGAGTTAGAGTAAAGGGGGCCGATTAGCGGAATTTTGCCGTTGTTGAATTTATAATATCGGCGATAATGTCAATTTCTTGTTCCGTAACGTGATGCGACAGATTGTCAAAACTGAAAACGGTTGTAGGAATACCTCGATGTCTGAGCCAGGTTGCCGTAGATTTTACAGTTTTGTACTGAACCTTTAAATCTTTTTTGCCATGAAAAAGGTAAAGCGGCGGCTGAGAATTTATTTTTTCAGCGAGCGAAGCGCGGCCGGCAACAAGTCCTGATAAAACAAAAGCTCCGCCGAGAGTTGTCGTGCGGCTGAGGGCCGTGTATATTGTCAACATAGCTCCTTGAGAAAAGCCGATAAGATATGTATGCCGGTTGTCAATAAGATATTTTTGCTGCAAGGTGTTGATAAAATTATTTATTTCTCCGGAGCAGCGGCAGATATCCGCCTCGGCTTTATGATAAATCCTAAAGATTTCCGGTACGGAAGTTTCTGGTTGTGTGCGCTTATTTTCCGCATCATAAGACATCATTCCGAACCATTGGCGTTGTTGCGGATTTTTATCACATGGTTCATCGGACTGTGGTAAAACAATCTGGGCATGAGGAAGCTTTTGGCACAATAAATCAGCTGTCTGCTCATGATTGGCAATGCAGTCATTATAACCGTGCAGAAAAATTATCAGATTTTGCAGGGATGCTGTGGCAGGATATGTTTTGTGCATAAACAATTTCAACCTCTCATTGACTGACTTTATAATATAAGTTCGGTTTGTTAAAAAAATACTTATAATAACAAAAAACTGCTGTTTTTTTTATAAACAGCAGTTTTTTTCAGAATAATTTTACAGGAAGTCCCCTTTATCCTCAACCGAGTGGTAGTCATTTTCTTTGTCGGTTGAGGTTTTGTTAGATTTTACGCCGCGGCCCAGCAAATCATCAAAATCGAATAAGTCTGTGTCATTTTCAGGGCAGGGGCAGTTTTTCTTTGTTTCAGCCATAGTGTCTGTTTTTTTAAGTTAATAATAAAATAAAGTCTTCTATTATAAAAAAGCACCCTGAGTAAGGTGCTTTTTAGAGATTTACCTCTCCGTTATTTTTTAGGAGAGTAGATTTTTTCCTCATTTGTTAAGGTAAACAGGTGGTAGTCACCGTTTTCATCCCGGGTTGCTTTGTAATACTCGCCGGGAAGCAGAACTTTGCCGGTCATATCGGTCACTGTATAAATCTTTTTAACAGGATCACGATTTGTCTGGCACAAGAACACGCCGTTGTCAGAGTCCATGACGATGGAGGTGTATTCCGGTTTGATGATGATTTTACCATCTTTTTTCATGCCGTGAATGACATCGCCGTTGTCTTTGATGGCAGAGATGAGAACGTAGCCGTCGGGAAACATTGTTTCTATAAACTGCAAGTTCTCTGTACCATCGGAGCCGTTGGATGACTGTGACTGTGCTTCGGTTGGCGCTGCATTGCTTTTTTTGCTGTCACCGCAAGAAACCAAAACCATGCTGAACATTACAGCAATTGCTGCTGTTAAAAATAAAACTCTTTTCATAACTGAAGAATTTAGTGAAAAAAATATAAGAATAATTAAATTTATGTAGCAGAAATATCATATTCCGTTTATTTTGTCAATATTTTTTTTGAGATTTAACAGACATTTCGCAGTAAACGGGGCTGCTCAGCAGCAAATCCGGTGATTTGAGCATGCCGGTCGGGCAGGGAACGGAGATATCTTTATATTCAAGCCCGATTAAATACGGAATTTTCTACAAGTAGTATAATAAAAAAAGACGTCTTACTTTAGAGTAAGACGTCTTTTTGTTGCTTTACCATTTTTTATCAATGAGACCGGCAGGAGCTTTGGTTTTGCCAATCAATCCTTTTATATCGGACTGAGATGCATCATAATACTTCTTATCCTGGTCGCACATTTCCCAGGTGCCGTTTGACAACATGACAATGTCATAGTGCTTTTTATCTTTGTAGTTCAGCACGTAGATTTTGTCATACTCCGCATCCCAGTTCGGTTCGCCGGTAATGGTTACAAAACCCCATCGGTCACCGGTTTTCTTGAAGATGAAATAATCTGTTGTAATAACATCATCATACATTCCCCAAGAGGTTTTGCCTTTTGTAGAGTAGACACCCACTTTGCCCTCTTTGTCTTTGAACCGGTAATAGGCTCCGTTTTCATCGAGTGTAACTTCGGTAAAAATGCCGGTACGGATGGTTTTGCCATCAGTTGTTCTGAGGCTGATTTCACCGTTTGAAGCATAGCACTTGAAGACGTTGAGCTTCTTGTCGAGTTCGATTTTTGTGTAATCGGCCTCGATGAGGTCTTTACCGTTCTTCTGAACCCCGAAGACAGGCTGTTCTACCTTTTCGCCAAAGATGTTAACATTTTTGGCAACGATACTATAGCCGCCGGCAAGTTGTGTTTGAGAGACAATGTCTGACTTTGCTTCAGGTGCCTTTTTGTTACCACAAGAGGTTACACACACGGTAATCATAGCTATCGCAATGACTGCCAAAATTGAATAAAGCTTTCTCATACGAAAATAATAAAAGTGTTAATAATTGTTTTATGAATAAAGACTAGTCCATTCTGTTTATTTTGTCAACATTTTTTTTAGTTTTTTTATATGTCGCAAAAAAAATACTTGATTATTTGGAAACTTTATAATATTTGTATGGTGTTTTGAATGTGCGGCCATGGCGAAATTGGTAGACGCGTAACGTTGAGGTCGTTATGAACTAAGTTCATGGAAGTTCAAGTCTTCTTGGCCGCACCATTGCAAAACTTACTTTGCAAACGCAATGTCAAAGGAGAGCTGGCTATGTTGAAAATATATAAAACGGAAAACGGCGGCAAACTGGTCAAGCTCAAACAATCCCCGAATGTTTCTCATGCTTGGTTTAATTTAATCAATCCTTCCGGAGAGGAAATTGATCAGGTTTCTTCAATGCTCAAGGTTGATTCCGATATTTTGAAAAATTCTCTGGATGCTGATGAGCGTTCGCGAACAGAAGTTGATGACGGAGTCTTTTCGGCTATTATTAACCTGCCTTTGTTGGATGAAGAAGGAAATTTTGATACCCTGCCGTGCGGTTTGGTTTTTTCGGCTAAAAACTTTTTGACGATTTGCTCGAAAGATAATCGTATTCTGGGGGCTTTTAACAAAAATACGGCCAAAAGTTTTGATACGCGGGAACGGACGCGGTTTATGCTTTTGATTTTATACAAGATTACCCAGTTCTATCTGCGTTATCTGGCTATTATCAACCGTAAAACGGAACATATTGAAGACGCATTAAAACAAACAACTAACAATCAGGAGCTGTTCCAGCTGATTGAAATTCAGAAATCTCTGGTTTATTTTACAACGGCTCTGCGCGATAATCAGCTGGTTTTGGAGAAAATCCTGCGGATGATTAAATCTCCGGCTACATCAAAATTACTTTCGTTTACGGAAGATGATATTGATTTGCTGGAAGATGTGATTGTTGAAAACAAGCAGGCTATTGAAATGGTTGATATGCACCGTTCCATTTTGGAAGGTATGATGGATGGTTTTGCATCCATTATTAACAATAACGTCAATCTGGTGATGAAATTTCTGGCGGCCATTACGATTGTGTTGTCTATTCCGACCATGTTGGCCAGTTTCTGGGGAATGAATGTCGCTGTGCCGGCAGCCGGACTGGAATATGGCTTTTGGATTGTTTTGTCTTTGTCTGTTTTGGCGACTCTGGTGGTGATTGTATATTTCCGCAAAAAGGGTATGTTTTAATAAAAAAATCTGTAGACTATTTAAATTCCCGCTTTTCATCTTAAATCCTTTTGGTATACTGTTTTCCAGTTTAACAGCAAAGGAGATAACTCTGTGTGGCTCGGACTTGTCGTTATTGCTTTGGTAATTGCCGCAGATCAGATTAGTAAATTTTTTGTGCTTGAAAAACTGACAGAAGGTCTGCCGGTCGCTTGCACGAGTTTTTTTAATTGGGTTAAGGTGTGGAATACCGGAGTCAGTTTTTCTTTATTTAATGATTACGGCCGGTTCGGAGTCGTCGTTTTGACAATTTTTGCTCTCGGAGTCTCCGTTTTTTTATTCTGGTGGATGCTGAAGGAAACAAATAAGCTGAAAATTACGGCTTTGGCTTTTATTATCGGCGGTGCACTGGGTAATGTTTATGACCGGATACGTTTTGGTGCGGTGCTGGATTTTTTGGATTTCCATTATAATGATATGCACTGGCCGGCATTTAATCTGGCAGACAGTTTTATCTGCACGGGGGTTTTTATTCTGATTTGTTTGGAATTTTTTAATGGTAAAAAGAAAGGATTGGATGAGGTGTGATATGAAAAAACTGAGTCTTTTGTTTGTTTTGGGGCTGATGCTGGGGCTGAGTGCCTGCGGCTTAACTAAAAAAGATCTGGGTTTCAGTCGTCAGGGACCGGATGAAACCAAAGTTGTGACAAAGCAGCCGCTGATTTTACCGCCGGAATATAATGTCCGTCCTAAAGTAATTGAAAATAATGAAGAAGATATGGATGAAGAATAACCTGCTGAAAAGTGTTTTTTTTGTTCTGCTGCTGTTTCCGTTAACGGCAGCAGCCGGTTTATTTAAGGCAGAAGAATTTACACTGGATAACGGTTTGCGCGTTGTGGTGATAGAAAATCATAAAGCACCGTTGATTAAACAAATGGTCTGGTATAAGGCGGGGGCTGTTGATGAAAGACGGGGAAAAGGAGGCTGTGCTCACCTGCTGGAGCATCTGATGTTTCGCGGAACGCCAAAGGTAAAAGACGGCGAGTTTAACCGGATAATGAATGAAAACGGTGCGGACAGCAATGCTTTTACAAGCTATGATATGACAGTCTATCATCAATTTGCGGATATAAGCCGTCTGGAAGCGTTAATGGCTTTGGAAGCAGACAGGATGCAGAATTTACAATTTGACGAGAAAGCTTTTTCTGCCGAGCAGAAAATTGTATTTCAGGAACGCAAACAAGTTGTGGAAAATAATCCGTCAGCACCTTTTTCGGAGCGGCTGCGTCTGCTTTTGTGGGGAAATTCTCCTTACGCCCGTCCGGTTACGGGATTCAGTGATGACATTACGGGGTTGACCGCTGCGGATGTTCGGGATTTTTATGACCGGTATTATGCTCCCAACAATGCTCTTTTGATTTTAGCCGGCGATATTGACGTACCGACAGCAAAAGAACTGGCTCAGAAATATTATGGCGGAATTGCTGCAAAAGAAGTTTATCATCGGGTAACGAATAATACGGCAGAAAATTTTGAAGAAAAATTACAGATGAAACTGCCGCTTATTACGACACCGAAGCTTGTTGAAAATTATAAACTGCCGATTTATACGGCCGTTAAGGGAAGTATATATGATTATATGGTACTGGCAGAATATCTGGGCGGGGGACAAACGTCGGCTTTGTATCAGGAAATGGTGGTACAGGCCAAAACGGCCGTCAGCGTTTCTGCAGACTATCATTTTACCGCGGCCGGAAACAGCGTTTTTTCACTATCAGCCGTGCCGGCACAAGGCGTGCCGATGGTGTCGCTCATGATTGCTTTACGCGAAGCCCGTGCTCAGGCTTTGAAAAACCTGACAGCGGAAAAATTGGAAAAAGTAAAGAAAAAAATGGTAGCTGATTTGGTTTTTGCCAATGATAATCCGGAAGATGCGGCTTATTGGCTGGGGTATATGCTGATAAACGGTTTCAGTTTAGAAGAGGCGCAAAATTATGCCGATAAAATCAAAGCCGTGACTCTGGACGGCATTTTGAAGGCTGCACAGGAGGTCTTTTTGGCTGCCCCTGTGGTTGAGGGGATACTGCTGCCGGAAGGAGAGGTGGAAAGTGATTAGACATCCCAAACATAAAGGTGTATTTTATTATCTGTCACGGATAACGGTTGTTGCCGTGCTTGTTTTCTTGGGTTTTAAAATTCCGTCTTTTTATAAATCTTTTGAACGAATTGATGTCGAAAAAATTTTGGATAAGTCGGTGTTGAAGGATAAAAAACTGGCGGTAAAAGTACAAAAATTACAAGCGGGAAAGTTGTCGGCTTATTTTTTTGAAGAACATTCCAATCCGATTGTAAGTGTGAGTTTTTTGTTTGAAAATGCCGGTACGGCGCATGATGACGAACATAAGCAGGGGCTGGCCCGTCTGGCGGCAATGCTGCTGACAGAAGGTGCCGGTGAATGGGATAGTCAGACATTTAATTCTCTGGCTGAAGAGAACGGCGTTAAATTATCTTTTGCGGTTTCGGCCGATGATTTAAGCGGAACACTGGCTTTTCCTGCAGCCAATGCGGCCGTTGCCGAGCAGCTGCTGGTCAGTGCTTTAACGGCACCGCGTTTGGAAGATTCATATCTGCAGCTGGCAAAACAGCAGTTATTGACGGCATTGCAAAAGCAAAATGAAAACCCGCAACAGGTTTTGAATAATAAGTTTAAGGAAAATATTTTCGCCGGGCATCCTTATGCGCGTAATGCT
This sequence comes from Pseudomonadota bacterium, assembly GCA_030523245.1. Lineage (GTDB taxonomy): Bacteria > Pseudomonadota > Alphaproteobacteria > RF32 > CAG-239 > RUG410. Next base: position 16,392 of record JAUNIW010000017.1, read on the forward strand.
CTGGGAAAAGCAGAAGATATTGCTGCTCTGACCACGGATGAAATTCGGAAGTATCTGCAGGATAATCTGACTCAGGAGAATTTAATTGTCGGAATTACGGGAGATTTGACGAAAGAACAGGCAGAAGTATTGCTGCAAAGGCTGTTTGGCGGGCTGGCGGTATCCGGTAAGACGGCAGCTCTGCCCGAAATTGATTTTTCGGCTCAGGAAGCAGAATATGATATACCGAGAGAATCGGCTCAGGTTATGACCCGTTTGGCGGCTAAAGGTACACGACGTGACAATGTTGATTTTTATCCGTTATATCTGGCAAATTATATTTTCGGCGAATCGGGATTAAGTTCGCGTTTATCTAAGAATATCCGCGAAGAAAAAGGGCTGACTTACGGTGTTTATACCTATTTGTCTTTTCAAAATGCTGCTGTTCTGATAGAGGGCGGTTTTTCGGCAACGCCGGAAAATTTTGCCGAAGCAAAAGAAATGTTAAAGACCGAATGGCTGCGGCTGGGGCAGGAAGGTGTTACCGAAGCGGAACTGGCCGAAGCAAAAAAATCATTGCTGAATTCGTTTTATTTACGTTTTGCTAATATTGATGAAATATCTAATATGCTGGTTTCTATGCAAAAATATAAGTTGGGTGAGGATTTTTTGGATAAACGCAATGACTATATCCGCGAAGTACAACTGAGAGAAGTAAATGCCGCGGCAAGAAAGTATTTTAGAACAATTCCTGATTTTGTGAATATCGGAAACAAAAAAGTGGAGGAAAAATAATGTTTGGAAGAAGTAAGTTAAAGTCTTGGAATAAGCTGGACAGTTTATACGGCCGTTTTAAAAAAACACAGATGAAAGATTTATTCGCTGCCGATGAAAAACGGGCCGAAAAATATACAATACAGTTCGAAAATCTGCTGCTGGATTATTCTAAAAACAGGATTGACGATAAGATTATGGCAGCTTTGTTTGATTTGGCGCGTGAACGGGATGTTTCCGGCCGCATTAAAGCAATGTTCAGCGGTGAAAAAATCAATAAAACCGAAAACAGAGCCGTTTTGCATGTGGCTCTGCGTCATCAGGAAAATACGCCGATTTATGTTGACGGGCGTGACGTTATGCCTAAAATCCGTGAAGTTTTGGGGCGTATCAAAGATTTTTCCGAAGCAGTCAGGCTGGGAAAGTTTACCGGATATACCGGTAAAAAACTGACCAATATTGTCAATATCGGTATCGGCGGTTCGGATTTGGGGCCTTGTATGGCAACGGAGGCGCTGCGTCCGTATTGGGCAAAAGATATTAAATGTTATTTTATCTCGAATATTGACGGAACAGCCTGTGCCGAAGTTTTGCATAAGGTTGATCCGGAAACAACCTTGTTTATTGTGGCATCCAAAACTTTTACAACGATAGAAACGCTGACCAATGCCAGAACATGCCGCAAATGGCTGGTTGATGCCTTAGGGGAACATGCAGTATCCAAGCATTTTATAGCCCTTTCTACCAATAAGTCCGAGGTGGAAAAATTTGGTATCAATCCTGATAATATGTTTGAATTTTGGGATTTTGTCGGCGGTCGTTATTCTATGTGGTCGGCTATCGGAATGATTATTGCCATTGCCGTCGGGTATGAAAATTTTGAGAGAATGCTGCAGGGTGCCAATGCCATGGACAAGCATTTTGCTACGGCGGACTTGGAACATAATATACCGGTTATTCTGGCTTTATTGGGAATTTGGTATAATAATTTTTACGGAATCCACCGTTATTGTGTAATTCCGTATGACCAATATTTGAAATATCTGCCGTCTTATTTGCAGCAGTTGGACATGGAAAGCAACGGTAAGTCCGTCAGTCTGGATAACAAACCGGTTAATTATGCAACGGGGCCGGCTTTATTTGGCGGTGCCGGAACGGATGTACAGCATTCATTTTTCCAGCTTTTGCATCAGGGCACGGAAATTGTACCGGTTGATTTTATTATTCCGGCTATTTCCCACAATGAAATCGGTAATCATCAGCAGATTTTGATTTCTAATGTGTTGGCGCAAAGCGAAGCGCTTATGCATGGCAAAACGGTGGCAGAAGCTGTTTTGGAACTCGAAAAATCCGGCAAATCCAAAGAAGAAGTCGAAGCTTTGAAAAAATATAAGAGTTTTTCGGGGAACCGACCGTCTAATACAATTGTCGTGAAAAAACTCGACCCGTATACTCTGGGTATGCTGGTCGCTATGTATGAACACAAAGTTTATGTTCAGGGTGTTATCTGGAATATCAATTCTTTTGACCAGTTTGGGGTGGAACTCGGTAAAAAACTGGCGTTGAATATTCTGCCGGAGATTGAAGGTACAGCTTTTGGCGTGGAACATGACAGTTCAACAACATCGTTGATTAACTATATCAAAAAAATCAGAAAGTAGGTTATTGCCATGTCTATCCGTGTTCTGCCTTCTAATCTCGTAAATCAGATTGCCGCCGGCGAAGTTATCGAGCGGCCGGCTTCGGTTATTAAAGAATTGGTCGAGAATGCGATTGATGCGGGAGCCTCCAAAATAGAAGTGAGTTTGTCCGGTGGTGGTAAAAATCTGATAGAAGTCAGGGATAACGGTAAGGGTATCAGTCCGGAAGAACTGCCTCTGGCGGTAGAGCGGCATGCTACGTCAAAACTGCCGGATGATGATTTGTTTAATATCAATTTTCTGGGTTTTCGCGGTGAAGCTCTGCCTTCTATTGCTTCCGTATCCAAACTGACAATCCGTTCGCGGCAGCAGAATGCCGACAGCGGTTGGCAGATTAGCGTAAATGGCGGAGACAAAGGAGAGGTTAAACCGGCAGCGGCAACATTCGGCACCACAATAGAAGTTCGCGATTTGTTTTATACGACACCGGCACGCCTCAAGTTTTTGAAAACGGATTCTGCCGAAACGGCACAATGTGTGGAAATGTTGCAGCGTATTTCTTTGGCTAATCCGCAGATTTCTTTTTATTTTGAAAGCGAAGGTAAAAAGAAAATGGCTCTCAATGCCTGTCAGGGTGAGCTTTTTGACTGCCGGCAGCAGCGTATTGCCGATGTTATGGGTAAAGAGTTTGAAGAAAATGCCGTGGCCGTTCAGGCGAAAAATGACTTTTGCGAAATCAGCGGATTTATCGGTGTTCCAACCTATAATAAAGCAAATTCGCTGTCAGAATTTTTGTTTGTTAACAACCGTCCGGTGCGGGATAAACTGATTTTAGGTGCAATCAAAGGTGCTTATCAGGACATGATGACAGCAGGACGTTATCCGGCCTGTGTTATCTTTATTAAGGTTGAGCCGATGTATGTTGATGTCAATGTACATCCGACAAAAGCGGAAGTTCGTTTTTATGACAATGGTGCTGTCCGTGGTCTGCTGGTCGGCAGTATTCGTCATGCTCTGAGTTCGGGAGCTCAAAAAAGTGCGGATACGGGAGGTTTGGAACATTTGCTGGAAATTGAAACGGCAGAGCAAAATTTTAGCGAACTGCCGAAGGCGGATATTTCAGAACGAAAAAATTATACAATGCAGGCGCCGGCAGCGCATTTTTCGGCAACATCTTTTGGTCGGAATTACGGGGGCGGATACAGTCGCGGTTCGGCTTCGGCTATGTCTATTCCGGCACTGGAAAGCAAATATTCGGTGCGGGTTGCCGATGAGCCTTCGGCCGAAACGGTAGCCGAAGTCGGTGAATTAGGGCTGGCCAAGGCTCAATTTCATAATACATATATTATTTCTCAAACAGAGGACAGTATTGTTATTATAGACCAACATGCCGCTCACGAACGTATTACCATGGAGCGGATGAAGCAGAGTATGTCTAAGCATGAGCAGGTGCCGACACAGATGTTATTGTTGCCGGAAGTGGTTGATTTGAAGCTGACGGAAAAGGAAAATATTCTGGAATACGCACCGCAATTGTCCGAGCTGGGACTTATGCTGGAAGAGTTTGGTAATTCGGCCGTCTTAGTGCGGGAAATTCCGGCATTGCTGGGAGATACGGATGTAAAGAAACTGGTCAGAGATATTGCCGCCGAAATTTCTGAATGGGGCGGGGAGTATTCTTTAAGCGATAAAATTCATCATATTTGTGCAACGATTGCCTGTCATGGTTCGGTACGGGCCGGTCGTTCGCTTAATATTGAAGAAATGAATCGTCTGCTGCGGGATATGGAAACGACAGAACATTCCGGACAATGTAATCACGGCCGGCCGACGTATGTTAAAATCAAACTTTCCGATATTGAAAAATTATTTGAGCGACGTTAAAAATCTTTTCCGTCTCTTGAAAGTCTGTGAGGAGCATATATTTCCTTTTATATAAACAACAAAAGGAGAGAGAAATGGGAACATTTTTGAAATATGCACTTTATCTGGTTTTACTTTTTATCGTTTATCTGGTAATTGCAGGTTTTTATGACGGAACTATTACCAAGAATTCAACCGTCGGCGAAGTTAGTTCCGAAGTTTCGGATAATGCCAAGCGGATAATTTCCAATACGTACAACGAAACAAAATCAGAATAATCGGGTGGCGGTAAAATAGAAGTTGACGAATGTTTATCCAAAAGATATAACAAAGGTATAAAATCTATTATTTAAAAATTATGACCTATGGATAAACAATCAAAATTCAAACTTTTGCAAGAAATTGCGCTGACTTATGACGAGGCCGAAGAATATTTTGATTCACGGGCATCTCCGCAAGATGAGCAGAATCATATTTTTCTGCCTCTTACGGTCGTTTATGTGTCACCAAGGCAAAGACTGAGAACTCTACCGTATTTGGACTTGACGCAAAAAGACAAAGTATGGGGTGTTACGGTTCATGGTATTTTGGTGCATAAAGAAAATATAACGGCTCCGTTCAGGGTGTTGCGGAAAAAATTGGAACAGGAAAATGCCGGATGTGACAAATATTCCTGTTTCCGCCGTTTTCCGAAAGTATGCGAATGGGAATATTTGTTTGAAGTATACGAGGTTTTTAATCAGGTTATGCAGACATTCCGCCGCTATGAAATAGCCGCCGATGATTTGCAAATCAAGTTTTTTCACCTCTGTACGCAGGATGTTCTGGTTTCTTTTCTGACGGAAGAGCAAAGTCTTGCTTTTGCCTCGGATAATGATGAAATGCTTTGTTCGCGCTTTGTCGTTAGTTTGTAATTGTTTTCACGCAAACGGCCGTTTTTATTCGGTGGTTTGCGTTTTTTTATATCTGATTTTGTTGTCATATACCTTTATTTTTTTAGAAAATTTATTTTATTGTCGAATTTGTTAACTTTTAAAAGTAAGAATCGATTTTAAGGCTGTTTTTTTGCCCGTAGAAACAAAACAGCCTTTTTATTTTGGGTATAAAAATCAGAAAAAACTTTTTATCAGTGTTAAATTTTGCTATGTTTAAGCAGTTTTAAACAATGATAAAAAGAGGTATAAAGTGACTGAAGAAACAGAATCTACGGAAGTTATCAAAACCGATAATATTACACCAACCATGATTTCGGAAGAAATGCGCCGCTCTTATCTGGATTATGCCATGAGCGTGATTGTTTCGCGTGCGCTGCCGGATGCGCGAGACGGTATGAAACCGGTACACCGCCGTATTATCTACGGTATGTATGAAAACGGTTACGATTGCACAAAACCTTATCGTAAATCGGCGCGTATTGTCGGTGATGTTATGGGTAAATACCATCCGCACGGTGACAGCTCTATTTATGAAGCTATGGTTCGCATGGCGCAGCCTTTTTCGATGCGTCTGACATTGGTTGATGGACAAGGAAACTTTGGTTCTATGGACGGTGACGGCGCGGCCGCTATGCGTTATACGGAAGCACGTCTGGCAAAAGTTTCTTCCTGCCTGACAGATAATCTGGATGAAGATACGGTTGACTTTATGCCGAACTATGACGAATCTTTGCAGGAACCGACTGTTTTACCGGCACGTTTTCCTAATCTTCTGGTTAACGGCGGCAACGGTATCGCCGTCGGTATGGCAACAAATATTCCGCCGCATAACTTGGGCGAAGTGATTGATGCCTGCTGTGCCTATATTGATAATCCAGAAATCAGTATTGAAGAATTGGTCAGTATTGTTCCGGGACCGGATTTTCCGACCGGCGGGTTGATTTTGGGGTACGGCGGTGCCAAACAGGCTTATCTGACCGGCCGCGGTTCTATTATGATGCGTGCCAAATGCACTATTGAAGAAATTCGCAAAGACAAAGAAGCCATTATTGTCCATGAAGTGCCGTATCAGGTTAACAAAGCGGCCTTGGTTTCGCATATTGCCGAGCTGGTAAAAGATAAAAAAGTCGAAGGTATTTCGGATATCCGCGATGAATCAGATCGTCAGGGTGTGCGTATTGTTATTGAAATCAAACGTGACTTTCAGGCTGATGTAGTTTTGAATCAACTCTATAAATTTACGGCTTTACAGACCAGTTTCGGTATGAATATGCTTGCTATCAATGCCGGCCGGCCGATGATGATGAATCTGAAAGACATCATTTCAACCTTTATCGAATTCAGAGAAGAAGTTATCCGCCGCCGGACGATTTTCCGGCTCAATAAAGCCCGTAACCGTGCTCATGTTTTGGTTGGTTTGGCTATTGCGGTGGAAAATCTGGATGAGGTGATTGAGCTGATTAAAACAGCACCGACACCGCAAGACGCTAAAGATGCTTTGGTCAGCAGAGCCTGGCCGGCCGGCACAATTGAAGACTGGGTTAAACTGATTGATGAGCCGGACAGAAAAGTCGAAAACGGTGTCTATCGTTTATCAGATGATCAGGCTAAAGCTATTCTGGATTTGAAACTTCAGCGTTTGACCGGTTTGGAGCGTGATAAAATCCATGATGAACTGGTATCTTTGGGCGAAGATATTAAAGAATATCTTTCTATTTTGGCCAGCCGTGAAAAACTTTACGGTATTATGCGTGATGAACTGGTTGCCGTTAAAGACGAATATGCAACACCGCGTCTGACAAAAATCGAAGATATTGAATATAATCAGGATATCGAATCTTTGATTCAGCGTGAAGAAATGGTTGTTACCGTAACCGAAGCCGGTTATATCAAACGCGTACCTCTGAATGCTTATAAGGCACAGCGGCGCGGCGGTAAAGGTAAATCCGGCATGACGACAAAAGAAGAAGATTTTGTTACCCGTTTGTTTGTGGCCAGTACGCATACGCCGGTTTTGTTCTTCTCTAATAAGGGTATTGTTTATAAAATGAAGGTTTATAAACTGCCTTTGGGATCACCGACATCTAAAGGAAAACCGTTTATCAATCTGCTGCCGCTGGTACAGGGAGAAACAATCACGGCTATTATGAAATTACCGGAAAATGAGGCTGACTGCAAAGATTTGTCCATTGCTTTTGCAACGGCCAAAGGTAATATTCGCCGTAACAGTTTGATGGATTTTATCAATGTTCAGTCTAACGGTAAAATTGCCATGAAACTTGATGAAGGCGATAAACTGATTAACGTCGCTTTGTGTGATGACGGCAATGATATTATGCTGGCTGCCAAGAGTGGTAAATGTATTCGTTTTGCCGTAGAAGACCTGCGTGTATTTGTCGGTCGTAATTCAACCGGTGTTCGCGGTATTAAGCTGCAGGGGGATGATGAAGTTATTTCCATGTCCGTCTTAAAGCATTGCTCGGCCAGTGTTGAAGAACGTGATGAATACCTGAAAATTTCCGGAGCCATGAAACGTATGGAAGCGGAAAGCGGAGAAGATACCTGTATATCTCCGGATCAAACCGGCCTGCTGAATTTGTTAGACAGTGCTAAGTTTGAAGAAATGCGTAAAAACGAGGAGTTTATTTTGACCGTAACTGTTACCGGTTATGGAAAACGCACCTCTTCTTATGAATACCGTGTAACCGGCCGCGGGGGACAAGGTATTGCCAATATGGAAATGTCTCCGCGTAACAAAGAAGTCGTCAGCTCGTTCCCGATAGAAGACGGCAAAGAAATTATGATGGTTACCGACGGGGGCAAACTTATCCGTATGCCTGTAGACGATATTCGGGTGGCCGGTCGTAAGACGCAGGGTGTTATCTTATTCCGTACCTGCGAAGATGAAAAAGTGGTTTCCGTAACCTGGCTTGATGCTGATGCCGGTTCCGATGAGGAGATAGAAGACACGGTGGAAACGGAAGTTGCCGAAGAGGGGGGTAATGAAGAAGTAACTACTTGGTAAAATTTAATTAAAGGAACCTCGGCTAATGGTCTATTACTTTTAACTTTTTGTGCTCGTGTACTATTTTGTACACGTCACAAAAAAGTTAATGCGTACTAGCCTCATTATCCGAGGTTCTGCGAGTTTGTGCCGGTTGCGGGGCAGTATTCTGCCTTGTACTTCTTTGTACACATCGAGAAAATCTTGCGGCGCATTAAGCTCATTATCCGAGGTTCTGCGGGCTTATGCCGGTTGCTGATTAGACTGTTTTTTATTCATAAATTCAATATCTTATTTTGCCGCAATAAGCGGCTTTTTTTATATTTCTAATCTGTTTTTTCTTTATTAAAACAAATGCTTATTTTGCTGTCTTGGTGGCGGGAAAAAACGAACGTTTAAATTAAGCAGTAAAATCATCCTGAAT
>JAUNIW010000075.1 GCA_030523245.1 Pseudomonadota bacterium
CGGCGAGCAGAATAATGCTTATATGGCAAATGAAGCTTTTCGGTTGATAGCGCAGGCTGATGTTTTTGCTAATTGTAATATGCCTAATGATATGCGTGCCGATTTTAATGAAATTTATTTGTCTTCCAGAAATATAGAAAAAAAGATTGACATACTGGATAAAAAATCTTTTCAAGATAAAGATTTGGCGAAGATTGTGGCTTCGGGTGTTTATATGAATATACCGCAGATGAACAAAGATACATCTAAGGCGCGGACACAGGCCGAAAAGAATGTCAATATTATTCCGGACGGTTGGAAAAAGATAAAAGCCCTGCTTTTGGAGCAAGCTGAAAAAGAACCGTCGTATATTCCGGGCACGCGCGGCGAAACCAGAACCCTGACCGAAAAAGTACAGAGTCTGGCTTTACGCTACTATGGCATAAATTACGATAAAAAGGTGGCTGAAGGACGTAATATGCCGCGTAAAGTTACCGAATGGAAAGATTTGCCGAGAGAGTACAAAACAGGAATTATGAGTGATGTTTTGGAAAGTGCCGTTCATCAGGATATTGTTAACGGTAATGCCTCAAAACTGGATAAGGAAATTCTGCAGTCGGTTCTGAACGGTGACAAAGATGCTTATTACAGCTCCAAGCTTACAGATGAGGAAATTAAAGGGCTTAAGCTTTCAGAAAAACAATTTGCCAAAAGAAGAGTGTCTCAAACGAATATCGAGCAATTATATCAGGTGGCAATGACACCATATCTTTCTACAAAAGAAAAGTCGGCTGTTATGGAAAATACGGAAAAGGCAAATGCGCAGAAACTGTCCCGCAAACCTCAGCTGGAAGCATTTGTAGCAGAATATGACAAAGATATGGAAAAATATACGCAACTTGCCAAAGAATGCCGTACCGTCAGTTGGGAAACCGATAAGGTTGAGAACTTACAACATATTTATAAAAGAATTGTTTCACAATTTAAAGACGGTGTGCCAAATAAACATGAAACAGGTTTGACAAAAGAGGCTGTTGAAGATGTTATCAGTGAGAGATTAAAAGGGCATGAAGTTTCTCTGAGTGTTCCTGATGAAGGTATGCTGCCGTTGTTTGGTCGTCAGACAGAAAAAGAACGTCGTGCCTCTTTGAATGCTGCCGTTCGTTCATTTAATGAAACACTTTACAATGTGAGCGAGGGCTGGCGTAATCAGCAGGTTGATGATTTGAAACCTTTCTCCGGCAAAATTTTGGAAGAAAAAACACTGCAGGAGATGAAAGCGCTTAAAGAAAACAAGACTAAAGAATTAAATCAGCAGTGTTCCGAAATTAACGGAAAGTCTGGTGAAAAACGTTATGCCGACGCTGATTTGGCCGATATCCGGAATAAGGAAGAGATTATCAAGAAAAGTAAAGAGATTGTTGAGGCGCAAATCTCTTCTCGACGGAAGAAAGCGAAAGAAAATGTCGGCGTGCCGGAGCAAAGTTCGTTGCAGGCAGTGACCAAAGATATGGACAAGGATACAAAAGCGAGCGTCCGGCGCAAGAATAAGTCCGTACAAGATAAGCTGGCTGTCAAAGCTATGCAGATAGCACAGAAAAACAGCTCGCGTTAAAGCTTTCTGCGGGAAAACGAATTCGGGCGGCCGAGTTTTGTTTTTGAGAAACTACAAGGTAATGTTCCGGCATGGTATAAGACTGTGCCGGAATATTTTTACGGGTTTTGGTTTTTTCCGATTTAACTATCATGCTTTTTAAGCATAATAATCTATAGATTATAAGTTCTTGCTATTTATTAAAGATACTTTATACTATAAGCAGATCTGTTTGGGCAGAAATATATAATTTCGGACAGGGAGCAAATAAAAATGAAATACATATCTTTTTTTAAATTTGTTTTGGCCTTTTGGGCGGGAACATGTTTTTCAACATCAATAGCAACAGGGGCGGAAATGACAGAACAGAATTGGGATAAAACTTTTGCTGAAAGCAACAAGGTTGATATTCAAAAAGTAAGCTTTAAAAATCGTTATGGTATAACGCTGGTCGGGGATTTGTATATTCCTAAAAATAAAACAGCCGGAAAATTACCGGCCATAGCCGTAAGCGGGCCTTTTGGCGCTGTTAAGGAACAGTCGTCGGGATTGTATGCCCAGACAATGGCCGAACGCGGTTTTGTGACACTGGCGTTTGACCCGTCCCATACCGGCGAAAGCGGTGGCGAACCGCGTTTTGTTGCGTCACCGGATATCAATACGGAAGATTTTAGTGCCGCGATAGATTTTCTGAGCAATCAGCCGGCGGTTGATGCAGAAAAAATCGGAATTATCGGTATATGCGGATTTGGCGGTTTTGCCTTGAATGCCGCGGCAATAGATACGCGAATTAAAGCGACCGTTACTTCTACAATGTATGATATGAGCCGAGTTACGGCTAACGGTTATTTTGATGCGATGGGAGAAAACGAGCGTTTTGTACTTAAGCAAAAACTTAATGCCCAGCGAACGGAAGACTTTAAAAACGGAACGTATGCGGCCGAAGCCGGTCTGCCGGAAAAACTGACAGAAGAGGAACCGCAATTTGTTAAAGATTACTGGGATTATTACAAGACACCGCGCGGATACCACAAGCGTTCTAAAAATTCCACGACCGGCTGGAATATGACATCGGCTTTGTCTTTTATGAATATGCCGATTTTATCGTACAGTCATGAAATCAAAACGCCTGTTTTAATGCTGCATGGTGAAAAAGCCCACAGCCGCTATTTTAGTGAAGATGCTTATAAAAAACTTAAAGGCGATAACAAAAAACTGATGATTATCAAAGGGGCTAATCATGTCGATTTGTATGATCAGAAGGATAAAATTCCGTTTGCCGAAATTGAAACGTTTTTTAAGTCTAATCTGAAATAAAAGCAGTGCCGGCAGGGCCGGCAAATATCTGTTTTCAGCGTTTGGATAAAGACATCAGTTTTTGAAAAAAAGCCAGACGGGAGGCTTCATGGGCGGATAATTTTCGGGTTGTTTCGGACATTTCGCCCATGGTTTTGGCCAGTCTGTCGCCACGGTCTTCGAAGTGTACGCCGGAAAGGATGACGCTGCCGCGGCCGTAGCGGCGCAAAATGACGGCCGGTTTTGACTCTTCTAAATTGTAACGTGCTAAAATTCTGAGATTGTCCGGTTTATCGGGTTCAAAGTACGGGCCGCCGTGATAATGAACAACTGCGGAATTGCCGTTTTCATCAAAGATTTCGACAGCGGCAGATGAAGAGGGGGAATGAGAAAACGGTGCAATATTCAGTTCCTTATAAAGGGAACCGACGGCCTGTGCTTCAACTAAGTCCAGCTTATAATCTTCAATAATACGCGCTTGCGGGATATCTTTTTCAAAAATCGTCCGGCGGCAGGCATAATATGCGCCGGCACAGATGCCGTAATAAATCCCGCCGGTGCGGACATAGGCACGTATTTTCTGGTTGCCGAGAACTTCCAGTTTGTGCCGGTAAGGCGTGCTGGCACCGCCGGGCATAAAAAAAGCCAGAACATTATGGTTCAGTTCGTTGCGGTAAATAATGCCGGCAGCGTCGGTAAAGCTGACTTCGCAGCCGCGCGGCTCGAAATAAGCGCGTAATTCCTGCTCCAAGGCGCTTACGTCGGCACAACCATAGTCTTTATATATCAAAACTTTATTTCGCATGGGCGGCAGTATAGGCTTTTTTATGAACTTGACAACATCTTTTTAGGATTGCTATGATTGAAAATCAAGGAGCTGAATATGTTTTATACTTTTTATGAAAATTCACCGGTCGGACGTTTGCTGATAAGCAGCGACGGCGAGAATTTAACCGGATTGTCGATGAAAGAACAATGTTTCGGCCGGATGACCGAGACGTCTGTCCGGAATGATAATTTACCGCTTTTCCGTCAGGTTAAGGATTGGCTGGATGCTTACTGGCAGGGGAGACAACCGGAAATTAAAAGCCTGCCGCTTAAAACAAAAGGGAGTGTTTTTCAGCAGAAAGTGTGGGCTAAACTTGTGGAGATTCCTTATGGCTGTCTGACAACATACAGTGCTATTGCCGGACAGATTGCGGCTCAGAGCGGAAAAGAAAAAATGTCGGCGCAGGCGGTCGGTGGTGCCGTGGGACGTAATCCTGTCGGTTTGATTATTCCGTGCCATCGGGTTGTCGGTACAAATGGTTGTCTGACCGGTTATGACGGCGGATTGGAAAATAAAGTTATTTTACTGCGGCATGAAGGGGTGGATATGTCCGGATTGTTTATGCCTAAACAGAAATAGGAATTTAAGATGCTTTCCGATTGATTCTTTCGCTTTTTGGGTTTTATAGTTCTTCTGATTTTATATCATTAAGTTTATGTTGTCCGGAATCTGAATAAGAAAACACTTTCATCTTTTTACGGATGAAAGTGTTTTCTTATTCAGTACATGTGAGTTTCACGCCACTCAAGTATAAAAGAAATGATTATTAACAGAGCACCGACGCCCCATATTATTAAGCCGATGTCAGGTATCCCGATACCCCAGAATGTTACGGCTCCGATGACAGAGAGAATCATTCCCAAACT
>JAUNIW010000018.1 GCA_030523245.1 Pseudomonadota bacterium
ATTTGGTTTTAAAGGGGTGAGGTTTACGCGAGATGACTTCCGAGATAATTTTGAGCCGTTTTCTGATAAAGGGCTGCCATTTCTTCGTCGATAAGGGCAATTTTATTAAAAACGTCCCTGAAACAATGACGGGTTGTTTCGCACAGTGTTTTCAAAACTTCATCGTCCGGCGTCTCCTGTGTCTTAATCCGGTCACAGATAGCCAGCCCTTCCGCCTGATTGGCACCGCTCTTACGCAGGTGTTCCAACAGCAGTGTTTTGGCGCTGGAATTATCCAGATGATCGGTAAGAAGCAAAACAGACTTGCTGCCGAGCTGATAGCAGCTGGTGTAGTTTTTGATGAAGTTCAGCCATTCAGGGGTATTTGTCGTCAAAAGCTGTTCTATAACTGCCGCTTCTTCTTCCTGATTCAGTACATCCGTAAAGAATTCTTTGTCTTCCGGAGACAATGTTTGGTTGAACACATTTTCACTCAGTGCTGTAACCTGATTGTTTCTAATTAAATCCAAGTAATCCATACAAAAAAATATTAGAATAATTAAACATTAACGTCTATTTTAGTGAAAATATTAAATTTTGTCAAGATATAGATTTTATGTTTTTATGACCGCTCTCTGCTTCTGGAATTTTGTCGTTCCAGATTTCTGCTTCTTTGTCTCAGGCGTTCGCGCTCTTTCGGCGATAATTGACGATCCTGACGCGTATTTGCTTTCTTGCGGAGCAGTTCAAGCTGTAAAGCATATGATTTCCCTAACCTTAAACCTTCCATCAGATTGGTACGGTTAATTTTTTGAGGTGAATTGGAAGTGCGTTGTTTTTTTTCTTCTTCTGGATGCATTTTTTGACGGTGCAGTTTATTCAGACGGTTAATTCTTTTCATAAGATGTCTGATACGCTGTCTGGCAACCGGATTATCTCTTAAATGTTCCATTGTTCTTCTCCATATATAAAAAGTATATCATAAAAACAAAACAGGTTCAATAGATATAAAAGAACTTTTTTAGGATTTTTTTAAGATTAACGGGATAAACTTTAATGATTACAGGGAGGCAGATATGGAAACAGAATGGTTAAATCCGTGGGTTATCGGTGGAGCAGTGGTTGTTGTGCTGTTTTACGCACAATATGTCCGTTTAATTTCAATCCGGAATAAAGTGCGGGAGTCGGCATCAGACATTGATGTCCAGCTAAAAAAACGCTATGATTTAATTCCTAATATGCTGCAGATGGCGGCAAAGTTTATGGAACATGAAAAATCATTGATGACAGAACTGACCGAACTCAGAACTAAAGCTATGGCAAGTACGTTTGCCGGTTCGCCGAAAGAAAAGATGGCGTTGGAAAGTCAGCTGAGTCAGAAGTTAAATGATTTCAAGGTATCTTTGGAAAATTATCCGGATTTGAAATCCAACCAGACCATGATAACGGCAATGCAAAGTATGAACGAAGTAGAAGAACATATTTCTGCAGCCCGCCGTTTTTACAATTCAAATGTTACCCGCCTGAAAAATGCGGTAGAAATTTTTCCGGGGAATATTGTTGCGGCAATAGTAGGGGTTGATTATCAGAGTACGCCGTTTTTTGAAATCAGCGAAACAGAAAAACAACCGATAAACAGCAAAGATTATTTTAAATAAGACAGGTTTATAATGGAAACACAGTCAGAAGAACAGATAAATCCGCTTCAGGAGTTTATCAGAAAAGAGGTTTTACCGCTTATTGAAGAGGAAGACCGTTATCGTCAAAAATTTAAAAACCGTTTTTGGTTTTATAGCGGGCTTTTGCTTTTTATAAACTGCATCAACACGCTGATTGTATTGTTTCAATATCTGATATATAACCGGCCGGTATCCGGTAGCCAGCTCTTCTTGATTGCCTTGGTTTCCGTATTTATTTTATTGTGGTATGCCCAAAAAGCTCAAAAAAAGAAATTACCGGATGTATTGGCAAAGTTTATACGCTTTTATGGTAACTGGACTGTTTCCTATTCCAAAGAGGTGACGACATTTTCGGATGAATTGATACCTCATTCCGGCAGAAAAATCGAAAAAACCGCCATTAGGGGAGACGATAACACCTCGCTGGTAATGAAACAATTCGTTTTTTTGAAAAGATTATATAAAAATATGTTTACAAAAAACGGCGGCGGTATTTGGCTGGATATTAAACTGGCCCAAAAAGCACCGGGAAAATTGATTCTTTTTGAAAAAGGCGGTTTCTATAAGAAAAAGAAATATGAGGGACTGGAATTAGTGTCCTCTAATATCGGTATTTCCAATCATTTTTATAGTTTTACCGATAGCCGGCAGCTTAGTGAATATGTTGTCCGAGTCGTTTTATTCGAAAATATTTTAGACTTGAAAGAAGTCTTTAAGGCTTCAAAAATTTATGTACGTATAGAAAATGACAGGCTTAATGTTTTTTTACAAAACGGCAGATTTCTTTATAACAACAGCAGTTTATGGCATTTTTCCGGAGGGGAAAAAAAGTTGATGCTGTTGCATGAACAGATTGAAAAAATTTTTACGGCGGTAAAAGTAATTGAAACTTTGATAGAAACGGCGGTCGTAGATGTTTGATATAAAAACGGATAAAATTTTTCAGGAAAAAAAAGCCGCGTTTGACCGCTATTATGAAGACGTTCTCCGTCCGAAGCTCGAAGAAAATGATAAAATGCGTCGTCGCTATTTCCTGATGTTTATCGGTTTGATGCTGATGGCTGTGATTTTCTATCCTTTGATGCTGACGGCAATCATTAAATCATCATCTGAAGATTTATCCGGTTTGGGAATTATTCTCGGAGCATCGGGCGGTTTGATATTATTACTGAAAAGTCCGATATATTTTTTCAAGAAAAAAGCCAAAAACACCATTATGACTGATTTTGCTAATTTTTTCGGAACATTTTCGTATCATCATGAAAATTATCTGCCGGACAATCTTTTGCGGGAATCCTGTTTGTTTGGTTCTTACAACACGCACAGCGGCGATGATTATTTCACCGGCGTTTATAAAGATGTCAATATAACGATTTCGGAAGAATTTATGCAGGATATTACGGTTTATACGGATGAGCATTATACCGGCGAAAACATAAAACTGACACGTCGTAATTCCAAGAAGAAAAAGATTTTCAAAGGCATCTGCATTTTGTTGACGATGAACAAAAATTTTAAAGGACGCACGGTTGTTTTGGAAGACAAGGGGATTTTTAATTTATTTAAGCATATTCCGGGGTTACAAAGGGTCAAGCTGGAAGATATGTATTTTGAAGATATTTTTGAAGCTTATTCTTCTGACCAGATTGAAGCACGTTATTTGCTGACCACGGCATTTATGGAAAGAATGCTGAGATTGACGGAACTTTATGAGGGAAAAACAATCCGTTTCAGTTTTAATGACAACCGACTTTTATTGGCGGTTCCGACCAAACAGGATATGTTTGAAGCCTGTTCCTTTTTCCGCAGCAACGTGAATAAAAAGAAAATTGACAAGGTTTTCGAGCAATTTTATACCGTTTTTTCGGTTGTTGATGTTTTGAAACTTAATCAGAAAATCGGTATGTAAATTCGGTTGTTCTTGTGTATATCCTTTTGAAAAAGTTGCAAAAGTTTAGAAGCTTGTCTAAATTCATCAAAAAAGGAGATTTGTTTTGTTTTCTAAGTTTGAACGGTTGACCGCATGGCGGTATCTGAGGGCTAAGCGGAAAGAAGGTTTTATTTCGGTAATTACCGGTTTTGCTTTTACGGGAATAGCTTTGGGTGTGGCAACGCTGATAATTGTCATGTCTGTCATGAATGGTTTCAAAGCTGAATTGCTAAACCGTATTTTGGGAATTAACGGACACATTTCTATTGTCGCATCGGCCGGTTTTCCTTTTAATAACTATGTAAAAGCCGTTGAGGCTCTGGAAAGCATAGACGGCATAGAGATGGCTCTGCCGTTGATTGAAAAACAGCTGCTGGTATCAGCTCCGCGCAGTGCGGAAGGCGCTATGGTTCGCGGAATCCAAAAAGAAGATATTCTGAAAAAAAAGGTAATGCGCGATGGTTTTGCCAATATGGATATTGAGGGATTTTCAGGTGACGTCGTGGTTTTAGGCGATAAACTGGCGAACAAACTCGGTGTTTTTGTCGGTGATGAAATTACCCTGATTTCTCCAAACGGCAAAGTAACGGCGTTTGGTTCCGTTCCGAGAATGAAATCGTATCCGGTTATCGGTATTTTCAATATGGGAATGTATGAATATGATGCCAACTATATTTTTATGCCGTTGGAAGCCGCGCAAAAATATTTCGGTCTGAAAGATTCGGCAACGATTATTGATGTCAGCCTTAAAGATGAAAAACAATTGCCGAAAATGCGTGCCGTTATTGAAAAGAGTGTGAGCCTTGATGCTTATGTTTATGATTGGAAACAGACGAATTCGGCTTTTTTCAATGCAATAGATGTGGAAAGAAATGTTATGTTTCTGATTTTGATGCTGATTATTTTGGTTGCCGCCTTTAATATTATTACCGGTTTGATAATGCTGGTTAAAGATAAAAGCAGGGATGTGGCCGTACTGCGTACAATGGGGGCAACCCGTGGTATGATTATGCGTATTTTCTTTTTGGACGGCGCCTTTATCGGTTTGGTCGGTACGGGTATCGGTGTGGCTTTGGGGCTGCTGTTTTGTGATAATATCGAGAATATCCGCCAGTTTTTACAAAGAATTTCCGGTCGTGATTTGTTTTCCGCCGAAATTTACTTTTTGTCGCAGCTGCCGGCAAAAGTAGATGTTTTTGAAGTAACATTAGTTGTCGTATTGACTTTGCTGTTATCTTTTTTAGCAACACTGTATCCGGCGTACCGCGCCGCAAAACTGGATCCGTCGGAGGCTTTACGTTATGAATAATACCACTTTAACCTTAAAAAATATCAACAAAACATTCCGGCAGGGTAATGAGGTTCTGGAGGTTTTGAGAGATGTTAATTTGGAAATTAAACCAAAAGAAGTTGTTGCTTTAATCGGTCCTTCCGGTTCAGGTAAATCAACCCTGCTGCAGATAGCCGGTCTGTTGGAAAAGCCGTCTGAAGGGAAAATTTATATAGACGGCACGGATTGTACGGAAAATTCGGATAATGTCCGGACATTATTGCGGCGTGACTATTTGGGGTTTGTTTATCAATATCATAATTTACTGCCGGATTTTAATGCGGCGGAAAATGTTATTCTGCCTCAGCTGATAGCCGGTGTAAATTATAAAGAGGCCAAAGATAAAGCTATGTGGCTGTTGCAGCGTCTTGGTTTGGCCGAACGTGAATTTCACCGTCCGGCAGAATTGTCCGGTGGTGAACAGCAGCGGGTTGCCATAGCCCGTGCTCTGGCTAATGCGCCGAAACTGCTTTTGGCCGACGAACCGACGGGAAATCTTGATCCAAACACTTCCGATAATGTCTTTTTTATGTTGCTGGAAGTTGTTAAGGAAACGGGGCTTTCGGCTTTAATTGCCACGCATAATATTGAACTTGCCAACAAAATGGACAGGGTCGTACGTTTGAAAGACGGCAGTCTCGTGGATAATCAGGCCAACCGCCTTTTACAGAATACTGAAAATTTTTATTAAGTAACCGATACTAACTTTTTTTTAATAAAAATATGGTCGAATTAAGAAGCATAAAAAATAAGAGAGGATAAAATGGGTTTATGGTCATATATTGTGGCAAAATGTAAAAGTTCGGGTTTTATTGTGCTGCTGATGGTATTATGTTCATATTTTTCTTATTTTGCGGTAAAAGGCGATCGTGGTTTTCTTAAATATATGTATTTGCAAGATAAAATTGCAGAGGCGACAAAAGTAAAAGCCGATTATGAAGAACAACGCCAAAATTGGGATCAAAAAGTTAAATTATTATCTAAATCCAGTCTGGATTTAGATTTGTTAGATGAACGGGCGCGGGCAGTTCTTAATTTTATCGGCAATGATGAATTTATCATTTTGGATGATGAAGATAACGGCTGATTTTATTTGAGCCGGCTGACGCTGAAAAACAGCGGCAGGATTTCGTATTGCCCGTTCACATAATAAATATATAAAGGAATGCCGTCACGGCCGTAAGCATTAAGGGCGGCTGTGTAAACAGCGTTATCTTCGGTTAAATCGGCGCGAAACAGCTGCACTTGTTTTTCTTCAACAAAGCGCTTGAAACGTTTGCTGTTCAGAATCATTTTTTCGTTAAATTTGCATGTCAGGCACCAGTCCGCCGTAAAGTCAACAAATACGCGCTCTCCGGCTGCAGCAGCATCGGCAATTTTTTGTGCGTCAAAATCCTGCCATTCCGGTTTAGCGGTCGTGCTGTTCATGTCTTTGTCGAGCTGAAAGGCCAAAACGCTGAAAAGCCATAAAGCGGTCAGGAGCAGCGGCACAGACAGAATATACTGGACTGTCTGCATCCATTTTCCGGGTTTGGGTAAAAGGCGCCCTAAAAAGGCCGGAAACAATTCTATAAGAGCATAGGGCAGGGCATATCCCAAAGCCAGCAGGGCAAAAACGGCGTAAATGATAATGTCTTTCTGCATAAAGGCATAACCGATAGCGGCTCCCATAAAAGGACCGGTACAGGGACTGGCAATCAGTACGGCAAAAAATCCGGTACTGAAAGCATTGAGACCGGACAGTCTGTAGGTTTTATCCGTATTGAAATCCGGAAAATGCAGTATGCCGGTCATACACAGGAACAAAAGGCTGAAGATAACAGCCATTATACCGACAAACCATGGAGATTGCAGCTGAAATCCCCAGCCGATGGCTTCGCCTTTATGTTTTATAAAGACTAAAACAGTGGTAAGCAGCATGAAACAGGCAAAGACACCAAGCGTGTAACCGGCCGCTCTTTGGAAACGGGCGGGTTTTTGCCGGTTATTTATCAGGGAGAAGATTTTGAGAGACAGAATAGGAAAAACGCACGGCATGGCGTTAAGAATCAGACCGCCCAAAAATGCCGAGAGCAGAATATACCACAGGTTGGAGTCCGGAATGTCATTATAATTTATTTCCAAGGCATAAGCTTTATCCGGCGTAAGCACAAGTGCCAGAGATAAAGGAGCCGTTTCGGTATCACTGTTATCCCAGCGGATAAGCGTCGTGTTGTTTTCTTCGCTGATTTGAACGGACTGTTCTGCCACCCGCCCGATTTGAGCCGGTATAAAATTGATGGTTGTGTGCGGCGGTAATTCAAGCCGGATGGTATTTTGGCGGCGCGGACTGTTGACAGATATCTTTTGCGGCAGTTCGGTTTCAAGATTTGTGTGCAGGTTGTTCCAGATTTCCTGAGGTGTCTGCGGCAGTTCATCCAGATTAAAGCTCAAAGTCTGCGGTTTGCAGACATCACTGCATTCCACAAAAGAAAAGGTCAGTAAAACTTCATGTGTTTGTTGTAGTTTCAGATGAAAATAGGCTGATTTCTTATAGACATATTCATCAATAATATCAAAGGCTTTCACGATTTGCGGGGCAGATTGGTTGAGGATTTTGAGGCCGCTCTCTGCTTTGTTTGCAGAAACGGTTGTCGGCCGCCCGATTTCGCCGGGGTTGCTCCAATAAATATGCCAGCCGTCTTTAATGGCAAAACGGGCGATATATTCCGTTTTACCATCAGAAAAAAGTTCAATGGTGGTATTATCGGTACTTTTGCTGTTTTCAGCTGCGTAAAGAAAAGACACATTTAAAAACAGAAGTCCCAGACACCACATAATAACTTTTTTTATCATTTTATCCCTTTCTTCCAAGAAAATATAAATTTGTGCGGTAATTTCAAGCTGTCAGTTCTTTAAGGCGCGCTATAATACGGTCAAACATATCTGCCGTTAAAACATTTGTGTTAATGTTGTAACGCGAAGTATGGTATGAATCAATCAGAAGCAGGTTATGTCTGGTCAAAAGGTGTTCGGCTCCGTGAGAGAATTTGAAGGCAGCCTTGGTATAGCCCAAAGCTTGCAGTACGGCACCATGTGAAACGGCACCCAGAGACAAAATGATTTTCAGACGCGGCATACTGCCGATTTCCTGTTGTAAAAACGGTCTGCAGGCAGAAATTTCTGCGGCATTGACTTTATTTTGCGGGGGAACACAGCGTACGGAATTGGTGACACGGACATTATGCAGTTCAAAGCCGTCATCTTTGCGTTTTTGATAACTTCCGGTCGCAAAACCATATTTTTTAAGTGCGGGATATAAAATATCACCGGCATAATCATTGGTAAACGGCCGGTTTGTCTGATTGGCTCCGTTTAACCCCGGAGCGAGTCCGACAATTAAAATCTGGGCATCCGGTGAGCCGAACTACCGGTCCGTTATAATAAGTTGGGAATTTTCTTTGATTTTCCTGCCGGAACGCAACAAGACGAGAGCATAATCCACAGTCTTTTTTCGGGGTGCAAAACATGTTTTTCTCCTTTATCTGAGATTATTGTAACGTCATTTTTTTTACAGTCACTATTTAAATTTGTTTTTTCACGGTTATATACAAGTCTGAAAGTGTTGCAAAATACTTGAGTTGTCATTTAATACATTTATACATGGAGATTAAAATATGAAAAAGATTTTATTGCTGTCAGGTGTTGCGTGCATGTTTGCTTTAAATGCACAGGCAATGAGTTTTAATATCAATGAATATCGTCCTTATGTCGGTGCAGATTATTCTTTCTTCAAGGCAAAACAGGGACATCAGGCTAAACATATGAAAAAATATTTTCATTCCGGCAAAGCCAATGTAGGTATGCAGCTTTATCAAAACTGGGATTTGGAATTTTCATATCAGCAGACCGGTGAATTGAAGGGCCGTACGCTCGAGGGTAAAAAAGGTAAAAACTACTTCTCTGTTTATGCGCTTGATGCTTATGGAAAATATCCGTTGTTCTGCTCTAAATTGAGCGCATTGGGAACAGTTGGTGCCGGTATTTATCACGGTAAATATAAAGGATTCCCGAAATCTTCTTACAACAAAGTAGGTTACCGCGCCGGTTTGGGTTTACAGTATGACTTTACACAAAACTGGGGTGCGAGAGTCGTTGGCCGCTATTCATACATCGGTTCGGGTTATACCAACAACTTCAAAGAAATTACCGCCGGTGTACAATATCGTTTTTAATGATGTAAAATTTATCAAAATAATAAATGTCTGATTATTTGTTGAGAATAATCAGACATTTAATTTTCTGGTAATAAAAGAAATCAGTGTTTTTTTATTTCAGTTTGAGTTCCAGCGCAGCTTCTTCCAGAAGTTCGGGATGATAGAGCAGGGCAATTTCTTCTTCACGGCTGAAAATCGGCTCTTTATCATAATTCAGATAATTGTCCAGTTTGATACGGGCTTCGTTCAAAACAGACAGACTGATTTCCGGTGCCGGTCCGTTTATTTCCAGCATCAGGGTATGAATTTGCAAAAGATGAAAATCGGCAATCAAATCCAAAACGCCGTGTTTTTTGCTTTGTTTAAGCAAAACGGATGCTTTTTTCTGGGCCTCTGCCGCAATTTTCGGTATTTGTTTTTCTTCGGGAATCACAAACCAGTTGTGCCGGAATGCAAAATTACCGAGACTTTCGTAAGAGGATAAAACCGAAAGCGGTACGGACAGCATCAGCCCGAGCGTCACCGGCAGCATCCAGTAAAAGAGGGCCGGCAGCTGCGTATAAACGACATAGGTTGTCAGAATTCCCAAAAACGTATGTCCGGCATGACGTTTACAGGCTTCTTTCCATGTTGTACAGCCGTCACGGCTTTGTGTTTTCCAGCCGACATCCTGTCCCGTTAGAATTTCCCAGACGAATTTTGTTTGAAAAACCATCATAATCGGCGCAATGAGAGCCGAAAAAATAATTTCTGCCGTTACGCTTTTTACGGTGCCGAATAAACCGCCGATATTTTTGAATTTGTTGTTTTTCAGATAAATAATCATTCCCAAGAATTTAGGAAAAATCAACATAAACATAGAAATCAAAAAGAGCGTTATCGTTCCGAATTTATCAAAAACCGGCCAGTTGGGAAACAGCGATTCTTCGGAGGTAAAATACTCCGGCGGAAAATAAACGTGTCCCAGTGCAACTAAAATACCGGCCACTAAAAAAATAAACCACAGAGGTGAGGAAAGATACGACATAATACCGATAATAAAGTGGATCCGGCTGATAGGGTGGATATATCTTGATACCAGAATTTCCAAATGCTGAATATTTCCCTGACACCAGCGCCGGTCGCGGGTTGCAAAGTCTATCATGGTTGGCGGGCATTCCTCATAACTGCCGCCGAGTTCTGGCAGCAGCCAGGCAAACCAGCCGCCGCGGCGAATAAGAGCCGCTTCCACAAAATCGTGACTCAGAATATGTCCGCCAAACGGCTTCGGGCCTTTTAGTACCGGCAGTCCGCAGCATTCCATAAAAGCTTTTACCCGAATAATGGCATTGTGTCCCCAATAGTTGCTGTCGTGAACCTGCCAATAGCACAAACCGGCCGAAACAATACGGCCGTAAACCCTGCCGGCAAATTGCTGCACACGGGCGAACAACGAGCGGCTGTTGATACATTGCGGCGGCGCCTGAATAATTCCGGTATCCGTATTGACCTCCATCAGGCGGGACATGGTGACCAGAGTCCTCCCCTCCAGCAGGCTGTCGGCATCCAAAACAATCATAAAATCATAAAGCGCGCCCCATTTGTGGCAGAAATCTTCAATATTACCACTTTTGCGTGCTACGTTTTGCGGACGGCGCCGGTAATAAAGATTTATATCTTTAGGCATCAGTTTTTTGGTGTTAATCCAGCCGTTTTCCTCTTCTACCCAGATTTTGGGATTTGTGGTGTCGCTGAGAACGAATATGTCGTAAGCCTGAGCCTGTCCCGTTTTGACCAGACTATCGGCAATGGCAAGCAGACGGGCATAGACCATATCACATTCTTCATTGTAAATCGGCATCAGGACAGCTGTTTTGGTTTTGAGCGGTGTTTTTTTATCGGGCCAGACAATACCCGGCATGTTTTTTCCGGTCAGCAGTTCAAAAAAGCCGAAAATACTGGCCCAGAAAAACAAGGCTATCCAGCCGGTTGTCAAAATAAAAAGAAATGTCATAATGATGCGTGCGTAAGCCGGAGCATAAGTCGGCATTGAAACAACCCATTTACAGGTCAAAAGAACTGTTGTCAGAAGCATCAGACCGAAAATCAAAAAACGGCGGCGTCTTATTTGGGCGGAACTTATCGGACGGGTTTTCAACACTTTTTTTCTCCCGAATGTTTATTTCTTTTTTTCTGCAGGCTTATCGGTGTTATTTCCTGCGTCGGCATATCCGTAATTTTATAAGACGGCGCAGTTTCGATATAAGCCTGAAGCAAAAGTTTATGGCAGTGTGGATCGTCAAAGTCGGGCAGCAGAGGATAAACACCGTATTGCTGTGCCAGATTTGTTTCCAGAAAAACGGCTTTGTATAAAGCAATCATCTGTATTTTGGGCAGTTTCGTTTTATAAATTTTTTTAGCTTTTTGATAAATAATCTCATCAATTTCTGCCGGAATATCTGTTGCCTTAGCCAGTTCGGGATAAGATTTGAGCAAAAGCGGAACAGCATCTTTTTTGATGTTCAGACAGCTCAGATAAGCAGCGGTAATGTCTTCTGCGCTTTGAATTTTCAGTCTAGCCATTGATAACTCCAAACTTCGGAAACGGGTTTACCGTCTTTCGTCAGCAAAACGCGAATTTCGTCTCCGTTTACCGGTTGATAGTCGATATAAACGGTAACACCCTTTGTAACAGGATTATAAACGCTGCTGACGCCGTTGATTTTTCCTGTATTAACCGAAACCTCCGGTTTGATATTCTTGTCGGCATATTTTTCATCAAGTTCTTTACCGGTAAAATCAATGACAAACTTGCGGTCGGTATTGTCCGTATTAACACCGGATACACCGCCGATACCGGTTCTGGTCGCCGTAACAGAGGCAAGTTCTTTATCTTTCATGACGTCATTGAGCCAGATAAGGCGGTATGAAAAGGTATATTCCCGTCCTGCTTTAACCGGTTCTGCCGGCACCCAGTAGGCTACAATATTATCGTGGATTTCCTGCAGGGACGGAATTTCTACCAGTTGAACCAAACCTTTGCCCCAGTCGGTCAGCGGTTCTACCCAGGTACTCGGGCGGTCTTGATAATGAGCCTCAAAATCCAGATAATTTTTTATATCCCGGTCACGCTGTAACAGTCCGAACCCTTTAGGATTGTTATCTACAAAAGAACTGATACGTAAGTGTTTGGAGTTATCCAGCGGACGCCACAGCCATTCGTCATTACCGTTATGAATAAGCAAGCCGTCACTGTCATGTACTTCCGGCCGGTAATCATCAAAATCATGTTTGTTGTTCTCGCCGAATAAAAACATCGAAGTCAGCGGAGCAATACCGATTTTTTTAATATCTTCACGGGCAAACAGGCGGGCTTCGATATACATAATCGTATTTGTCCCCGGAATGATTTTGAAGCTGTAAGCGCCGCTGATGCTTTTACTGTCAAGCAGGGCATAAAGCTTTATAAATTTGTCTTTCGGTTTAGGTTTTTCGACCCAGAATTCTTTGAAAACCGGAAATTCTTCGCCGGTCATTTCTGCCGTATCCACAGCCAGTCCGCGGGCAGACAGGCCGTATTTTTGCCCTTTGGCCAAACCGCGGAAGTAGCTGGCACCTAAAAAGGTTACCAATTCGTCAAAATAGGCCGATGTATTCAGAGGACTGTGGATTCTGAAACCGGCATATCCCAAATCCTCAAACTGTTTGGTATCCGGCTTGTTTTGTCCATAATTAAAAAAATTGCCGGAGTATTTAATACTGCGGGATACGCCGTCGGATACTTCGTTGATAGGTACGGAAATCTGAAAAATATTGCCCAAATGGAAAAATTGTATTTCATAAGGAAGTTGCTGATTATACCAAGGGCCGTTTTCCCGTACAAAACGAATATCACGATAAGCATCATAGCTCAGATTATGCAGTTGCTCCGGCAGATTCGTATCGGGAGCCTGATAGGGTTCTGCCGCTAAATCCCGAGCTTTACGCACGACACTGTCAAAGGAAAAATTACGCTCGATATTATTGTCCGATTCTGTCTTACAAACCTGCTGATATTTGAGCCAGCCCAGCCAGCCGGCAGCGCCGAGACCGGCTGCCACAATCCCAAAAAGGATTTTATTCAGCATATTCAATCTCACAAAATTATATGTTATTCTGGTATATAAACAAGTTGTTTGCTTGTCAATAGATGAAACCGGAATTATTCGTTTTTTGCACTTTTTTTTAATGTTTCTTGACAAAAAACAGAAATCGGATAAACTAAGATAAATTAAATATAATTTAACCTGAAAAGGGGAAAAATTATGAAAGTTTATGACAAAATAAGAAAATGGCTGAATTCTGTCGGACTGGGATTATTGATTTCTGTTGCCGGAACAGCCTGTCAGCCGGATAAAAAGGCAGCTCCGGTACCGGTCAAGCCAAAGACAGAAAAAATCCGTCGTCCGTCAGTCAAAAATTCTGTGCTGAATATAAAATACAGAACAGATACTTTGGAACGGAGAAGCAGAGCTCTTCTTTATTATACAAATGGAAAAATTATAAGAAACTACGTTAAAGATAATGACAGATACCGGATGCAGCTTCCGTTGTTTGTACATGAAAAATGGCATGACCACAATGCTCAGACAGGTTTTCGTAATTATTATCTTCTGACACCTTATGAATATTTCAAACTATGTATGCATGATGAAATTTCAGCTAATCTGGCGGCTGTTTTAACAGCGCGTTATGAATATTTATCCGCGACAGAAAAAGAGCGTCCGCAGATTATAAAAGAATATGAAAATACATATATGGGATTTTATTTTAAAGCCGTTAAAGACGGTAGTATCAATCCGCTCAGTACCAAGGCAGAGGATAATAAAAAGGAATGGTATCTGCTGGCTAACGGTACTCGTGATATGTGGATGAAGAAATACGCACCGGTTTATGCCGGTAGAATATTCAGGATGCTGACAGGGTATATTGACAGAAAAGATTTTATTGAAGACAGCAAAAAAAATTATATTTCCATTAAAAGGAAAATGTATACTATCGGCGGGATCGATTTCTTAAGCTATATGGAAAAAGACATTGACTATGATAATGACAAACGCGTATTGATAAAAGAAAATCAACGTAAAGTGAAAAGTCTGGCAAAAATCAATAAAGAAATGCAAAGAGAAATTGACGGTCTTTATGCTTATTTAAAAGATGTGCATATCAGCCGCCAGCAGGAGCTGTTCCAGCATATTTTTATTGCGGCCAAAATGAAACTTATGCTTAAAGGTGTTAATGCGGAAAATTTGGTATCACATCCGCAGATTATTACTTCTTGTTATCATAAAGCCGTTGCCTCTTTCAAAAGGGATAAGACTTTTAAAAACTTTGTTAAAAACACACCTTTTGAAAGTTGTGGCTGGACGGTTTTGCAGGAGCCGGATGAAGAAGCTTATAAAAATATATTGCAGAAAATATATACCTTTAATAAAGTTGATTTATTAAGCCGGATTAAAGATTTTGCAGAGAGCGATGTTCCTGTGATAACACAGGTATGGGATACCAGAGATGAAAATCATTTCTTTATTTCGCCGTATCAGGTTATGTTTGATGACAGCGAAAAAATGAAATTATTTCTGCAGCCGGTATCGATGATGCAGGCGGAAGGTATAAAACCGGAAAAACAGCAAAAAGCCGGAAAAGTCAGAATATCCGATACACAATATATTGATATTCCGAATTTCTTTGAACCAATTTTGGTCGGAGCTACGGCCGCACAGCAGCAGGAAATCTTGGATATGGTGAAAAAATTCAGGGAAATGCCGGAAGTTTTGAAAAGCTGCCGGACAGCGGATATTCAGAAGTATCGTAAACAACATCCGCAGACAGAACGTTAAATGAGGGAAGAAGGTATGGCTGGAAAATTTAAAAAATTTTTGGCATCTTTGCTGTTTTTAACACCAACGGCGGCATTGGCGCAAAAAACTGTTGTCAAAACGGTTTCGAAAAATAAAGTCGAAACAGTCAGTAAACCGAAAGTCAGATATGACCGTTTTGCCCGATACAGGGAAGCGGAAAAGGAAATTATGCAGCAGCTTATCTTTTTTGAAGGATGTGCTACCGAGGCCTATGATGACGGTACAGGTGTCTTTACCATCGGTGTCGGCAGCACAAAATATGCCGACGGAACACCGGTGTGCAAAGGAGATGTTTTAAAATCCGGCGAAGAGATAGAAAAACAGATAAAGGCTCATTTGGAAAAGCGGGTATATCCGTATCTTGATAAATATATAACCCGTCGTCTTCCGCCGAATGAAATGGCTGCAGTTGTAAGTCTATGCTACAACTGTGGTGCCGGTGTTTTGGGGAAAAACGGGAAAAAATCTGCTCTGGCAGAAGCAATCAATCAAAATAACAGGAGAGGAATTATCAGGGAGTTTCTAAAAAAGGTTTCTACCAGAAAGAGTTCATTTAATTCGGGACTGGCTAAACGAAGAGCATTGGAACTTTACTGTTATTTCGGGAAAATCAAACCGGAAGAGATGATTGTTTTTTTTGTCGGCGGTTTGCGTGGTTTAGAAGTTAATGATGTTTTGAGAAAAGACCGTAACGGTAAATATACAATTTTAAAAACGGATGACATAACGCTGAAAAAAGTTAAAAATATATGCTTGGAAACGCCGGATGCCGAACGTGCCAGAAAAACAGCATGGTATGGCGGAGACAAACGCGTTTATGACTTTATCAATTTAGGTAACGTTCCCGTATATCAGGCAGAAGTCGTCCACAAAACAGTACCGCAAAACAAAACATATTCGAAAATTGCCGGTAAGGAAATCTTCCGTAGGTGAAAAACGCCAAACCGTTTATTTTATTATCATTTACAAATATAACCGAGCCGTAACACGGGAATCTGAAAAGCCCTCCTGTTTACGAGGTTGTTTCTATTTTGTTTCTGATTTCGAACTCAGTTTCTGGGAAATTATATTCTCAGGAATATTTTTGTCTGGGCTCAGCATAGAAGCCAGTCCGTTGATAGCAACATAAGCCATCTGTGGACGATAGGTAACTTCATAATTGACTTCATATAAATTTTTACGCAGTACTTCCAGTCCCAGCCAAGGCTCTTTCAAACTGTGTCCGTTTAGAACCAGACGAGCCGATTCGTCAATTAGTGGCCTGATAGCTTTTTCGGCATAACTGCGGCGGGCTTTGGCACTAGCTTCATCTGGTGCATCGGCTACAAATTCCTCAACGGCAACATTGCCGAGATAACCTTTGACGGAACGGTACATACCGGCTAAATCACGCACCGAGATATGTTTTTGGGCACGTTCTTTAAAAGACGCGGCCGGTTCTCCGGCAAAATCAATAAATTTTAATTCGTTATTTTGTGTAACTAAAACCTGCCCTAAATGGAAATCACCGTGAACACGAACAAGGGAATACCCACCATTCATATTTTTCTTGATTTTTCCGATAGTTACGTCAATATAAGAATTAAGTAACTCATTCCAGTTTTGTAAAAGAACAGATGCTTTGTTTTTTGTTTCTTGCGGCAGATTTTCTAAATTGTTTTGAATAGTATTCCGTGTTTTGATATGCAGAAATTCTAACTGTTTTTGATAAGTATGGATAAAGCGTTCATCAACAGGTTCCGGTGTGAAAGCAGGATTTGTATCTGGTCTGGATAAACACTCGGACATTTCTTCCGTTTTTTTCCCTAGATCACGCATAAGGCTGATAAAATGCGGATTTTCTTCGGCAGTCAGACTTCTCTGCTGCAAATAGCCTTTGTTCAGACGCTGTTTCAGATAGGCCAGAGAGTAATTCCAAAAATCTCCCTGATTGACGATAAATTCTTGAATAATGCCGGAAGATGCCATTGTGTTATTTTGCGGATTATGCAAAATCAAATAACCGTAAGTTTTAGGCATTACGGAACTGTTTTCCCGCATTAGTTTTTCATTCATTTCAAATTCGGGATTTTTCTTTTGAGAAAACTCCAACATGCGTTCCAGTTTGAAAGCGATAAGGTCATCACCGACAGACAATGTTGTGTTGCTTTGTTGTACGTTGAGCGGACGGGAATTAGCAAAGCGCTGTTGTTCCAGAAACTGGGCGTCACCAAATTCGGAACATTCCAACCGCCAGCCATTCGGAAAAATTATAGAATTGTTTTTCTGCCGAAATAGTTCATTCATTTTCTGCCACCAGTCTGGTCGTTGTAAAGCATCCGTATAAACTTTGCCGTTTAAAACAAGGGTGTCTGTATCATCTTGTTCAGCCAGAGCCAGAGGCATCATGAAGTTGCGGGAAGGAAGATTGTTCTCGTCCAAAAAGCGGATACGCCCGATGGTCAGCATTAGGTACGGACGTAAATTCTATGTCTTTTATCTGTTTCAGACGAATCTCTTCTTTAAAATTGCACCAACGTTGGCGGGATAGATAGTCCGCCGTGTTTTTATCCAGTTTCATAATTTCTCCTTTGATTAGATTATACTTAAACCTATCACAAAAAATAAGTATTGTAAAGTGAGTTCTTTCTTGCTAGGATGGTCGAATAATAAGGAGAAACCTATGTGTAATTTGCAAGAATTAGCTGAATTAGCCGGAATTTCATCATCTTATGTTGATAAAACAGGGCAAACACATTTTACGGACGACAATGTTCGAAAGTTTTTTCTTAAAAGTATGGGATATAAAACAGATACGACGCAGCAAATAAAGGCATCTTTTGAACAGCTACAGAAAAAAGAGGTGCTTCCGCCGGTTTTGGCTTTTTTTGATAATGAAACGGTTGAGTTTGTACCGGAAAGTCGGAATACGCTGGAATTATGTATTTATAATGAAAAAAATGAAATTGTCTGGCAGCGTTCGGTAAAAGGCGGACAGAAAGTTGTGGTCGATGATTTAGAAAACGGATATTACCATATAAGATCACATCCGTCTGCAATTGATACTTTATTGATTAGAGCACCGCAAAAATGCTGGATGCCTGAATTTTTACAAAAAAAAGAGCATATTTACGGAACGGCTGTTATGCTGTATGCTCTGCATTCCGAACACAGCATGGGCATCGGTGATTTTTCGGATTTGACGGAGATTGTCAGACTGACAGCCAAGCACGGCGGTGATGTTGTCGGTATAAATCCGTTGGGCGTAATGAGTCCGTTTATTCAAATAGAAGAACAACTTCTTGGTATAAAACAAGGAGACTATTCTCCGTATCGGACTTTGAGTCGTCTGTTTGTAAATTATATCTATCTGGATTTGCAGCAAGAAGAAGATTTTCAAAAATCACCTCAGGTGCAGGAATTTATGGCTATGGCAGAAACCTTTGCTGAGATTAAACGCCTGAATGAGGCGGATAAGGTGGATTATACCAAAGTTCTGCTTTTGAAAAAACATATATTAGAACTGATGTTTGCCTATTTCGATGCAAATGCTTCTGCCGTCCGCCGAACTGAATTTGCAGAATATATTGCGGCTAAGGCAGATGAACTGGATAATCTGGCTGTTTTTGAAACATTGTTGGAAACAATCAAACCTCTTGATTTTTGGCGTTTTTGGCCGAACGGGCTGACCGATGTCCGGTCTGAAGCCGTGGCAAAATTTAAAAAAGAAAATGCAGTTAAAGTACGTTTTTACAAATATTGTCATTGGCTGGCTGACAGGCAGATAAAAAAAGTACAGAAGCTGGCACTTGAGTTGAATATGAAAATCGGTTTATATACGGATATGCCTATTGGTGCGGCTTCGAATGGTACCGAAGTCTGGGAAAATCCGTCAGCTTATGTTTTAGACGCCGGTGTCGGTGCTCCGGCAGATCCGATGCGGCCGCGGGGGCAAAGCTGGGGATTTACGCCGTATCATCCGCAGCAGCTTGTCAAACAGTTTTATGCGCCGTTTATTAAGCTTGTAAAGGAAAATATGCAATATTCGGGTGCTTTGCGTATTGATCATGCTATGGGATTAAGACGTTTATTCTGGGGTTTCTTTTCCAAAGATAATCCGGTGGTGCAGGGTGCTTATATTTATTATAATATCAAAGATTTGGTGGCAATTATAACGCTGGAAAGTATGCGTCATAAGTGTCTGATTATCGGAGAAGATTTAGGAACGGTTCCAGAGGGTTTTCGCGAATATATGGAAGCGCACGGCTTGTTGTCCTATAAGGTCTTCTGCCGGCAAAAAGAAAAAGACGGCAGTTTTATTGCTCCGGAAAAATATATGTATTTGTCTTTGGCTCAATCATCTACCCATGATCAGGCAACAGCCTGTGGTTTTTGGACAAATGAAGATATAGAGGTTTTTAACCATTGTAATTTGTATGTCAATGATATGCAGTATCAGGATAATCTGGCAGGGCGCGGAAATGACCGGAAAAATATGCTGAAAGCTTTTGAAAAAGAAGGTATACTGAATGAAACGGAAAAAAATGAACTGGCAGATAGTGTGGACGACGGAAAAAATATACCCGCAGCCATTGAACTGAAAATAAATCAATACTGTGCGCGGGCAAACAGTGCTTTGTTCTTGGTTCGGTTGAATGATATTTATCGTCAGGTGGTTTTGGACAATGCTCCGGGAACGGTACAGGAATATCCAAACTGGCGTATAAAAATGAATGTGTCTGTTGAACAAATAACAGCATCGACGGCATTTGTCAAAATGATGAATTTTATTTATGAAAACCGGCCTTCTGTAAAGAAAAAAGGAGAATGAAATGGAAAAACCGGAAACGGAACTGGAAATATTTTCGCCAATCCTTTTACAGGATTATATTCGTCTTATGACGGCGGCGCACTATATTGAAAAAGGTGCCGAAGCACCGGCGGCACGGTTCAAAATCTCGGCAGAAAATTTTGCCAAAATGGAAGCGGAACCGCTGAAAGCGGCACTGATTGGTCTGACATTGACTTATCTGGAAAAAGAGCAGGTTTTGGAAGTGACGGCGGATGAAAATTTTAAGCATTTGTATGAAAATAAAATTATGAACGAAGTTGCCCGTGTTTTTGCGGTTAATTATGGAAAACGCTATGCTTCTACGATTATTGCGGAAGATATTTGCCAATAATAACGGAAGAAATTTTGTCCTGAGGTTTTGGGACAGAGTTCATTTTGGGGATACAACAATACCACCGAATCATATCGGTGGTATTGTTGTAAAATCGGACAAATAAAAAAACTCTAACTTTTATTTTGTCGTTTTAACCACTTACGCTCTGCCTCCTGGCAAAGTTCCCTTTTGAACATATATACCTCCACGAGTTTTTCAGCCTGAGTGTGTTCAAGCATTTGGAGTTGCGCTTTTTTACAAAGTTTCCACTAGGATATATACATTTTTAACAGTTCCACAGCTTGAGGATTTTCAAGCATCTTGAGTTCAACTTCATCATGAAATGAATGCCTTGAAATATACATCTTTATCAGTTCCATAGCCTGAGGATGCTCAAACATTTTAAGTTCCGCCGCAGCGCTGAGTCCCCATTTGGAGGTGTACGTCTTTATCAGTTCCATGGCTTGAGCATTTTGAGTTCGGCCTCTTTGCAAAACCTGTTCTTCCTCTTTGGGCATGCTTCAAGCAATTCTTCAGCATTGAATAATTCAAACATTTCAAGTTGTTGCTCTTTTGTTAATTCACGACCTTCGCGAATACAACTTTCAATAAAAATTTTTTCAGTCATAATTAAAAATTTAAATAATAATTCAATTTTGTATTTTTTTTATCAGAGACTTACCTGAATTGCAATAAAATTTTTTCCTGAACGGAAGGCTTTGTCATTTTCTGCGCTATAAGTTTTACTGAAGCCCGTGTCTAACGCGTGATTTTCAGGGTACAGAAGAACTCCGAGCAATCGTCAGAGTTCTTCTGTCAGGTTTAATCAGTTGCAAACCCTTGTATTTTGCGGAAATTCAACCGTAAATGTCAAAGTTGTTTTGCCCTCGGCCGGAACCGGAACGGTCCACTGGCGTGTCCGTGCATTTTTAGCAGTTCCTTTCAGACTTTCTTTGACAATTTTATAATTCTCCGGAAGATTTTGACTGATGATAACACGGTTTTCCGAAGTGTCGGCATTATTGATGGTTGTTTCGGCCGTATATGTTTTCAAAAGTTTAACGTTTGCACAGGCATTTTGCGGCTTGCGTTCAAGTTCTTTTTCAGCTGTTTTGCTGATTTTTCCTTTAATTGTCAGGTTGAAGGCTTCGCCCAGATTCAAGCGCAACGTTTCATCTTTGGCCGTATTGTCAAGGCGGGCGGAACCGATAAACTGCAGATTACCGTTTTTATCGTTTTCATAAAAACGCATAATGCCGGCCGGCAGAGATAAGCCGAGATTTGAGGCTTTATTATTTTCAAAAACATAAGTAATGGTCGGGTGCTCTTTTTCAAAGTCATAATCACCGCTGAAATAGAGTGGTGAGTTGAAATTAAATTCCTTCTCGAATTTGACTGCTGATTTTTCAATCAGTCCGATTTGTTTTGTTTGTTTGTCTTTGATAGAAGTTATGGTCGGCAGTGTGTACAGTTCATAATTATTGATTTGTTCAGGCGTGCCGGCAGCAACTGATTCCGCGTTGTCAAAAGCATCCATGGTATTAGCGGCTGCCATTTTAGTCATCATCATCCGTGGTTGTATGTTGTTGCGGACAACATTAACATCACCGGCAATCAGCTGGATTTTGGCATTATTATAGTCCACGCCGGAAGTGTTGTTAATTGTCACCCAGCCTGTCAGATTCAGACGGTCTTTAGAGGTTACGGAGGCAACATAGTCCGTTTTCCAGCTTATTCCGCCGGTCAGATAAGCCAAAAACAAATTCTTTTTACCGGCTTGTTTATTATTTATTTTGGCAGTCAGAGTCGGTTTGTCGCTGACACCGGACGGAATTTTGTTAAAGACGATGCGTCCGGGAAAATTTGTTTCGATACCGTATGAAAATTTCAGAACGGGCTGTCCGTAAGTTGAACCGATAATAACGGCTTTTTCAAAGATATTGCTGCCGTCTTCGGGATTTTGGCGGACAGTAGTTACTTCTTGTCCGATGGACTGACTGATAAGGTTTCCGGTTGTGATGACGTTATAGCTGTAATTCTGTTCCAAAACCTTAATATCCTGTCCGTAGAGCAAGGCTGTTTCCGATTGTATCTGTTGGGCAACACCGTCAAAAATGACGTCGGTAACACCGGCTTTGATATCGGCTTCTCTGGTGTCTTTAACCAGTGCCAGATTCTGGTTGTAAATACTCAGTGTCAATTTGCTGTTGGCATTATTGAGTAAAATCTGTTCAGCCGCAGCGGTTCCGCTTAAAAAAGTACCGGCCAAAAGCATTATGAAAGTATAACGCATAACAAAACCTCCTTAAATCAGTTTGAGATAACTTAATATAATATAGATTGCGGCGCCTTCAAGAAACAGCATGAGCCAGAACATGACCTGAAAGCTGCGTTTTTTTGTTTTATGGCGAAAAATTTTCTGGGCAATAAAGGCGCCGGGCCAGCCGCCGAGAAATTCCAAAGCATGCAGATGCATTTCCGGTATACGCCAGTCACCGTTTCGGGCAGCCCGTTTATCTGCGCCATAAGCCAGAAAGGTTGCCAGATTGATACAAAAAAGGTGGTAAACCGTAAAAATCAAAAAAGCTTTATATGAAAATGCAATTACCCGAAAATAATAGTTTTCCGTTATATAAGCTGACAGCAGCATAAATGCGAAATACAATATAAAAAAACGATTGCGCTGCAACGGCGGAATTAAAGCAAGAAAAGGCGTCAGAACAGCCAAAAAGGTAATCAGCATAATGGTATCCTTTAGTAAAACTCGAAATAAGGATAGGCGAAAGATATACGAATTTCAAGCAAATCTTAAATGATATTAAGGTATTTTTAAGAGTAGGTGTGTCAAAATGCTATTAAGTGTAAAAAGGAGAATTTAAAATATGGAAAAAATATCATTACTTGGTATGTTTCTCGTTTTGACAGGATGTACCGCTTATAAACTCACGGGAAATGTGAATTCTCCGGCGGAAGAGGCGGTGTTTACGCCTGAAACCGTTCCGGCCGCTTTACCGGTATCTTCCGAGATAAATATGCCTTGCTCATATTCCTGCGCGGATAATAATTGTTCCGGTACGGCAGCTGCACCGCTGGTGTTGAAACCGCGTGTAACCGAAACTTATTCGGAATATAAAAAGCAGCGTGATTGTCCGGATGATGTACCTGTTGCCGTTACGCCGCAGAGTCGGATTCCTGATTTGCCGGAAATTTATGTGATTTCGGCCAACCGGACCGTAAATTCGATGCTGAGTGAAGCTCAAGCCGTTTTTCAGGATAAAACAATCAACGTTTATATTCAGGATACCCGTCCGGCAGCAGCCGATTTGCCGGGAGGAACGGCTATGGGTGTCAAGACAATCAGAAAACGTCTGGCCGACACGGCTACGGTTCTGGTTGTTGATGATGCCGCTAAGGCTGATTATGTGGTAAAATCTGCGGCCGATTGGTTTGATACACCGACAAAACAGGTTCCGGCCATTAAATATACGCTTGTGCTGGAAAGTAAGGACGGAATAAAAATCGGTGAGTGGGCCGAAGTTGTTCATCAGGCAGAGGGAGACCGCAGCTGGTGGTAAAAATGTCTGGCCGGATACAAAGTTGCCTGTGTATGCTGACGGCTCTGTTTTGCCTGTCGGACAGGGTCTTCGCCGCAAAAGCAGATGCTGTTCTGCAAACAATCGAGGCCGACGCCTGTGATGACAGGCAGACCGGTTTTGATACAAAAACTATGGAATATCGGGCGGTGGATAAGGCCAGTCTGACGGCCGTCAAATCATCAGGCGCTATTCAAAAATACGACAGTTCACTGACACCGGACGTTCTGGATATTGTTGCTTATCGTTTAATTGATGAGTATTTGGCAAATATAAAACACGAGATAACGCATGAAGAGCTTAATCGGGTTTGCGTTCATGTAACGGCGGATTTGGAAATTTCTTCGGCAGAAATGAATGCATTGATAAAAGAACATAAAAAAGATGCCGCTTCCGCCGTGATGTCCACAGAAACTGAAGCGCCGTCGGCAGCTGAAATTGCCGAGGAAATTAAACAAAAAACAACATTTAAACCGCAAAGCCTGTCCGAAAAAAAACTTTTGTATGTTAAAAATATGAAGTTTTGGGACAATACGGATACCAATCATTATACCGATTTACTGAAAGAACAGTTTTCTCATAGTGACTACTATTATGTAACAGATGATGAAAATCTGGCCGATTTTGTGGTAACGCCGATTTTGAAAAAAGCCGAGGTGGATAAGGTCGGAGAGAATAACCGTAAAATGCAGATGGTTATCGAACTCCGGACCGCGGCAACACATGACGGTGAATTTGCTCCCGTAAATCAGGAACAGAATCATTTTATTTTGTTTGCGGCAGAAAAAAACGAACAGGATATTGCCGATTCATTGATACAAAAATTATTAACAAGAGCCGCACGTGATGCCGATGGCAAAATAAATAAATTTTTACAAAAAAGTTTGGAAGAAAAAGAAATAAGTAAAAAATAATATAATATAGGAAAAATATTATTGACATTTGCATATTATAAGATTTATATTATTTATGCAGGTGTTTTAT